>JADJWE010000009.1:344921-689842 GCA_016716525.1 Candidatus Flexicrinis affinis
CGTGCGCTTTGCGGCGTTGGGTTGGATCGACGCGTTCTACGTTGCGCCCGGCTACCACTTCACGTACTTCGGGTTCGACTGGGTGCGTCCGCTGCCACCCGCCGGTATGTACGCAGTCTTCCTCGTCATCGGCGTGTGCGCCGCGTTGATCGCCCTCGGCCTGTTCTATCGCGCTGCGATCATTACGTTCTTCGTGCTGTTCACGTACGTCGAGCTGATCGACCTCGCGTACTACCTCAACCACTACTACTTCATCTCGGTCATGAGCCTGCTGATGATAGCGCTTCCCGCAAACCGGATGCTGTCGCTGGACGTGCGGCGGCGCCCGGACCTGCGCGCGTCGACCGTGCCGGCGTGGATGGTGGCGGCGCCACGCGTCATGCTCGGGATCGTGTACGTGTACGCCGGGATCGCCAAGCTCAACCCAGATTGGCTGATCGACGCCCAACCGCTGCGGATTTGGCTGCGCGCGAGTGCCGGCATGCCGGTGATCGGCCCGCTCTTCGATCAGCCGTGGATCGCCCACGCGATGAGCTGGGCGGGCGCGGCGTTCGACCTGACGATCCCGTTCTGGCTGAGCTGGCGGCGGTCACGCCCAGTTGCGTATCTCGTGGTCATCGGGTTCCATACCATGACCGGGCTGCTGTTCCCGATCGGCGTGTTTCCGTGGGTGATGATCGCCTGCACGCTGGTCTTCTTCGACGCCGACGACTGGCGCTGGCTGTTTGGTCGGATCGGGCGCGTGCTGCCTGCCGCTGAACCGGATCGCGTCGTACGTCCCGCGCGTTGGGTGGCGCCCGCCGTCGCGTTGTTTTTCGCGTGGCAGGTGCTGATGCCGCTGCGCCATTGGCTGTACCCCGGCAACTACCTCTGGACCAACGAGGGCTTCCGCTTCGCGTGGCACGTCATGTTGGTCGAGAAGAACGGCACCGTGACGTTCCGCGTCGAAGACCCGGCGACGGACCGTTTCTGGATCGTCTATCCGTCCGACTATCTGACCCGCGTGCAGGAACACCAGATGAGCTTCCAGCCGGACATGATTTTGCAGTTTGCGCACCATCTGGCCGCCGAGTTCGCGCCAATCTGCGAGTGCGAGCCGGCCGTGTACGCCGAAACGTACGTTAGCATGAACGGCCGACCCGGTCAGCCGATCGTCGATGCCGAGCGCGACCTCGCCCGCGTGCAGCCGTCGCTGTTGCCGGCCGACTGGATCGTGCCGCTGGCGACCGATTGATTGTCCTGCGGAAGCTTTGCCTCCACGCCTCCACAAGGTATTTGCACCCCTTGACCCCATCTCTGTGGAAGGGTCCAGAGGGCGAAAGCCTTGTAGCGGGGTTTGAGGCAGCGCCCCACTATCACTGCCATCCGGTGCGATAGGCCAGCCATGCGCGCGATACGACGCCGAGCGCCGCCTGAAATTCGCGTAGCGTGGGCAAGCCCGGCGGCGGCGGCCTCAGCGACCTTTCGGTGAACATGCCGGATACTGCAGCAAGGACTGCGTTCACCCGGTCGGGGTCGGCTTGGCGAAATGCAGGATGCCGGATCGCCACGTCTTCCGGCGGAGGGCCGCCTTGCATCGTCACGCTTGGGGCGAACGCGAGGATGTCGATCCACGCTGCGCCGACTTGCCCCCAAGGCCAGTCAAGGAACCACACGCGCTCATTCGAAATGAGGATGTTGTCGGCCCGTATGTCGAAATTGAGGAGCGTGTCTCCGGTAGTGGCGGCGCTGGCGCGGGATTCGAGATCTGCGGCCGCTTCGAGGTGGCGCCGCGACCACGCATCCAGCACGTCACGCTGGGCCGGATCGCCTTCGAGCAGGAGACGCCAACCCGCGATTCGCGTGCCGATGGTCAACCCGATCGGGTCCACAGCCCCGATCGGCAGCGGCGACGGCGTCAACTGCTCGGACAGGTCGATCATGCCACGTACGACGCGATCGAGATCATCGGCTTGCCACGGTTCGTGCGGGTGTCGGCCGTCAATCTCATCCAGTGCCAGCACGACCCACCCGGTCTCGGCGTCGTCGATCGACCAGCGCAAGCGCGGCACGGGCGCGGTCGGCGGCAGCATTGCGGTGATGCGCGCTTCTTGGCGATGGATAGCCGGCGAATCGGGGTTAGGCTGCGGCCCGACGGCTTTGACGAATACGCGTTGGCCGTCTGCAGTGCGCAGTCGCGCGGCGACCCCGGGCGAAAATCCGCCGGGCTGCGTATGCGCGGCTACGACCGGCGAACCCAACCGCGCTTCGATATTGGCGCGGATGCTGGCGGGGATTGCGCTCCATTCGAGACGGGCGCCACGGGCCGGCGGCGGGGGTGGGGTAGACATGCGCGCTTTCGATCGAATGTCAGCCGATGCGACACTGAGTGTAGCACCAGTTTGCACACACCAATCCGCGACACCGGCGGTGCGCCAGCGGATACGGTTCCAGACATGGAGAAACCGGCTATAATGGAAACTGCGAACTAGAACAAGGGTGCTATTGTGGCACAGGATGACTTCTCCCGTGACCCGTTCGACCGTGTTCGTGACATCGCATTGGCGATGCCCGGCGTGGAGGAGTCGACCACGTTCGGCACACCGTCGCTCAAAGTCAACGGCAAGTACCTCTTCCAAATGAAGGACAATGACACGCTGATCGTATCGGTCGATCTGGATACGCGTGAAATGCTGCTGGCGACCGAACCGGAAATCTTCTTCATCACCGAACACTTCCGCGGCTGGCCAGCAGTGCTGGTGCGCTTGGCCGAAACCGACGATCGCACACTGCGCGATATCATCGAAAAGGCATGGCGCCGCCGCGCTCCGAAGAAACTCGTGAAGGCGTACGATGCCCGGTGATTGCCGCGCGGAGGCACGCTGAAACACCCCGTTTGACGGCCTTTGTTAACGTTCGACTTCTCATCCTACGCGCTTGACACCGGCGCGCCACGCGGCGTATAATGCCCATTACGCACTTTCCCGGTGGGTGCGTTCCGGCGCAAGGATGAGAAGTCCAGACATCAGTCATTTTTCCACAGTGTCCGACACAACGGTCTTAGACTGACCGTTGTTTTGTCGTCTCTGTCCACTGCCGCGGCACGGCGCCGCCGGGTATTGGCTAGCGTTTGCCAGTGTTAAGGAGCAGCGCGTTGAATAACGAGTATTTCAACACCAAGAACTACGCCCGAACGCTCGACGTTCAGGAGCTGCCATCGCTCATTGATATTCAGCTCGAGTCGTTCCAGTGGTTCTTGACCGAAGGGCTGTTGGAGCTTTTCGACGAGATCACGCCGATCGAGAGCTACAACGGCAACCTCCGCTTGCATTTCCCCAGCAACCGCCCCGAGTCAAAGCAGTTCGACCTCAAATTCTGGTACGAAGAGCCGAAGTACAGCCGGGAACTGTGCCTCGAGCGCGACATGAGCTATTCCGTGTCGCTGTATGCCAAGGTGGCCCTCGAAAACCGCGACGCCGGCGGCGAAGTGACCACCAGCGAGATTTTCATGGGCGAGTTCCCGCTCATGACCGACAAGGGTACCTTCATTATTAACGGCACCGAGCGCGTGGTTGTCAGCCAGTTGATCCGCTCGCCCGGCGTCTATTTCGAGACGGAAGAGGATCGCAGCACGGGCCGCAAGCTGGCCTTCAGCAAGCTGATCCCCGACCGCGGCGCGTGGATGGAGTTCGAGACCCGCAAGAGCGACGCGCTCGTCCTCAAATTCAACCGTAAGCGCACCGTGCCGGTGACGACGCTCCTGCGCGCGTTGGCCGCCGTGCGCGACGAGATGGAAACGACCGGCAGTGGCGAATCCCCGATCAAGGACGGCTCGGACGAGGAAATCCTCGCGCTGTTCGCCGACATCGACACGGATGAGAGCCACCACTTCATCTCCAAGACGATTGAGACCGAGACCGACCTTCAGAAGGGTCCGAAGGACCAGACGATTGCTCAGGCCTCGTTGATCGAGTTCTACAAGAAGATGCGCCCGGGCGATCCGCCGACGCTTGACAACGCGCGCGAGTACCTCGAACAGCAGTTGTTCGATCAGCGCCGCTACGACCTCGAGCGCGTCGGCCGCTACAAGCTCAACAAGCGCCTCGGCCTGCAGGGCGAAGTGCCGCAGAAGATTCGCACCATTACCAAGCGCGATATCATTAACCTCGTACGCCACATGATCCTGATCAACACCGGGAAGCAGAAGCGCGACGACATCGACCACCTCGGCAACCGCCGCGTCAAGACGGTGGGCGAGCTGATTCAGAACAAGCTGCGGGTCGGCCTGCGCCGCGCCGAACGCGTCATCAAGGAGCGCATGAGCACCAAGGAGCAGGAAAATCCGACTCCCGGCACGCTCATAAACATCCGCCCGATCGTCGCGGCCATCCGCGAATTCTTCGGGTCGTCGCAGTTGTCGCAGTTCATGGAACAGACCAACCCGCTGAGCGAGCTGCGCCACAAGCGTACGCTTTCCGCGCTCGGCCCCGGCGGTCTGCGCCGCGAACGCGCGGGTTTCGACGTCCGCGACGTGCATCACAGCCATTACGGGCGCATCTGCCCGATCGAGACGCCGGAAGGCCCGAACATCGGTCTGATCGGCCGCCTCGCCAGCTATGCGAAAGTCAATCAGTACGGCTTCATCGAGACGCCGTACCGCCGTGTCGTTCGCACCCTCAAGCTGGACGACGCGCGCCTAATGGGGCGCTCGATCCGCGAGGACATCGAAAACAGCAAGGGCGATGTCATCGTCGAAGAGGGGACGGTCATCGACGAGGCGGTCGTCAAGACGCTCAAGAAGTCCAAGATCGAGGACGTGCCGGTCGTGCCGTTCGTTGACCCGAACAGCTTCTACCTGCCGGCCGACGAGGAAGACGACTTCGTCATCGCGCAGGCGGACACCCCGACCGACGAACTCGGCCAGATCACCGTCAGCCGTGTGTCGGCCCGCCACAACCAAGACTTCAAGATGCTGCCGACCAACCGCGTCGACTACATCGACATCGCACCACGCCAGATCGTGGGTATCAGCGCCGCGCTCATCCCGTTCCTCGAGCATGACGACGCCAACCGCGCCCTGATGGGTTCGAACATGCAGAGTCAGGCCGTCCCGCTGCTCGACCCCGACCTGCCAATCGTCTCGACCGGCATGGAAGCGGTCGCGGCGCTCGACAGCGGCCAGATCCTGCGCACCGAGTACGACGGCGAAGTCGTCAGCGTACAGGGCGACCGCGTGGTCGTTCGCACCGAGGACGGCGAGGACATCGTCTATACGCTGCGCAAGTACAACCGCAGCAACCAGTCGACCTGCATCGACCAGAAGCCGATCGTGCGCAAAGGCCAGTTGGTCAAACGCGGCGACGTGCTGGCCGACAGCAGCTCGACTTACAAGGGCAGCCTTGCGCTCGGCCATAACGTGGTCGCGGCGTTCCTGTGCTGGGACGGCGGTAACTACGAAGATGCGCTGCTGATCAGCGAAGAAATGCTGCGCAAGGATATGTTCACGAGCATCCACATCGAAAAGCACGAGGTGGAAGCCCGCGAGACCAAGCTCGGCAGCGAAGAAATCACCTACGACATCCCCAACGTCGGCGAAGAGGCGCTCAAGGACCTCGACGAGTTCGGCATCGTGCGCATTGGTGCCGAAGTCGGCCCGAACGATATCCTCGTCGGCAAGATCACGCCGAAGGGCGAGCGCGAGCTGAGCCCCGAGGAGAAGCTGCTGCGCGCGATCTTCGGCGAGCAGGCCCGCGAGGTCAAGGACTCGTCGCTTCGCCTGCCGCACGGCGAGCGCGGCAAGGTCGTGGACGTCAAGACGTTCACCCGCGAAGAGCACCGCGATCTGCCCGCCGGCGTCGAGAAGATGGTGCGCGTGGCTGTCGCCCAGCGCCGCAAGCTGACCGTCGGTGATAAGATGGCCGGCCGTCACGGCAATAAGGGTATCGTCAGCCGTATCGTCGCCCTTGAAGACATGCCGTACCTCGAAGACGGCACGCCGGTACAGATCATTCTCAACCCGACCGGCGTCCCGGGCCGCATGAACCTCGGTCAGGTGCTCGAACTACACCTCGGCTGGGCGGCCGACCGGCTCGGCTTCCGCGCCATTACGCCGGTGTTCGACGGTGCCATGGAAGACGACATCCGCGCCGAACTCGGCCGCGCATGGCTGATCGACTTCGTGTGGGACCAGATCACCGAGCGCGCGTGGGAGTGGATCAAGCAGTACAACTACGGCGATACCGACCTCGAAGACGACGAAGAAGTGCGCAAGCTGTACATCTTCGAATGGCTGAAGGACAACCCGGCCTACGACTCGCAGCAGATTCTCGAGAGTCAGGTGCTGCGCCGGCGCGCCGCGCTGGCCGAATGGCTGCGCGAGAAGGGCTACAATCCGGACCTGACGCTGATGTTCGACACCGAAGGCGTCCGGCCCGAGAAGCGCGACGAGATCGAAGCCAACGCCATCGCCGTGTCGCTGACCGAGTGGATCAAGCTGTACGATCCGAGCGCGAAGATCCCCGCCAACGCGACCAACGCCGACCTGTATGCAATCGCCGACCGCGTGATGTTCGCCACGGGCGTTCCGCTGCCGCACTACGGCAAGATGACCCTGTACGATGGCCGCACCGGCGAACCGTTCGACAACTCGGTGGCAGTCGGCTATGTGCACATGCTCAAGCTGGCGCACTTGGTCGAGGACAAGGTGCATGCCCGTTCGACCGGCCCGTACTCGCTGGTGACGCAGCAGCCGCTCGGCGGTAAGGCACAGTTCGGCGGCCAGCGTCTCGGCGAGATGGAAGTGTGGGCGCTGGAAGCCTACGGCGCGGCCTACACGCTGCAGGAAATGCTGACGGTCAAGTCCGACGACGTGCAGGGGCGCATCAGCACCTACGAAGCGATCGTCAAGGGCGAGCCAATTCAGGACCCGGGTATCCCGTCGAGCTTCCGCGTGCTGGTGAAGGAACTCCAGTCGCTGGGTCTGTCGGTGGAAGCGATCACCGAAGACGGTGAGACGATCACCTTCGGTAAGGAAGACGACCTGCGCGCGGCCCAGCAGCAGAAGCCGCAGACGACCTATACGCCCAGCCCGACCGATCTGCTCGACTAGCAGAGAAGTCGTCAGGAGTCAGTCGTCAGTTGAAAGTTGAAAACAGTAGCCGGTGGGGAAACCCGCCGGCTTTTGTTTTCTAGCTGCCAGTCGTCAGGCGTCAGCCGTCACGTGGACGTAATCGATCCTGTCCACATACAATGTGGGCCGTGGTGGTGACCCGGTACACAATTCATGTCGCCGTATAGCGCGACCGCCAACCTCGCTGTCTCGGTCGTAGCGGCGACCCGCCGGATCGCCCGCAAGAACCTCACTCCTAAGTCTCGTCTCCGTCTCGGCGAGGGGACTCACACTATCGCATCTTTCTCCCGTCTCTTCGGGAGAGGGGCCGGGGGTGAGGTTCTCCCCCTAATCCTTGAACACGTTCCAGCGCACCTGATTTAACTCCCCGCACTGCCGCTGTACCGTCGACAGCGTGATATACGGCAGTACGCGCAGCAGCACGTTGTCGAACGGCTCGGTCATCAGTTGGCACTCGTTCGCGCCGAAACGCGCCAGGTAGACCGCAAGGCGCAGGCTCAGGCGCGGTGCGGCGAACGATGTGCCGAAGTACGTGTCGCCCTGATACGTCACCTGTCCCGGCATCAGCACCTCGCCCCAGTTCGAGCATAGCGGGTTGCCGTCGGAATCCGTCACGCAGTTGAGCGCCTTCTGGAACGCGAGGAATGGCACGTCCTCGGCCGTCGCGCTGACGCTCACCACCGCCGGCTCGGACGCCGGATAGAACGGGTATTCCAGCCCGGCGTTGCCCGCCGCCGCGATAAACACGTTGGCCTGCGAGATCAGTTCTTTCAGATAACCGCACGATCCAGATTCGGCGTCCGGATTGACGAATACGTTCGACCCATCGACAAACGCCCCGCACAAGTTTCCGCCCGCCTCGGTCGCGATCTTGACGCGCTCGGTGACCGTCTTGACGACATGCTGGAAGACGACGATCTTGGCCGGGTTGGCGTCGTCGATTAGCGCGTCCAGCGCGAACAACGCGTCGGTGTAGGCTTCCAGCGTCGCGATTTCGCTGCACGGCACGACGGCGAAGCTGGCATTGACGATCCACGGGATGTCGCCCAATTCGGGGCGGGTGGTGCCGTCCAGATAGCCGGCGATCTGCTGGTTGATCACGTCGAGGTCGTAGCTCTGCACGTCGACATGGATGACCTCGATGCCGAGGATGTCACTCAAACTGGTGTCAAACGCCCCAATGAAGTAGTCCTCGGGGACGGCAAGGCTGGAAATCTCGAGTTTGTCCGGCGCGTAGGCCGCAACGGCGTTGAGGATCGCCGCATTGACGATCTCGCCATGCGGGTGCGGCGCCCCCGGCCCCGCGCCGGTGATAGTATAGTTGCCCGTACCATCGACACCGAACTCAGGCAGATGCACGGCACAGGTCTCTCCCTCGCTCAGGCCGCCGCCATGCTCCTCTGCAATACTTTCGATGTCACTGAAGCATAGCATCAGCATCGCCTGGATTTGCACCTGAGTCTCAGTTGACTTGGCCGTAGGATCGAACAAGATCGACGACATAGGCGCTGTTCAACATCCCTCTCGAGCTCGTCCCAATTCGGTGTTCAGGATCAAGTCCGGTGAACTGGTCGACTATGAGCAATAGCGCCACAGGTTCAGGATTTGCTGGTGTCGATGGTGTCGCGCCAACATTACCTCCTACAATCAAAGTCATCGGCCACAGCAAGTCCAAACAAGCGCATGACATAGACCGTGGTTTCATCGTTGTTTTCCCCCGCTGCCTAAACGTTCGATCGCTCACTCTAGTACATGTTCCCGCTCCGCTGCATACTCGCGAAGCAAACGTATCTTGTTTGAGTCACCAAGTTCACTATAGATCTCGAACGCCGTGCAAAGCGCGTGCTTCGCCCGAACGTTGTCACCCATACAGTCGAAACTCATACCTAGTGTATGGTGGAGAACTCCGATCCAATATCGCCACGCTGGATCGCGATTGGCGATCTCAAGGGCATCTTCACAGTCTGCGATGGAATCCTGATAGTATCCCGCGTCGTACTTCGCGCTCGCGAGGTTGTTGAGTGCGGCTAACTGGATCTCTACATCACCGATCCGTTCCGCCACTTCGAGGAATGCCTCGGATGTCCCCAACACGGCGTCCAGCGCCTCAGCAAGCCGCGGATCGCCAGTCTCTTTGTAGTAGTTCACTGTTGGCCTTCGAAATAAACGCGATATTCCAGCGCGCGCATGGTTACGTAATCGTCGTTAAGGGCGTCGGCCTTGCGCTGGATGCGCTCGGCGATCTCCGCCGCCGTGTCAAATTCGTGCCGGTCGACAAATATCCGGTTCAGCACGCCGAGCAGGATGATCTCGCGGTCGGGCAGGCCCAACTGCTCGGCCCGGCGCAGCGCGTCCTCGTACGCCGCCCGCGACTCGTCCAACCGGCCCGCCAGATACTCGATGTTGCCGAGCTTGCTGTACATGAAGTGCAGCATCAGCGAGTACTCCGGCTGACCCGCTTCTAGCCCCTCGGCCGCGCGGATCGCCTCGTACAGCCGCGTGCGCAGCAGGTCGTCATGGCCGTACGCACCGAGGTACGCGCTGTCGACCGTGAGACGGTACAGGATGTCGATCAGGATGTCGGGCCGCATCAGCGACTCAGCGGCGTGGGCGGCGGCGTGCAGGATGTTGGCGCGTTCGGCGTACAGCGCGGCGACGTCCTGTGCGTGCTCGTTGACGTAGCGCAGGCAGGCCTCGGCAAAGCGCTGCTGCTGGGCGCGGGTCGGTGCACTGCGTTCGCGCAGGTACAAATACGCGACGTCGTGCACGCGGTAGCGGGCGACCGAGCCCTCCTTCTCGATCAACCGGACAAGGCTGCGCCGGCTCAGGTCGTCCAGTGCCGCCTGCACACGGCCGGCGTCCACGTCGACAACCAGCGCCAGCAGATCGCGCGTCATGGCCGGCGTGAAGGCGCTGCCGAAGGCGAAGAGCACGCGCCGCATCACCGAGTCGGTAAGCTGATCGAGGCTGGTGTTGAGCGTGGCGGTCACGCTGCCGCGCCGCCTGCGTGCGACCTCGCTCTCGCCGTAGTCGGCCGGAAACTGCAGGCTGTCGAGCGTGCGCGCGGCGCTGTCCAGCAAATCAGCCGGGGACGCGCCGAGCGCCATGCTGTGCCCGGCGATCTGCAGCGCCAGCGGCAGGTCGCCCAGAAACGCGCACAAGTCCGTCGCCGCCGGATCTCGCAGCAGCGACTCGACGGTCTGCGCGGCGTAGTGCGCCAGCAGAGTCAGGCTGCCATGCGCGCCTTCGAACCCCTGCTGATCGAGCTCGATCCGGTCGGCGCCGGGCAAGGCGTACAGATAGCGGCTTGTGACCAGCAGCGCAGCGCCGTCCGGCACGGTATTCGGCACGAACCAGCGGAAGTCGTCGAAGCTCCACCACACGTCGTCAAGCACGACCAGCAGGCGTTCGGTCTGGCTCAACCGTGCCCGAATCTGCTCGGCGGCGTCGGCGTTGTCCACCGCTCGGCCGACCTCGCGTTCCATGTCGAGGCAGCGCGCGATCTCGCGCAGGGTTTGCGGCACGCCCGCGCTGCCGACCTGCACCCACATCACGATGGCTTTGGGGGCGCTGCCAATCCAGCGATGTGCCGCCTCGGCCGCGAGCGCCGTCTTGCCCATGCCGCCGAACCCGCGGATCAACACGGGCGTACACGTCGACAGACCCTCACCGACGCGGTGCAGCACCGAATCGCGGCCAATCAACCGGTCGGCGCGGTAGGCGCTAAGCTGTGCGCGCTGCTCGGCAGTAATCCAGCGCGCGCTCTCCTCGGCTACCGGCCCGCGGCGCAGTTCCTCTGTGCGGACATCGGTGAGTTGATGCGCCGCCGGCAGAGAATCGACCGGCTTGGCGCGGCGGACAACGGCGGTTACGGCATCAGTGTACGGGTCGGGGATTTGCAGGGCGGCGATCAGCAGCGGCGCGCTGTTCTTGGGGAAGCGATCTTCACGCTCGTAACGCGAGATCGTGTCTTCCTGATAGCCCATCAACTGGCCAAGCGCGCTTTGGGTCAGGCGCAGCACCTCCCGGCGGTGCTTCACCCACGCTCCAAAATGCGCGTACTCGGTCATGGTGCCGGCCGATCTCAGAACTGGACGGGCGGAATGATCGAATCTATCCGGGTGACCCGGACAAATGCGGGCCGGATTGCGTGTGTAATGCGAGGAGCGATGGCACAGACGGCCCGTGCGGTCCCTCAACCGCACATGCTGACTCTACCACGGGTTCCCTAATCGGAAAAGCAGGCTCGCCCGTGCCTCCGCAATCGGTAACCGCTGTATCGGGAGTGAAACATCATGTGGTTGATCTTGGCCGACGACACCGACTCCTCCGCCCGCTGGCTGTATCAGCAGTTGAAGCACGATGCTCGACTCGACGTGCGTCTGGCAAGCGCCTTCACCGTAGCCAGCAACATCAACTGGGCATTTCGCGCATCGCCGACGGGCAGCAGCCCTGAGTTCATCCTCGCCGACGGCCGACGCATTTCGACCGACTGCCTCGACGGTGTGCTCAACCGGCTGACGCGCATCCCGTCGGTGCGGGGTACCACAGCACCCGGACGCGCCGCCTGCGAAGGCGACCCGGAACAGACCGCGCATTTCGTCAACTGGATGTACAGCTTGTCGATCCCGGTGCTGAACAGACCGGACATCCTAAACCTGACCGGAATCTGGCGGCGCGCGTCGGACTGGACGGTGATGGCATCGGTCGCCGGGTTGCTCCCCGCGCCCTTCCGCGCCGAGACCCCGCCCGCATATCACACCGAAGTCTCGCTGGTCGCGGACTCGCGCATCGACGGGATGAATCGCACGGTGTTCGTCGTCGGTGGGCGTGTGGTCGGCGAAGACGTCCCGGCCTCGATCGCAGATGGGTGCGTGTGCCTCAGCCATATTCTCAACTGCGACCTGATCGCCGCGCACTTCTGCGTCAACCGAGCCGGCGCATGGTTAATCACCGGCTTCAGCGCACAGCCCGATCTGCGCCTCGGCGGGGACGCGCTCGTACACGCGATCGCGGCGATGATGCTGGCACGTAACGACGTACTATCGGCGTCGGCGTAGGCTCGGGTGCGGGGAGGTTCGTACCTCCCCGCTGCCGTGGTACATTCTGCGCAGCACACCGCCAACACGAGCGAAAGGATGACACCATGGCCCGCCAGACGATCTCCAGCGGAAGCCCGTACGAGCCGATCCTCGGCCTATCGCGGGCGGTGCGCGTCGGCCCGCCGCCGTCGTGGCCGCAGCCGGCACGACGCGTCGAGCCTGGGCCGGCGCAAGCTCGCGGGGTCGCGCGCGCGCCAGGTCGCGCTCGAACAAGCCGGCGCAAGCCTCGACCACGTGATCCGGACGCGCACGATGCTCACCCGGATCGAGGATTGGCAGACGGTCGCCAAAGTGCGGTCGCAGTACGTGGGCCATGTGCGCCCGGTCGATACCGTCGTGCAGGTCTCGCGTTTCATCGATCCGGAGTGGCTAATCGAGATCGAGGTCGACGCCTACGTCGACGACCTCCCGCCGACGTCGGGGGGGGTCGGGGGTTGGGGGGGGGCCAACAAAGGGGAACGGCCCCCCCCGGCCCGCGCGCGCCGGGAGGGGCCCGCCGGGGCGGGCCGCCCGCCCCCGCCCCCCCCCAAGCAACCCTACCGAGAAAAAAACCACACACACCCGCAAACCCACGCCCACTGCCGGACAGCCGGGCCCGCCCCGCGCCCTTTTCCCAACCCTCCCCCCACGGGAGACAAACCGCGGGGGGGGAGGGGGGCGGGGACACGGGGCCCCCCCGGGGCCCCCGGGAGAGCGCGGGGGGAGGGGAGCCCCGGGCCCCCCGGACCGGGCCAAAGGGGGCGCCGCCCCCCCCGGGGGAACCGCCAAACCCAGCCCCGCCGGGGCCCCACAAACAGCCCAACCGGGGCGGGCGACCCGCGGGCGCCCCCACCAAAACCCACCGGGCGCCGGGGGCCCCCCCCGGGGGGGGGGGGGGGGGGGGGGCCGGCGCCCCCCCGCCGCGGGGGGGCGCCGGGGGGCAGCCCGGCACAAACGGGGCCACCCCGGGGGGGGGGGGGAGCCCGGCCCCCCCGGCCGGGGGCGGGCGGCAGAGGAAGGCAACCCCCAGGGCCCCCACCCCCACCCCGGCCCCCGGCGCCGCCCCACCCCACACCCCCAGCGCCCAGGGGGGGGGGGTCGTAGGCTAGCGTTCGCGCGGCGGACGGTCGACCTTCGGGGCGCGTTCGAGCAGGTTGGCGATGTAGTGCGCGAACGGTTTCATCGCGCCGGCAACCTCCAGCACGTAGTCGACCAGATCGTCGCGCAGCAGGTCGTCGACGGTGAGGTAGCGCGTGGCGAGCCACTGCTTCATGCGCAGCAGGTCGATGTCCGGGTGGTCTTTCGAGTAGCCTTTGGGCGCGGTCTTGAGCGCTTCGCCTTCGACCGTGCCGAACAGCGCCTTAAACTTCGGCGCGGCGATGAGCTTCCGCAGCGGTTTTGAGTCCGCGGCGATCGTATCGCGAATGTACTTGACCTGTTCGGGCGCAGCCATATACGCACCGGTTGCGACCAGCGAATTGCCCTCAGGCGCAACTTGAAAGTAATACCACAGCGAGTCCGACTTGCGGCCCTGCTTGCCCAGCAGCGCGCCGAACCACGTCTTGTACGGGGACTTGTCTGCCGAGAAACGCACATCGCGGTTGATGCGGTACATGCAGGCCTCGGGCGAGATCCCACCGAGGTCATCCACGGCGTCGAAGCGCGCGATCAGCTCGGAGAGCACGTCGACATAGGCGGCGCGGGCGAGTTCGTAGCGGTCGCGGTTGGCTTTGAACCACTCGCGGTTGTTATTCAGACGCAGGTCGTCCAGAAAGTCGAGCGTGTGCTGCAGCGATGCCGGCATAGGGAACTCCTTCGCGGGTCACGAAGTCCAGACAGGCAGCCCTGACTATAGAACAAACGATCGACTTCGGCAAGTCCCGCCGCGCGCTATGGCACGGGGATCACGCAGCGGAAGCCGACGTACTTGTCTTTGAAGTTCTGCGCGACGGCGAAGCGGTCGATGACGCGACCAAGGTTGGCGTTGTCGTAGCGCGATCCGCCGCGCACGACGCGGTCACCGGCGATGTTCGGGTCTTCGCGGCCGTCGGCGGCGTTGTACGGATAACCGAGCAAGCGCCCGTTCATCCACTCGAACACGTTGCCGGCGAGGTCATGCGCGCCGACCCACGATGCGCCGCCCGGATAGCTCCCGACCGGATCGGTCGGCGGCTGTTCGGTACGATCCCAGCTGAACAGGTCGCGGTTGAGCTCATTGCCGTAAGGGAACTCTAGGCTGTCCGGCCCGCGTGCCGCGTATTCCCACTGCAGTTCCGTCGGCAAGCTGCCGCCACGCATAACGCAGAAGTCGCGCGCTTCGAACCAGTCGACATTTTCGACCGGACGGTTGTCGCCATCGAATCCGGGCGGATCGGCGGCGACCCCGTTCAACGCATTGAACTGCCCCTGCGTGACCTCGTACTTGTCGATCCAGAACGGTGTATCGACGCAGGCCCGATGTACGGGGCGTTCGTCCACATCCGTGCTGGCTTCGCTGCCCATCAGGAAGCATCCTGCCGGCACCAGCACCATCGTGATGCCCTGAGCAGTGCCTTCGACCGGCGTCCACTGTGCGTTGAACTGCACGCCCACGCGCGCCAGCGCGATGAAATCGGGCGTCGGCGTGCGAGTCGGCGGCGGCGTGTGGGTTGCCGTCGGCGTGGCGGTGTGGGTGGGCGTGTTCGTCGGCGTGGATGTCGCCGTGGGAGTCGGGCTGGGTGTAATGGTTGGCGTCGCGGTCGGCGTGGACGTGGCCGTGGCCGTGTCGGTCGGGGTGGGGCTGGGCGTCACGGTCGCGGTGGCTGTCGCCGTCGGCGTGGCGGAATTGGTCGCGGTAGGGGTCGCGCTGGGCGTTGGTGTCGCCAGCGTCGCGGTCTGAGTCAGCCCGGCAATGAACGCTTCGGTCGCCAGCGCGTCCTCGGTGGCCTGTGCCGCCTGTGTTTCCTCGAACGACGCGGTCATCTGGGCGAGGGCCAGTTCGCGGGCCTCTTCCGTTTCGACGAACACGGCGGTGATTTCCGCCTGAACGGTCGCTTCGAAATTGGCGTCGGGCGTCTCGGTCTCGGTCGGCGTGAGCGTATCGGTCGCTGACGCGGTGTAGGTCGGGGTGTGCGTCGCGGTCAAGCTGGCCGTATAGGTCGGCGTAAAGGTCGCTGTGGGGCTTGCTGTGGCGGTTGGGGTATCGGTAACCGCCTGCGTATCGGTGGCGGTCGGGGTCTCTGTCGCGGTTGGGATCAGCGCGAGGGCTTCCGCCGTTGCGGTTTCCCCGGCGCCAATCGCGACGACCGTTTCTTGCAGCGCGGTACGCGTCATGTCGATGTCGCTTGTGCCGCCGCCGCTGCCGCCCAGGATGACGACCAGTGCAATCAAGACGAGGATCACGCCCAGCACGAGCCCGATCAGCAGGCCGCCGCGCTGTTGGCGGAGCGCGCCGGTGATCCCCGACGTCGGCGTGACGGTCGGCGGTACGGGCGTGGCCTCGGCAGGTTGAAACGTCGGCGTCGCAGACGAGCCTGACGCACTCGCCCCGCTTGCCCCGCTTTGGCCGCCGGCAGGGCGGGTTGGCGCGGCGGTCTTCGGCACCTTGAACGTGAAATATCCGGTTGCTTCGCCGGCATGGCCTTCGATGGCCGAGTCGAACGCCTGCGCGAAGGCCGTGCATGACGGGAACCGGTCTGACGGGGCCTTCGCCATCGCCCGCCCAATGACTGCAATGACGGCAGTTGGGACGTCCGGGCGTACGACGTTGAGCGGCGTCGGCTGTTCGTTGAAGTGCTTGAACATCAACTGCACGGCGCTGTCTGCCGCGAAAGGCAGACGACCGGCCACCAGTTGATACGTCACGACCGCAAGCGCGTACTGATCGGCCTGCGGCGTGAGTTCGGCGCCTTCCCACTGCTCCGGCGGCATGTACGACGGCGTGCCCATCGCGATGCCGGTGCCGGTCAGCAGCACACTCTGGTCGACCAGCTTGGCGATGCCGAAGTCGACGAGGAACGCGCGGCCGAGGTTGTCGAACATGACGTTGGCCGGCTTGACGTCACGGTGGATGACGCCGTGGATATGTGCGTAATCCAACGCCGAGCCGAGGTCTCGCACCAGCGCTGCGGTCTCGCCGAGTGATATTGGCTGTCCGGCCGCACTGCGCGCCTTGATCCGGTCGGCCAGCGAACCACCGCGCAGCAGCTGCATGACGACATAGCTGATGCTGCGCTGGGTGCCGAAGTCGAAAATCTGGACGATGTTCGGATGGCTGAGGTTCGCGGCAGTCTGGGCTTCTTGCGTGAACCGTTCGAGGTAGCCCTGCTGGTTGGCGATGGTCGCCGGCAGTACTTTGACCGCCACCTCGCGCTTGAGGCTCATTTGATAGCCGCGGTATACGGCGCCCATGCCGCCCGCGCCTAGCATTTCTTTCAGTTCGACGCCGCCGAGTGTCGTCCCGGACAGGTTCTCTACGCTCATGATGGGGTATCTCGCTGGGTTGTTCGGTGGCGCAGTCCGTCAGCGCAGCAGCCTCGGTGCTGCCGCAGTGCGCATACAGACAGTATAGGAACGTTTGCGCAAGCGCACAACTCGGGCGGACGAATTAGCCTAGTGCGGCAAGTCCAAGCATGGCGATCCGCACGTCTTCGTCTTCTGGCAGGCCGCTCACGCCGAGACCGCCCACCACATGCCCGTCGACGACGATCGGCAGTCCGCCGCCCCAGCCGACGAAACGCGGGTCGCCGAAGTAGGACAGCGGGAAGCCTTCCGCTCGCGAAAGGGCGCCGAGATCGCGGGTGGCGGTGCGTTCGCGAGCCGCCGTGAACGCCTTGTTCTGCGCAATCGTGATCGGCGGCAGCGGGCATCCATCGGTCCGCAGGAAGGCAATCAGCTCGCCGTGCGAATCGACCACGGCGACCGCCGCACCTTGACTGGTTCGCACGAGTTCGCCGCGCACGGCGTCGATGATGGTCATCGCTTGGGCGAGGGTGAGAGCAGGTGACGTCGGCACGGCGCAGTCCTCCAATGGAGCAGTCGCCGTTGAGCTTAACGCAGCCGTGCTATTCCGGCGACACGATCGGTAGGTGCACGGTGAAAACCGACCCGGCATCTACGCGGCTGTCGACTGTGATATGTCCGCCGTGGTGCTCGATGATGCGCTGTGCAATCGGCAGGCCGAGGCCGAAGCCGGGCGTTGTGCGCGCTTCATCCTGCCGCCAAAACCGGTCGAAGATGCGTGGCAGTGCCTGATGTTGGATGCCAATGCCCGTGTCGCGCACTTCGATGGTAATCCCGGTGCGACTGCACGCCGTCGTGATGATCACGCTGCCGTTGGTGTCGGTATGGCGCAGGGCATTGTCGATCAACTGTGAACACGCTTCGTTCAGGCGGATCGGATCGGCGCTGATCGCCGGGAGCGCATCTTCGAGCACGAGGTCGAAACGGATCCCGCGTCGTTCGCAAATCGCCGCGAAATGGCTGCGCAGGTCGCGCAGCAGATGATTGACGTTGACTGCTTGCCGGCGCAAGACAACGCCGGCATCCAGTTCGGCCATGACCTGCAGGTGGTCGAGAAGCCGCGTAATGCGGTTGATCTGATCGTTGGCGACCCGTGCGTGTTCGTCGCGCCGGCCCTCGTCGGTACTGCGGCGCAGCAAGTACACGCTGGTCCCGATGATCGATAGCGGCGTGCGAAACTCGTGCGAGGTGTCCTGAATGAACTTGGTCAGGATCGTCACGCGTTGGCGCTCGGTCTCCAGCGCATAGGCTTGCCGCACGGCCTCGTGCAGGTCGGCCTGTGCTTGCTTGAGCTCGGAGATGTCGGTCGACACGCTCAGGACCGCTTCGACATCGCTGCCGGGGAGCTTGATCGGCACCTTGGTCGTACTGAACATGAAGCGTTCGCCGCTGGGTGCGACAAACTCGTCCTCGAGAATCGTACGCGGCACGCCGCTGCGCAGCACGTCCTCGTCCTCTTCGCGAAGCTGCGCGGCGATCGGCACGCCGAAGTCGAAATCGGTCTTACCGATGATCTCGTCGACGGTGGAGCCAACTGCTTGAGCCGCCGCCTCGTTGGCGATCACGTAGCGACCTTCGCGGTCGCGCGCATAGATATGGTTGGGAACCGCGTTGATGAGGGTGCGCAAGAGCGTCTCCGCATCGCGGATACGCTGCTCATTCTGGCGCCGCTCGGTGATGTCGCGCACGATGCTCTGAATGTACGCCGGGTTGCCTGCACGATCGCGCACGAGCTCGACGGTCACTTCGACCGGGAACAGCGCGCCAGACTTGTGGCGCATCAGGCGCGTCAGCATCGGGACGTGCTCGCCGGCAATCAGGCGATCCATGATGGCGCGCGTTGCGTCCGGTTCGCCAGACAACTCCATGACGCGTTTGGATTGGATCTCTTCGATTGTGTAGCCGAACATCTCGGCAGCGCGCCGGTTGACCGCGAAATAGCTGCCGTTCAGGTTGAGCAAGAACACGGCGTCGTGCATCTGGTCGAAGAACGACCGAAACGAACGGATGGGGAGCGGCGGCACGCCGCTGCCGTCGTCGCCCAGTGCAAGCGACAGCACCTCGGAGATCGTCTCGGTATTGAGCAATCCAGCCTGCTTGGCGCGCTCGATGAGCTCGTCGGGCAGGTGCAGGGTGATGTCGCCCACAGTCGAAGGGTTCCTTGGCCCGCGTTGACCGAATTATAGCGCAAGCGCCTCCAGTACAACGTAAGATCTGTATGCGGATGGGGTTGCCCACAGAGTCCAAACCCCGCACGTGAGGTGCTATACTCGTCGCGTTTTGTCTGGCAGAAGCAGGTGAATCGACCCATGAGTCATCCTACGTACGAAACGATCCGAGTCGACGTGCCCGCGCCCGGTGTCGGGTTGGTGCAGTTCAACCGCCCGCAGGCCCTGAACGCGCTCAACGCGCAGATGACCGGCGAGGCGTTCACCGCCCTTGAAATCTTTGACGCCGATCCCGCAATTCACTGCATGGTGCTGACCGGCAGCGACCGCGCGTTTGCCGCCGGCGCCGACATCAAGGAAATGGCCGGCAAGACAGCCGTCGATATGTTCGCCGGCGCCGACGTCACCGACTGGTCGCGCCTGACCCGCATCGCCAAGCCAATTGTGGCGGCCGTGAGCGGCTTTGCGCTCGGCGGCGGATGCGAAATTGCGATGACGTGCGACATGATCGTCGCCAGCGAAACCGCTTTGTTCGGCCAGCCCGAGATCAACCTCGGGATCATCCCCGGCGCGGGCGGCACACAGCGCCTGACGCGCGCGGTCGGTAAGGCGTTGGCGATGGAGATGATCCTGACCGACCGCCGCCTGAGCGCCGAAGAAGCGCTGCGCCACGGCTTGGTCAACCGGGTCTCGCCGGTCGAACTGTATCTGAAGGAAGCGATCGAGCTGGCGCAGAAGGTCGGCGAGCGGTCGCAAGTAGCGGTGCGTATGGCGAAGGACGCCGTTAACAAGGCCTACGAGCTGTCGCTGGCGGAGGGGTTGGTGTTCGAGAAGCGCAATTTCTACCTGCTGTTCAGCACCGAAGATCGCGCCGAAGGCATGAACGCATTCATCGAGAAGCGCAAAGCGAACTGGAAGAACAAGTAACCTATGATCGATCCGAAGCCCGAGGACCTTCAGCAAGCCGCGCCGCAGGATAAGCCCAAGCGCCGCTTCTTCATCGACACCGACCCGGGGACCGACGATGCCGTTGCGCTTGTGATGGCCCTTCAGTCCGATGCGATCGAGGTGGTCGGAATCAGTGTGGTTGCAGGCAATGTCGGGTTGGAACAGACCGTGCAGAACGCGCTGTACACGGTCGAGATATGCGGCGGCGGCGTGCCAGTCTACGTGGGCGCCAAACGCCCGATGAACCGCGAACTGCAGACGGCCGATCTTGTGCACGGCAAGGACGGGCTGGGCGATATCGGTCTGCCGCTGACCGGGCGCATACCCGCGTCCGCCTCCGCCGTGGATGCGCTCATCGAGGCAGCGCGGCAGTACGCCGGCGAACTCACGCTGGTCACGCTTGGGCCGCTGACCAACGTTGCGCAGGCCGTCCAGCGCGATCCGTCGTTTGCCACCAACATCGCGCGCTGCGTCATCATGGGCGGCGCGCCTGACGGAGTCGGCAACACCACTGCCACCGCCGAGTTCAACGTCTTCGTGGATCCTGAAGCCGCGCACGTCGTGCTGCACAGCGGCATGCCGACCGAATGGGTAGGCTGGGACGTCACGCTTCGCCACGCTATGCTCACGCCCGAGGAGAACGATTCGCTTCGCGCGCACGGTACGCCGCTGGCCGAGTTTGTCGCAGACATTCAGAAACCTGTGCTGGCGTTATGGGACCGGCTTTATGGCTATCCGATGGTGTGCCTGCCCGATCCGCTGGCGATGGCGGTCGCGTTGACCCCGGACATCGCCGAGTATCTCCCGGTGCACATGGACATCGAAGTGTCTGGCTCGCTCACGGTCGGCATGACAGTCGTCGACCGGCGGCCTCGCCCCAGCGACCACAACGCGTTGATCGTCACGCGCGTGCATCGCGACCGCTTCATGCAAATGCTGCACGACGCTGTCTCATGAGCGAAATACGGGTTGCGAAGGCAACGATCCTGTTCACGCAGGACCTGCGCGGCGACCTGAACTTCGTCCCAAAGCTCGGACGTGTCCTGTGGCGCCTGCGTGCCGAGGATCAAAACAACGTGACCGTCGATCTGGGCGCAGCCTGCGACCGGTCGGTCTGGCACTGTGACGCCACCGATGGCCGATCCATGCTGATCGCGCTCGATGGAATGAACTATGCGGCGGCCAACACGGAAGGGCTGGAGGAGAACGTCCGTCCCCACCTTAGCCGTGCACTGGTCGGCCTGCGGGCAGTCGACCGCAAGTACCCTGCCAAGCTCGGCCCGTTTCAGATGGTGACACACCTCCCGCCAGAAGGGTTCCCCGGCGCGTCGCTAGTGCTCGTCCTCGCGCCGCAGGATCATGCGCGCGTTGAAGCGAATGCGGTTTTCTTCCCGCGTGTGCCGCGCTATGCGATCGGGCGCATTCGGGTCGCCCTTCTGCCGAAGGTCGAGATCGTGAGCGTCGAGACGCTTCCAGTCCCGCCCGACACGCCGCCGGACCCGACGCTGTCAGCGATGGTCGGGTTCATCGAGAGCGAGGCGCGTCAGTACGCGGAGAAACGGAAGCGTCCGATTTGACATTCCTGCGCGAGCTGACGATATCGGTCCCGTCCGACGCCCCGGCGATCTTCCCCTATACCGTGCCGTTCGTGCGGCAGGTCAAACGGGTCGCGTTTCCGGCGGTGACGTTCCTTGCCGGCGAAAACGGCTCGGGCAAGTCGACGCTGTTGGAAGCGCTGGCCTGCGCCGCCGAACTACCGACCGTCGGCGCGGAGTCGGTGAATACCGACCCGACGCTGGCCGACGTGCGCGGGTTCACACGGAAGTGCGTCAAGCTTGTGTGGAGCAAACGGTCTCGCAAAGGGTTCTTTCTGCGAACAGAGGACTTCTTCGGTTTTGCCAAGCGTGTTGCGCAGGATAAAGCCGACGCGCAAGCGGCGATTGACGAGATCGAGCGCGACTACAGCGACCGGTCGGATTTCGCCAAAGGGTTAGCTCGTATGCCGCATTCGCGCAGCTTGCTCGACATCCGCGAGCGCTACGGCGAAGGCCTCGACGCCAACAGTCACGGCGAGGGATTCTTCAAGCTGTTTCAATCGCGCTTCAGCGGCCCCGGCCTGTACCTCATGGACGAGCCGGAGGCGGCCCTTTCGCCGACCCGGCAGCTCACGCTGTTGAGCATGCTGCACCAGGTGGTCGGGCAGGGTGCCCAGTTCGTCATCGCCACGCACTCGCCCATTCTGATGGCGTACCCGCGCGCGACGATTTACGCGTTCGGCGAGGAAGGTCTGCACGAAGCGCCGTACGAAACGCTGGAACACGTCGTCGTCACGCGGGAGTTCTTGGCTAACCCCGGCGCATATCTGAGGCACTTGTTAGAGTAAGTCCATTCCTTACGTGCTGCTGGTAAACTTGACGCGTTTTCCGGACCGATAGGCTACTCGAATGACTGAGCGTGTGCACGAGCGCACCAACGAGGATTGGCTGGCTGACCTGCGCGATGGCGCTCCGAAACAAACCGACGCATTACGCGACCTGCGCGATCGGATCAAGCGGAGCATCTATTACTATCTCAGTCAGGAACGCAGTGACTTGCGCACGCTGCCGCCCGCTCACCTTGACCAGATGGCCGACGACCTCGCGCAGGACGCGACTTTGCGCGTGCTGGCAAACCTCGACAACTTCCGCGGCGAGAGTCAATTTACGACGTGGGCCAACCGTATCGCGACGCGCGTTGCCATCAGCGAACTGCGGCGCGCCCGCTACCGTGATTTCAGCCTCGATTCGATGGCCGCAGATGGTGAACTGATCCCGGCCGAAGCCAGCCTCATCAGCGAAGCGCCGCCCAACCCCGAGCGTGCCGCCGAGCGTACCGATACGCTGGATCGAGTCATGCGCCTGCTCAACGAGTCGCTCACGGAACGGCAGTACAAGGCGATCGAAGCGGTAGCGATTCGGGGCGTCCCGATGGATATTGTCGCGGAACAGCTCGATACGAACCGCAATGCGCTGTACAAGTTGATGCATGATGCCCGTCGAAAACTGAAAACCGCGCTTGAAGCCGACGGCCTATCTGTCGAATATGTATTAAACTTGTTTCAGCGCGGATGACGACCGCGTAAGAGGCTGGCCTGCGTCCCCGTCTAAGGGAACAGGATGATAGGAATGCTCTGCTGATGACCCCGCCGCAACGCCCCAAAGAGAACCACCTGCTGGAGTTCATCTTCAACCAGCCGCTGGACGACGAGTGCGTGTCGATGGACTGCACGGACGACTGCGAGAAGATCGCGGCCCTCGCCGAACGCGTCGCGGCAGGCGAAAGCCTGTACGAGATTGCGCCCGACTTCGATCAGTTCGTCCTGCACTGGTCCGACTGTCGCGAGGAGTTCGACGCGCTGGTGGCGATCTTGAAGGCGGAAAAGGCGCAGCGGGAATCAGGCAGCGAGCAGTAACCCCCAAGTACGGAGAACAGCATGACCAATATCAAGCGCGAACGGGTCGTCATCATCGGGTCCGGGCCGGCAGGTTTTGCCGCCGCGGTCTATGTGGCGCGCGCGCAGCTCAAACCGGTGATGATCGTAGGGCCGCAGTTAGGCGGCCAGCTCGGCCTGACGCACGAGATCGAGAACTACCCCGGCGTTCTGTCGATGAGTGGTATGGACCTCGTCGAGCAGTTCAAACAGCAGGCCGAGCATTTCGGCACCGAACTGCTGTATGACGTCGTGGAGTCGGTCGACTTCAGCAAAGGTTCGCCGTTCACGGTCAAGACCACCGACACGACCTATTTGGCCGACTCGGTGATCGTCACCATCGGCGCCAACCCGCGCAAGCTCGGCGTGCCGGGCGAGGACGAGGGCGTTGGCGCGGGCGTCAGCTACTGCGGCACCTGCGACGGATTCTTCTTCCGTGGCAAGGAGATTGTCGTGGTCGGCGGCGGCGACTCGGCCATCGAGGAGGCGATCTTTCTGACCAAGTTTGCCACCAAGGTCGAGATCATCCACCGCCGCGACAGCTTGCGCGCCGGCGTGGCCCTGCAGAACCGCGCCTTCAAGAACGAGAAGATCAGCTTCATCTGGAACACCGTGGTGGAGAAGATCGAGGCCGACGAGAACGGTACGGTGGGCGCGGTGCATCTGCGCAACGTCGAGACCGGCGAACAGTGGGTCAAGCCGACGCAGGGCGTGTTCATCTTCATCGGCCATACGCCCAACAGTCACGTGTTCGGTGGGCAGTTGGCCGCGGACGACGCCGGCTATCTTATCACCGATTCGCTCTACCGCACCAACGTCGAAGGCGTTTTCGCTGCCGGCGAGATTCAGGATCAGGTGTACCGTCAGGTCGCCACCTCGGTCGGGCAGGGCGTAGGCGCCGCGATGAGCGCGATCCATTGGTTGCAGGAGCATGAGGATCAGCTTCAGCCGCTGGAGACGGTGGCCGGCTAGGCTGCATCTCACTCGAGTACACAGCAAGCGGCGGCACTGCATTCGCGGGGCCGCCGCTTTTCGTCGTCGCATGCCGCGCTCGCAATCCGATCCCTCATCCGCTCGCGTGCTCGCGTTCACGGCTCGCTAAATTTGGTCTGGTACCCTGCATTGTGAACAATGACACAATGCGGCGTGACGAATGACATCGTAGGAATTGACGATATCCTGCGACCGTGGAAATGCCGATAATGAGGATGATGACAACGATGACCGATGCGCTGATCCGGGTGCGGGGCCTGTCCAAGACGTACGTCGAGGGCGAAAGCCCGCGTCGTGTGCTGGACGGTGTCGACCTCGATATCCACCGCGGCGAGTTCTTCGTGATGCTCGGGCGCAGTGGAAGCGGCAAGAGTACGCTGCTCAACTTGATCAGCGGGGTGGACCGCGCCGACGACGGATCGATCTGGGTGGGCGACACGCAGGTGACCGGCCTCGACGAGCGCAGCCTGACGCTGTTTCGCCGCGATCACATCGGCATCGTGTTCCAGTTCTTCAACCTGATCCCGACGCTGACCGTGATGGAGAACATCACGCTGCCGCTGGAACTTGGCGGGCGGGCGCGCCGAGAGGCCGAGAAGCAGGCACAGGCGCTGCTCGAACGCGTCGGATTGGGCGACCGCGGGACCGCGTTCCCGGACAAGTTGAGCGGGGGCGAACAACAGCGCGTCGCCATTGCGCGGGCGCTGATCCGTGAACCGCAGCTCGTGCTGGCAGACGAACCGACCGGCAACCTCGACGAGGAAACCGGGCGGACCGTGCTGGCGCTGCTGCTCGAACTGACGCGCGACGCCGGCAAGACGCTGGTGATGGCGACCCACAGCCCGGAGATCGTACCGTTTGCCGACCGAGTCGGGCAATTGCACGACGGAAAGCTGACGGTACACAGTGTTGATGAGAAACTTGTGCCAACCATGGCATAATGGTTTACAGTAGTGGCTAGACCGCAAATGCGGCTTCGGAGATCCGTTCCGGTGAACCGGCCGCACGCACGGGCAGCCAACGGAAAGGCATTCACCATCATGGTCGATCCTGACCCGACAGTGATCAAGCATCTGCTGATCGAGCTGCGCGATGTCAACAAGGACACCCGCCGCAGCGCCGTGATGAAGCTCGGGATGCAGGGTGGCGATACCGCGGTCCGTGCCCTCATCGATGTCGTACAGAATCCGTATGAAGATCTGATCGTGCGCGGGCGCGCCGCCCAAATGCTGGGTGTAATCGGTGACATTCGCGCCGTCGATCCGCTGATCCGCGCTCTGACCACCCCCGGCCACATGGCGCAGCTATCGGCTGCCGAGGCGCTCGGCAAGCTGGGCAGCGCACGCGCGATCGCGCCGCTCTTGGAGGTCGCCAACGACCCCGGGCGCGACAAAGTGCGGCATGCCGCGTATTCCGCGCTCAAGAGACTGGGCTGGCAAAACGACGTGGGCAGCCCGGCGACACACCCCCCTTCCGAAGAGGACGAACCCTCGCCCGAAAAGGTCACGGAAGAAATCTAGCGACAACAACCAACCCCCTGCACATTCAGCAGGGGGTTTCGATTCTCTACGTCCGATTCGCGCTGAACCACGCGGTGGCAAAGTCCACCAGCGGCCGCAGCTTGAGCAGACGTGCTTCGGCCTGCCCGATGCGGCCCGGCGCGTATCCGATCGATGCCTCGTAGGCAGCCCCCACTTGCGGGAAATCGTCGGCGTTGACGTCGAGCATGGCGAACTTCACCCATTGGCGTACGCCATCCACCCGTATGACCGCTTCCGACATCTGCATCTTCTTGGAGGGCCACGTGGCACGGTGCTCGGCGATGTGCAGAGCCGTGTTGTTGCCGTGGGTTACGCCGATCAACAGCGCCGATGCGTCGATTTCGAGCAGCCGGCTGTACGGCGACGGCTCACCCAAACCCTGACTGAGCGGGTGTTCGGCCGTGAGGTAGGCGGCGTGCCTGCCGCGCGCGGCCAGCGAGTGCTGAGGATGTGCGCTGCGCAAAGTGCCGGGATAGCGCCGAAAGTATTCCGGCAGCGCGCCCATTTCCCATGTCGCGGAGGTGTCCGGATCGTAGGGCGGGGTATGCAAGCGGATTTCCGGCCACCACTCCGGCGGCGCGGGCGGCGCCTGCCACGGCTCCGGTGCCGAATTGTCGGACGTGTGGGTGGGCATCGCCAGCGTGCCATCGGGGCCGAGCACCGCGTCGAACGCGGCGATTATCGTGCCCAATCCGCCGATCAGCATGGCGTTCATTTTGCGCAGCGCCGAGTGCACGATTACCGTATCGCCGCGCTGCAAGCCCAGCGCGCGAAGCTGCTCGGCCAATACCGGCAGCGTGAGGAGCGTTCGATCGGACATGGTGTCTCGCTAGAACTGAAACGCGTCGCGGTAGCGGATGAGCTTGCGCTGATAGGCCGTCGTGAACGTCTGCAGGCGGTCTTCCAGCTTGTTCCAGCGCACGCTGTTGCGCGCGCGGCGCCAAATGTCATGGCTTTCGATGGTGAATTCGAGCAGCCGGGCGGGGTACTTGCCGTAAGCCGTATGCCACGCGGACGTCATGTGGACGCCCATCGTGCGCAGGGCCGGTACGAACTCGCCGAGGACGTACCGGTAATAGCTGTCTTGCTTGTCGGGCAGGATGTCATACGTGATCAACAACTTATATTCGGGTTTCATCGTGGCGGCCGCTAGCGGAAGAAGTCTCCGGCGATTGTAGCACACCGTCCCTTCGCGCGGCTAAAGATTCGCGATCACGAGTCGCCGCCGAATTCATCCATCCAGAAGTCGACTTCGTCACGACTGAGGCGCAAGTTCGGGTCTTCCTCGGCCGAGGGCTTGGCCGGGGGTGGTGGCGCTTCGAGCATCTTGACGAAATCGGTGGAGCGGATCACCGGGATCTTGTGCTTGCGGGCGACGTTCTGCACGGCGTGATCGTCGCTGACGACCGTCCAACTGCGCGGCGGACTGAGCGACGGGACGCGCTTGCGGATGACCGAGTCCGCGGATGTGTCGTGCGGCGCGAACTGGACCTTCACGCGGCCCGACGACATGCGCGACGGCCCGCCGGGAAGCCCGTTGTCGAACACGACCCAAATTCTGTGCTGTGACCGCGACGCCCACCCATTGAGCCGCTGAACGAGCAGCGCTTCGTCATTCGGGTCGTCGAGGTCGATATCGGGCATTTGGCCGATCAGGTTGTGGCCGTCGATCAGAAAGAACATATCGCACCCAGCCTGTCTCACCTTTCAGTGTACAGGCCGGGTGTACAATACGGCAAATGAAGGTTCGGTGATTGGACTCCCGCTACGCCGAACCGTCCGTGTTCTCGGGCAGTTCGACCTCGATGCTGCGCAGGAGCTCCGTCACTGCAGTGACGCTCACGTAGACCGCGTCGGCCTGTGCGATCAGATACTCGTCTGCACCGGTTCGTATCACCGCCACCCGGATATACTGGTCCGGACTAGTGAGGGACGCCTCGGACCTGTGGAGACTGCCGAAGTACAGGCGTGCCTCGTAGCCGTCCACCGTTTCATCGGACACGTGTGTGCGCACGACGATTCCGGCATAACGCTGTACGAGACTGTCCCAGTAGTCGCTCGCGAATTCGTCGGTGGACGGACCGAGGAACGCCGGGGAACGGACGAAGTACATGATCACGATAGCCGTTCGGTCCGTGACGGTTGCAACGCAGACAACTTCGGGCACGTTCCCGCACGCGGTCGCGGACGAGTCGGGTGACCATGCTGAGGGATGCGCGAATGAAACGCGCCCGCTTGCGAACCGCTGCGTAATTGCGAATCGGGTCTGACACGCGGCGGTCAGGACGACCAGAAGGCCGATGAGCACCATCAGTGCCACCAACCCGTACCGAACTCGCTTCGGGGCACTCGTCTCTAGAGCGCCCGTTCTGCTGTTGGCAGGGTCTGCTGGATTCCGCATGGTCGGAGTCCTCGAAACACATCCACCTTACAGCAGATGATAGGGTGCAGTTAAGTTGAGTCAAATTCCTAAAAGGTCTTCGAGGTTATGAACAGGAATCATCTCGGCGCACGGGCCGGCCTACGCCGAGTCGTCCACGTCCTCAGGTGTCTCGATCTCGATGCTGCGGATGAGGGCTTCGACGGCGCCGGCACTGTCGCGAGTCGAATAGGCGGAAACCAGCAGCAGTTCGTTGGTCCGGGTACGGATGTATGCAGACCGGATTTGTTCGCCCATCCGAAAGCCGCCACGCGTCCCGCTTACCGTGCCGCTGTACAGGCGCGCTTCGTACCCGCCGATTTGGTCGCTAGAAACCGAGTCCAGCTCAACCCAAACGGGGTAGTCTCGACGCGCAGCGGTCCACAGTTGCTCCGCGACATCGTCCATCAGCCCAAACGGGCGTTCCGACCGTATCCCGTACACCGTAACTTGCGCACTCGCACTGGTCACCGCCGCGACGCACAGAATGCCCGGCTGAATCCCGCATGCCAGCGGAGACGAGTTCACCGTCCATATCGCCGGATGCTCGAACGCAACACGGCCGCTCTCAAAGCGGGTCGTGTTCGACAATTGGATTCGCTGTACAACGTTAAGCCCCGCAAACACGGATACCCAGATCACTACAGCAGAGATCAGGGGATAGACGAAACAACCGATCCGCCAGAAGCTCGGTTCGGCAGGTATTGTCGTGCGCCATTCAAGGTAGGCTCTGCGCTGCGACAGGATCAGCCCGCTGTTCACCAGCAAGCCAAGTGCAAGGGTCACGACGAGGTATGTGTTGGCATCTCGGATGTTGTAATACAGCCAAAGACTGGCAAACGTCAGGCCGACGTACATGAAGATCAGCACGGCGATAGCACGCCCGTTGTAACCCAGCCGCCGCCAGTTGAGTGCAACCAACAGCGGCACGAGCCCGGAGACGAACAGCATCAACAGAACTGTCGTCCTGAATCGGTGGATCGGAAACGGCAGGAGCTTGCCCGTAAACGGATGCCGGCTGACTGGCTGTCCGGGCTGGCCATAGATCCAAACCGCGTTCGGATTCTGCGACACAGCTAAGGCTTCGCCAGAGTCGGTCATGGTCTTCACGCGCGCTGAATAGACTGATTACTGCACACAGTCTACTGCGGAATCGCAGCGCACGTGCGGGCAATTGGCTGAGCCGGCACGTGCGTGCGTTTCTCCCGACTGCCTCGTTACGGCGCGATCTCCATTGACGCGATTAGCGCATACAGGTCGTTCAGGCGTGGGCCGGACGCGGAAGGCTGGAACTCGTTGAGTGCCGCGCGGATCGACTGCACGTATAAGTCGTAGCCGGCTTCGAACGCCACCGCATCAAGATTTTCCGGTGGAGCAGAGGGCAGGTAGTTGGTGTCGAGCGGGAACACCGCCGCGATGTACAACGCGCCGTCGTCGCTCAAGCCCTGGAAAACCAGCGCGACATCGCCTTCGACCAGCGGGACGTTCGGCTCCGCGAATGCGGCGAGGTACAGAATGCCCGTTCCGCCGCGAAGCTGGACGTACTGCTCACGGGCGTGCAGCACCGGCGTGACATCGCGGAGAGGCAGGAACGGCAGCACGGCTTCGGCCGAGAGCGCGTCGCGGCTTTGGATGAGCGCGGCGAGTCGTTCAGGGGCGTCCGCATAAGCCGGGTCGGTGTCACGCGCAGCTTGCAGCTCGACCGTGGCGTACATCCACACCCCGGGATCGACGGCAAAGTCGTGCGTCAACTCGGGAGAGTCGTCGGGCAGATAGTCGACAAATTCGACGCGCGTTACGGTCGGGACGAACGGCCGATTGCGTGCCTCGATGGGGGCGGACCGGGCAACGTCGTATCCGTTGGCGACGGTGAATGGAAGCGTAAAGCTGAGCCGGTCAACGGCAATCGACAGGCCAGCCAGATTGACCGGCTCCAATGTGGATTCGGGAGTTGCTTCTGGCGCGAAGTCGGTTGTGGCCTCGACGGGGACCTCCAGCGTGACCTCCGGCGTGGTCTCAGCGCTGGTGTTCGGCGCTTGGCGTTGAGCGACGATCGTGACGGCCGACGCGCTCATTAAGAGGACGGCAAGTACGGCAACAATCTGTTGACGACGGGACATAGACGATCTCCTGTGCGTACGCGCTCACACTATACCGCCGGATGCGCCACGTCAATGCGTTCGCTGGCAATCCGTAGGGGAAAGGGAGTGGAGTGATGAGTCCTGAGTGATGAGGTGAAAGGGATCAGTCATCAGGGGTCAGCATTCAGGCGATGGCGCACGGCTCAGTGCGCAGCATGTCCAGGTTGCTCGGGTCGTCCCGCCGTTCGTATCGCCCAGAACAAGCAGCGCGTGCAGATGATTGGGCATAATCACATACGAGTCGACCTGTACGCTGGGGCGAACTTGCGTCGTTCGTAGCAGTTCACGCTCTACTATGCGTCCGAGCGAGGTCATCTCGACGACGGCGTTGTCCGTGATGGTTCCCAGAATACTCCGTCGTTCGTGCGTGCAGATCGTGACGAAGTACGTGCCGGAATTTGCGTAGTCGTAGCCATAGAGTCGCGTGTACTTCCGCCTTCGTGCCAACTCAGACCTGAGAGTTTCGTTTCAATGTTGTAGCGACCGGGACGACCCAGCGGGTCGCCTCGCCAGTACCTGACGTCAATAACGATTTCCCGGTGCAGCCTGTCCCCTTAGCTCCCGCCCGAAGATGACGGGAAGGGTACGACGCGCCCGAACCCGCCCCCGGCGCTGCGTCGGCGCGCCAGCGCGAACATCAGCGCCAGCACCCCGGCTGCGCCGAGCCGGAAGCGCGACATCCGGCCGAACGTCAGCGGCTTGTGCGCGTTGGAATCGATGACTGGAGTCTGTGCGGCTGGCACGGGACTGGCGCCCACAGGGGTTTGCACCGGGACCTCACGCAGCGTGGCTTCGATCCCGCCGGCATGCCAGCGTTTCACAACCTCGTACAGGTCGGCGGCAAGCTCTGGCGTAAAGCGGCTCGAACGCCCGGGTTGGATGACGACCACCCGGTTTATCCCGTTGGCTTTCAGGAACGTCGCGGACGGGAAATCCTGCGGGAAGACGACCCACCGGTTGTCGAACTCGCCCGGACCGGGCTGTACGGGCGGGTTGCGGTCATAGTCGATGAGAAACGCCGGTGGCGCGTTCTCGGCGATCCGCTGGCGTGCGATCGCCGGCGTATAGCGTATGAGCGCGGACATGATCGGGCGCACGTCGACGGCGACTTTCGAGCCCGTGAGCGTCGCCGCGCAGTTGTACAGCGGCACGGGGCGGAACCCGCGATCGGCCAACGCTACGCCAGCCTCGATGGCGGCGACCCCGGGCAGATTGACGATCAGCGCGGTGCCGCTCCGGTAGTCGCGCGTCCAGTCCAGTTCCGGCCCGGGCTCGAACGACTCGGTCGAACCCCCGGACACGGGGGTCGTGGCGAGGTGCGCGAACAGCACCGGCTTCGCCCAGTCCGACCACACACTGGTGCTCGGCGCCCACATCTCAAATAGGTTTTGTGCGCTCATAAGGTCTCTTCCTCTTTGATCAGTATGGCGAGGTCGCGTGCGGTTGAATCGACGATGGGCGTGCGGCTGAGCCGGCCATAGATGCCGGCGACACGCGCGTTGACGGTATAGACGCCGACGCTCGGATAGACCGTCTCGCCGTGCGGATTGGTCAACGGTATCGCGATGAACGGTTTCTGCGCGATCCATTCGCCGGGCCGCCGCCGTGCCGACTTCTCGGCGGAGCGCCACAGTTTCTCGGACGCCACGCCGGGGATCGCGATGTCCTCACCGAAGCGGCCATAGACCGGCTTCAACACCCACTCGCGCCACTTGGGCTGCGGGATGCTGCGCACGTCCACGGTCGCGGGCAGCATTTCGCGCCAAGCGTCCATCGGCGTCTGGAGCGCATCCCACGTCAGCGGAAAGCGTTTCGACTGTGTGAGCAGCGCCGTGGTCGGATTGCTGGCCGGCGGTGCGGCCTGCGTGAAGAAGTCCTGCCAGCGTGTGGATCGGCGCAGGCTGGGCAGCCATTCGGCCGGGTAGTAGCGCACGATGGCGTCGACCGGGACGGTCTCGACCGCGTTGGCGAGCGTGACGCGCCCGTTCGCCCACGTTAGGTGTGCGGCACTGGCGAGGTGTGTCGTCAGCCCACGCGCTTCGAGATATTGACGCAGAAACAGCAGAATCTGCTGATCCTCGACGAACGATGTCGGGTAGATCATCGCCACGTGCGCGCCTTCGGGCACGGCGTCAGCGATGGCGTCGGACAGCATCTGTGCCGGGTTGGCCGCAAGGGCAGTGCCGGGGGTGTGCTGCTGCATCAGGCACGCGAAACCGACGGCTTCGTTATAACCGCCGGGCGTATCGCAGTTGCATTCGGAGATGCGCCAGCCGTCGTCCGTCAGGTGAAAGTCGAAGCGCATCACGCGCGCATCTCGGGTTCGGTCAGGCGCCCCGCGCGACCACAGCCGCGCGATGGGCTTGGGGAGGCCGAGTGTCTTGTGCAGCGCAGGGCGGCGGCACAATTCGGCTTCGGCGGCGAGCAGCTCACGGCTCAACTGCTCGGCGCAGCGGGCGATGCGCTCCCACTCCGGACGTGGCAGCAGCAGCGGATACTCGACCAGCAGGGGATGATCCGATACCTGCGGGTCGTACTTGAAGTGCTCGAAGATCATGCGCGTGCGCACGTCACGCATAATTGGCGCAGGCAAGGGCGGCCCGAATCGAAGCGTCGCGGTCACTGCAGAGGTTCCGCTCACAGGCGCGCGGCGGGCTGCAGCACGATCGAGAACGACACGATCGCCAGCGTGACGTACATCACGACCGGAAACACGCCATATATTATGGTAGACGGGTGTGGCCTATCGACGGTCGGCTTGGCGATGCGCTCGATGAACACGGAAAGTGCGATCAACGGCAGTACCGGCCACGCCCGCGTGACGAACGACACGACGAAGTCTTCCATGTCGATCCAGTCGCCGCTGACCGACCGGCCGAGGATCACGCCGGAGACGATCAGAAACGCAGCCAAACGGATACCGGCGGCCATACTGCGGTCGATCGTGATCGTCTCGGAAATCTGAGTGAAGAGTTCGAGTACCAGCCACGCCAGCAGCAGTGCGAGTGTGGACGTCACCGCGCACAGCAGCACGATCCACCACCCGGGGCCGTCGCCGATGTTTCCGCCGACGAACGCCGCGCTCACGCCGATGAACGCGCCGCACAGCGCGATGGTCGCGCCGGTGTTGCGCCGCTGGAGACCGTCGTCCTGCAAGCTGATGCCGAGGACGGGCAGGAACCACTTCCAAACAAACAGCCACGTCGCGCCGAACAACGTATAGAACAACTGGTAGATCGCGTATTCCTGCACGTAGGCGTCGCCGAAGCGCGCGATCGCCCACCACATGCCGACGACACAGCCGACCGGCACCAGCGCAAGCAGCCAGAAATCGATGCGCTGATAGACCATCCGGTTGACCCGGAACAGATACGCATAGTGCACAATCCACATCCATGCCACGCCGCCGATGAACAGCCACGTCAGCATGATTTCGCTCTCTTCGAGCAAGTCAAAGTCCATAATCGACTCTTTCGGTGCGGCGCACGAAACCACAGCGCTGGATGATATTATAGTCAGAATGACCCTGTTTCGCGTGTCACCCGTTTGTTCGCCCGCGCACGAATTCGCCGCCTGCTATGCGCTGGTGGCGCGCGTGTTCGCGCCGGACGAGCTGGTCGCCCGCAACGAATACGAGCACCTTCTGCGCCGCGCGGACGATGCGGCCCACCCGCACCGGTTTGCGATGCTGGCGGCGTGGGATGGCGATACCCTGCTCGGCCTGATCGCCGGCAGCACGATGACGCTCGACGGCGATCCGTCGCGCTGCGTCGGGCTGATCGAGTATTTGGCGGTCGCGCCGGACGCGCCGCATCACCACGGGATCGGCTCGGGTCTGCTCGACGCGTTCGAGGACGCCGCGGCGCACGAAGCGCGCGCGCGTCATGAATCGTTTTCCGCTATCGTGGGCGAGGTGGACGAGCCGCTGCTGCCGTTCAAGTTCGCGCATGGGTACCGGCTCGCCGAGGGCGTCCGCTATGCGCAGCCGCCGATCGCGTTCGACGCGGAAGGAAGCGCGCTGCATCCCATCGTCCCCAAACTTCTGGCGATCAAACCGTTCGCGCTGGCTGACCCGCACGCCATCGACGCGAATCTGCTCGAGTCGATCGTGCGGACAATTGTGCGCTGGCGATACGTGCCCATGTTCGGCGCCGAACATGCCAAGCAGCGCGCCGCCGCGATGATCGACCGCGACGTGGTGGTGCCGTTCGTGGATTCGCTTGGCGACCGCGCGGCGATCCCGCTGATCCAGTACGTCGCGGCTAGGCCGTAGTCAGCTCGCCGCACAGGTCGCGCTGCATGTCGGCCCGAATCGTCTCGGTCGGCAGGCCGCGGCTGAACAGATAGAACAGTTTGGCGAGCGCCGCCTCGGTCGTCATGTCTCCGCCACTGACGACGCCCACCTCTGCCAGCACCGAACCCGTCTTGTAGGCGTTGAGATCCACCGTGCCGCGCACGCATTGGCTGCACGCGACGATCACCACACCGCGGTCGCACGCTTCGCGCAGCGCGGCCACAAACTCGCCGTCGCGCTCGGGCCCGTTGCCGACGCCGTACGCTTCCAGCACCAGCCCGCGCAGCGGCGGCTGAAGCAGCGTTCGCAGCATCTCGGCGGTAATGCCGGGGAAAAGCCGCAGCACGGCGACCGGTGGGTTGCGCAGCGCCTGCACGCGGATGGGCTGCGCGGCGGGACGTGGGCGCAGCAGGTCGTGGCGCAGGTCGATGGTCAGCCCGAACCGGCCCAGCGGCGGGAAGTTGGGCGAGTTGAACGCGCTCAGGCCGTCGGCCTCGACCTTCTGCGCGCGGCATCCGCGCAGCAGGCGGTCGCCGAACACGACGGCGACCTCGGCCAATTCCGGCATCGACGCGACGAGCAGGCTGTTGATCAGGTTGACGCGGCCGTCCGAGCGCAGTTCGGCCAACGGGATTTGCGACCCGGTCACGACAACCGGCTTGGCGAGTCCTTCCAGCATGAACGGCAATGCGGACGCCGTATAGGCGAGCGTGTCGGTGCCGTGCAGCACGACGAACCCGTCGTAGTCGTCGTAATGCGCGGCGATGTCCTGCGCGATCTCAAGCCAGTTGGCGGGCGTCATGTTGGCGCTGTCGAGCAGCGTGTCATACTCGTGGACATCGACGCTCGGCATCTGCGGGTCGTTCAATTCGGGCAGATCGGCCAACTGTCCGGCGAGAAAGTCGCGCACGGGGGCATAGCCGCCTTCGGTGCGTGCCATGCCGATCGTGCCGCCGGTGTAAGCCACATAAACCCGCGCCATCGCGTGTATCCCTCCGCCGTTTCCGCGCGGCGAGTATACCGCGTGCCAACACAGACGCGGCGGCCTCGACCACGGGCGTAGGGAGATTGAACCACAGAGAACGATGTAGGGCAGACCGCCGGGTCGCCTGTCATTTCGCATATCACCGCGGTCTGGTAGGGACGCGATACATCGCGTCCGACAGGGCACAGATAAGGCGGCCCCGTATGGCGCTTTACACGCGGCGCTGCGTCCCCTATGCTCATCGACTGAATCCGGTCACCGAGAATACACCCATGCCCGAACCCATTGGTCGCCGCGTCAACCCGCCGCTGATCGTCGCGTTTGCCGTATTCGTCGTCATGGCCGCGCCGGTCGGCATCCTCAACGTGGCGTGGGAGCCGATGGCCGGCGACTTTGCCCAGCCGTTCGAAACGCTGGGCGTGCTGCTGTCGATGTACACCATCGGCCGCTTGATCGGGACGTTCGCCGCCGGCCGAATGATCGTGCGGTTCGGGTTGTTCCGGGTGTTGGCGGCAGGCACGCTGGTCAGTGCGATCGGCTTGGCGGGGTATGTGCTGAGCGGGGCGTGGCCGCTGATGCTGGCGAGCGCGTTCACGCTGGCGCTGGGGTGGGGCACGGTGGACATCTCGATGAACGTCTACATTGCCGCCAACCACCGGCCGGGGATCATCGCGTTCTTGCACGCCAGCTACGGCGTCGGCCTAACGCTCGGGCCAATCATCGCCGCGCTTTTCATTACCGCGCTGGACGGCTCGTGGCGGCTGAGTTACATCGTCGTGCTGGTCGGATTGCTGGCCCTGCTAGGGTGGACGGTGGCGATCCGCACGCAGTGGACGCTGCCGCGTGCCGAACTTTCCGAGGATGGACAGACGCCGGTCAAGGCACCGGGCCTGTGGGCGACCCTCGCCCTCCCGCTGATGGTGGGCTGGATCGTCTTCGCGTTCGTGTACGGTGGCATCGAGGTCGGCACCGGTCAGTTGGCAGGCACGCTGCTGACCGACTCGCGCGGGCTTGACCCGGCTACGGCAGGCACATGGATCAGCGTGTACTGGGGGATCTTCACGGTTGGGCGGGTGGTCATCGGAGTTATCGGAAATCGCGTGCGCGTCCACGTCGTGCTGATCGCCAGCATGATCGTCACGCTGATCGGCACGGTACTGCTGATGCTGCCGGGGCTGAATCTGGCGCTACCGGGCCTGCTGCTGATCGGCGCGGGGTTGGCCGCGGTGTTCCCGTCGGTGGTGGGATCGCTGCCGCGCTGGTTCGGCGTTAACCATGCGCCGAACGCAATCGGGTTTACAATAGGTGTAGCCAGCGCCGGTACCGCCGTACTGCCCGGCATTGGGGCGTTCGTCGCCGCTCGGCTTGGTTTCGAGTCGATCGGAGTGTTTCTCGTCGTGCTCGCGGTGAGCCTGACTGCGCTTTATGCGGTCAATGGCTTCCGAATGTTCGCCCGCGCACACCGGGCGAGTGTGTGAGCGTGGCGTTAGGTTGATTGACCCGACAGTACTATTCGGGTTAGTCTCGACACACGTTGTATTTGTTATTGTGAGGGAACTCATGCGCAAGAATCGTTCGTTTTTTGCGGCCGCGCTGTTGGTCGCGGTGCTCACCGTGCTTGCAGTAGCGGCAGTGCCGGCGTTGGCTCAGCCGCCGCTGGTGACGTTTAATGTTGACACGGTGATCGATGCGAAGGACGCGTCGCCGGGCGACGGCACCTGCGCGACCGCCGGCGCGGCCTGTTCGCTGCGCGCCGCCATCGAGGAAGCACAGGCGCTCGGCGCCGCCAACGACTATCAGATCAACATCCCGGCCGGGACGTATGAACTGACGCTCGAAGCGTACCCGATCGATGTCGACAACTATGCGCTGTATGGCGGCACTCTGCTGCCGATTATCGACGGGCGGACCATCACGTTTGTCGGCGCGGGATGGAGTACCACCGAGATCCGCCGTGCGTTCATACCCGTGCTGGGGCGCCTCTTCTTGGCCTTTAACTCGAACCTTACGTTCCAGAACTTGTCGTTCAGTGAAGGTATAACGACGAATGTCGACGGGTGCCTGACTTGCAATCACGGTGCGCTCATCAACGCTTCCGGCGGAAGTCTTGCATTCGACCGGGTACGCGCACAGAGTTTCGGTGGCGATCAGCTGCTTAGCGTCGTCTACGGCGAGAACGTATCGAGCGTTTCGGTTGCACGGTCGCGTTTCAACGGCCCCGGTCCTGCGGCGCAGATCGCCACGGTTGCGGCGGGCAACGTGAGTATCACGTCTAGCACGCTTCAAGGCGGGTTAATCGGCGTGGATATTGCCGAGCCCAGTTCTACCGGCACCTACGTAATCGAGAACACCACACTGAGTTCGTCCCCGTATGCGGTTCAAGTGGGCCGGTCTGCCGGCGCGGGCAGCACGGAAGTTGTGATTCGCAATACGACGATATGGGACAGCTTCGTGCGTTCCAACAACACAAGCGCTGAAACTCACACCATGCGGCTGATCAACTCGATCATCGCGGCGACGTCGCCGTGTGGATCAAGTGGCGCTGGAACGACGCTGTTCGTCGGCGAGGGGCGCAACCTCGTCGGGTTTAACGGCAGCCTCGGCGGGTGCCCGGCCACGCCGGAGTTCGAGGTCATCGCTGGCTTGCCCAGTACGGTGATCGACACAACACTCCGTAGTCTGGCAGCCAGTGGGTTTGGCGGACCGACGCAGGTGTTCGAACCGGCGGACAACAGCCCGGCCATTGACCGCGCACTCGGTGTCTGCCCCGCGCAAGATGGCCGCGGCGCGACGCGCAGTATCGGGGCGGGATGCGACATCGGCGCGGTCGAGGCGATTCAGGCGACCTTCACAACGAATTCGCCGGTCACCGAAGGCTCTGGATTCGCGGCCCTCTTTGGTTTCACGGGGGCGGCAGCGTGTCCCGACTGTGCGCGCACGATCAGCGTAGCAACCAGTGATGGCAGTGCGATAGCGCCGGGAGACTACTTGCCTTACACGCTTATCAACCATAATGTCGCCGGTGTTGCATCTTTCACGGTGATTGGCAGTATCGAGGACGATGATGTTGTCGAGCCTGACGAGACCTTCTCAGTCAACGTGACCGACACGGTCGGGTTCTCGCTAATGAGCCCGGCGACGCGGACATACACGATCAGCGCCAACGACGGATCGCTGGCGGGAGTCACCGTCAGCGAGAGCAGTCTGACGATCGAGGAGGGCGAGAGCGACATCTTCACCGTCGTCCTCGACGCCGCGCCGGGCGCCGACGTCACCGTCACCCTGACCGAACCTGCGATCGCGTCGCTCGACAAGACCCTGTTGACGTTCACCGAAGGCAACTGGGATACACCGCAGGTCGTGACTGTCACCGGCTTCGAGGACAGCATCGACGGGTCGGACTCGGTCGCCGACGTAATTGGGGTGACCGTGTCGAGCAGCTTGCCCGCGTATGATCTCGGCGCGCTTTCCGACATCGACGTGACCATCACCGACGACGATGTGTCCGCCGTGGTGTTCGACCCGGCGTCGGTCACGGTCGTCGAAAGCGGCAGCACCGTTGTGAACGTCACGCTGGCAACCTTGCCGGGTGGCGACGTGACCGTCACGCTGACCCCGCCGGCGGAGGTCACGTTCGACGTGTCGATTCTGACGTTCACCAGCGGCAATTGGGACACGCCGCAGGCCGTCACCGTCTCCGGCGTCGACAACCTCGTGGATGCGCCCGATGTCGTGACGACGTTCGCCTACGACGCGGCCAGCGCGGACGCGAAATACGACGCGCTTGCGGGAACGGTCGACCTGACGGTACTGGACGACGACACCGCCGGCGTGACCATCGCGCCGACCGCGCTGAACCTGCTGGAGGGCACGTCGGCCACGTTCGACGTCAACCTGACCAGTCAGCCGACCGCCGACGTGCAGATCACACTGACGTTCGACGCGCTCGACCTCGACGTGCAGCCCAACGTCCTCACGTTCAGCGACCTGACGCCGCAGACGGTTACCGTTACGGCGATTGACGACCCGGTCATCGACAGCGAGACGGTCGACGTCACGTTCACGGCGTCCAGCGGCGACGGTCTGTACGACGGATTCGTGGTCGCGCCGGTCGGCGTGCAGATCACCGATTCGCAGACCAACCTGCTCGTCAACCCGAGCTTTGAGCCGAACGTCCTGCGCGGCGACATCCCTGACGGATGGTCGGGCAAAGACCTGCTGACGTCGGACGGGATCAACTCGAAGGAAGTGGTTGACGGCGTGACGACCTTCCGCTTCCGGTTCACGGGTGCGACTAACGTTACACGGAAGCTAAAGCAGACCGTCAAGTATGACGCTGCGTTTGCCGAGGCCGGCGACGCGCTCGCCTTCAGTATTTGGGCGCGCGGCAAAGACTTGACTACCGGTGGTCAGGTCAAGGTCAAGGTCAAGTATGCTGACGACAACAAGGACAAGGTGACGCTCGATGTCGGCGTGGGCACGACCGTGTATACTGAGCTTACGGCGAACATCCCGCTGACCGGGCCGGTCGCCAAGGTCAAGGTGCAGATCCAGACAGGTTCGCTCGGCTCGATGTGGGTAGACGACTCCGACCTGCGCATCACCGCCGCAGTTCCGCGCCGAGATGCCGTGCTGCCGCCGCCATCGGCCCCAGACAGCTTCCGTCGTAACGACTAGACCATACCTGACATGGAGGGTTAGAAACCATGCTTCGAAAACTCGCGATCCTGATCTTGGTGACAGTCGGGTTCACGCTGCCAGCGCTGGCGCAGCCCGCAGGCGACGTGCAGTTCGACGGAGTCACCGTGGCCTCGTGCAACGGCACAATCATGGAAGGGACGCTGCTGCTGGGCGCAACCGATACCAACGGCAACCCGCTGATTGGCGAGACGCTCGAACTGCGGGCGGGCGGGACGACGATCCCGTTCATATTCAACATCACGCCGATGCCGTTTGCGATTGACGTGCCGTCACTTGCGTCGGGGCCAATCACGATGTCGGTGCGCATCGCTGGCGCGCCGGCAACCGAGTCGGTGACTCGCATTGTGGGGTGCGGCGGCGAGATCCTGCCGCAGGCCAGCGATGACCGCATCAACGCCGGTTACGGCGATTTGCTCGCCGTGCTGTACAACGCCGAGACATCCACCGGCCCCGGAATCGTCGTATACGTCGTGGACGGGACGGTTGGCCGGTCGATCGGCGCATACGCGGGCGTGCTGTTCCAGATCGACACGCCCAGACAGAACACGATCATGGCTGAGCTGGGACCGACCATGTTGATCGCGCTCAGCAGCGGCGAATTCCAAATCAACATCGGGCCGGACGCCGAAGGCAAGGTCTACGAGGTGATCCTCGATGAACTGCCGGGCGAAGCCAGCGCCCTGCGGTTCTACCGCGCGCGGTAGGGTGAACGTAACAAGATACACGACGGGCCGGTCGTTCGACCGGCCCGTTTTTGTTCCGCATACCGCACCATTTCTCACCATCTGCACAGTCGACTTTCTGAGCTTATGTGCTATTGTGATAGGCCGTCCAGACCGCTATACTGCTAGAACGTCTGTGCCACAAACTGCATACCCCCGCTTGGCCCCCTACCAGCCGGAGACTCGAGGTCCTTATGTCGGATAAGATCGTCGTCCATGGCGCGCGCGAACACAACCTCAAGAACATCGATGTCGAGATCCCGCGCGACCAACTGGTCGTCATCAGCGGCTTGTCCGGGTCTGGCAAGTCGTCGCTCGCGTTTGACACGATTTTCGCCGAAGGTCAGCGGCGTTACGTCGAAAGCCTGAGCGCCTATGCGCGCCAATTCCTCGGGCAGATGGAGAAGCCCGACGTTGATCAGATCGAAGGGCTGAGCCCGGCCGTCAGCATCGACCAGAAGGGCGTGAGCCATAACCCGCGCTCGACGGTCGGTACCGTGACTGAGATCTACGACTACCTGCGTCTGCTATATGCCCGTATCGGCATCCCACACTGCCCGGTCTGCGGCGAAAAGGTCGTCGCGCAGAGCGCACAGCAGGTCGTCGACGCCGTCAGATCCCTCCCGGAAGGCACCCGCATCCAGATCCTCGCGCCGGTGATCCGCGACAAGAAGGGCAACCACGAAAAGGTGCTCGAGGACATCAAGAAGCAGGGCTTCGTGCGCGTGCGCGTCGATGGCGACGTGCGCGAGCTCGAAGAAGAGATCAAGATGGATCGCTACAAGATCCACAACATCGAAATCGTAGTCGACCGTCTGGTGATCCGGCACTATGAGGACGCGAACAGCGAGGACGCACAGAACGCCGAGACGCGCCTGACCAACGCCATCGAGACGGCGCTCAAGCTGGGCGAGGGCGTTGTGACGGTCAACACGCTCGGCGACAAGCCCGAGGACATCCTGTTCAGCGAGCATCTCGCCTGTGTCAACGGCCATGGCAGCATTCCGGACATCGAGCCGAGCACGTTCTCGTTCAACACGCCGCGCGGCGCATGCCCGGAGTGTCAGGGCTTGGGCTTCCGGCTTGAGTTCGACCCGTCGCGCATCGTCGCCAACGCCGACGCCAGCCTCGCACAAGGCGCGATCGACGCGAACGGCTGGAACATGGAAGAGCCGGGCTGGACGCGCACGGTGCTCGAAGCGGTCTGCAAGGCGCATGGCATCGACTTTGAGGACACGCCGTGGAAGTTGTTCACCGAGCGCCAGCAGGACGTCATCCTGTACGGCACCGGCCGCGACAAGATCCGCGTCGAGTACTATAACCGCTTCAATCAGCTGCGGGTGTACGAGACCAAGTTCGAAGGCGTGATCAACAACCTGCGTCGTCGCTACAACGAGACCAGCAGCGAGATGATCCGCGAGACGCTTCAGGGGTATATGACGCCGTTCCCGTGCGAGACGTGCAACGGCCGCCGCCTGCGCCCCGAAGCGTTGGCCGTGACCGTCGCTGACAAGCCGATCTACGATGTCACGAATCTTCCCGTGGCCCTGCTCAAAGGCTGGGTCGACAGCTTGCGCGGCAACAACGGCACTGTCGCTTCGCTGAACAACCGCGACCAGCAGATTGCCTACCAGATCCTCAAAGAGATCGAGGAACGCGTGCGCTTCCTCAATGATGTCGGCCTGGGCTATTTGACGTTGGCCCGTGCGGCCGCGTCGCTCAGCGGCGGCGAGGCGCAGCGTATCCGGCTCGCCACGCAGATCGGATCGCGCCTGACGGGCGTACTGTACGTGCTGGACGAGCCGTCGATCGGTTTGCATCAGCGTGACAACGGCAAGCTGATCCGCACGCTGATGGACCTGCGCGACCTCGGCAACACCGTGCTAGTGGTCGAACACGACGAAGAGACCATGCGCTGCGCCGACCACTTGATCGATCTCGGCCCCGGTGCCGGAGAGCACGGCGGGGAGATCGTCGCGCAAGGCACGCCGGACGACGTGATGCAGGTCGTCGGCAGCCCGACCGGCGACTTCCTCAGCGGGCGCTTCCATATCCCGGTGCCGGAGACACGCCGCGAGGGTTCCGGCGGGACGATCCGCATCATCGGCGCAACCGAGAACAACCTCAAGGAACTGAGCGTGGACATCCCGCTCGGCAAGCTGGTGTGCGTGACCGGCGTCAGCGGCAGCGGCAAGTCGACGCTGATCGTCGATATCCTGCACGCTAAGCTGGCGCAGGCCATCAACGGCAGCCGCGAGCGCCCCGGCAAGCACACGGCGATCGAAGGCATCGAGCAGATTGACAAGATCATCAACATCGATCAGTCGCCGATCGGCCGGACGCCGCGCAGCAACCCCGGCACCTACACCAAGATGTTCGACTCGATCCGCGACCTGTTCGCCGAGCTGCCCGAAAGCAAGATGCGCGGCTACGGGCCCGGCCGCTTCAGCTTCAACGTCAAGGGCGGTCGTTGCGAGAACTGTCAGGGGCAGGGGCAGATCAAGATTGAGATGCAGTTCCTGCCGGACATCTACGTCGACTGCGAGGTGTGCAAGGGCAGCCGCTATAACCGCGAGACGCTGCAGGTGCACTTCAAGGGCAAGAGCATCGCCGACGTGCTGGACCTGACCGTGACGGAAGGGCTGGCGTACTTCGAGAACATCCCGACCATTCGCAACAAGCTGGAGACGCTCGACGCGGTCGGCCTCGGTTACATTCGCATCGGTCAGCCGGCGACGCAGCTTTCCGGCGGCGAGGCGCAGCGCGTCAAGCTCAGCCGCGAGTTGAGCAAGCGCGCGACGGGCAGCACGCTGTACATCCTCGACGAGCCTTCGACCGGCCTGCACGCGATCGACGTCAGCCACCTGATCACGGTGCTGCAGACGCTGGTTGACAACGGCAACACGGTCGTCGTGATCGAGCATAACCTCGACATCATCAAAGTCGCCGATCACATCATCGACCTCGGGCCGGAGGGCGGCGACGGTGGCGGCGAAATCATCGCCGAGGGTACGCCCGAAGAAGTCGCGGAGAACGAAGTCAGCTTCACGGGTCAGTACCTGCGGCACATGCTGGCCGGTGAGCCGATTCTGCCCATCCTCTAGCCGCCTCCGGCGGAGTGATGCGTGCTGACTGATGCGTGACAAGGCGCGGGAGACCCCCGTGCCTTGTGTGTTATTCAGGGCCAGTGAGTAAACGCGCTTTTTCCTCGTCGGTGTCGGCTTCCGCATTCCGCCCGATCGCCCGAAAGATTTCTGCCCGCGTCACATAGTATTCGGCATCATCCGGATTGAGTTGAATCGCGTGTGACAGGTCAGTCAAGGCGTGTTCGAGGTCGCCCAGAACCTAATAGGTACAACCGCGATTGCAGTAGTCATCGGCATGGTTCGGATTGAGCCTGATCGATTGGTCGAAGTCTGCCAATGCGGCCGCATAGTCGCCCATCTCGAAGTACGTCGTTCCGCGCGCATAGTATGCGCGAACCTGGTCGGGTTGATCCTCGATGATGAGCGAATAATCTGAGATCGCTTCGTCATACCGGCCAAGCTGCATAAGGCAAAACGCCCGATTTGACCGTGTCACGCTGGCAGCCGGCCGCACGTGGAGCGCATCCGTGAAGTGCGAAATCGCGGCTTCGAAGTCCTCGAGCTCCATGCACATCTCACCCCAGTCCGCGTGTGCCCAGAAGAAAGCGGGATCGAGCCGGACCGCTTCGGCGTAATCGCGATGTGCACGCTCCACATCACGCAAGGTGTGCAGGTGAATAAAGGCCCGATGCCAGTACGCTTCCGCCAGCGTGGGATCGTTTTCGATGGCTGCGCAAACGGCACTGTATGCCGCCGACTTGTCATCGAGCGCGTGCAGAGCGCGACTGCGCACGTAGAGCGCCTCCGCGTTTGTCGGATCAGCGCTCAGGATGTCTCCGCATGTCTCGAGTGCCTGCGCATAACGACGAGCAGAGAAGTCGTTCCAAGCGTCTTGTACTCTAGAAGGTATGGGACGTCCTCCGTGTCAATAAAGTAACCATGTTCTGCCATCCAGCCTATTGTAGACGATCACGCTCTAGAAAAATGCGCTACCGCGTGTGTCGAGGGATGGTTGGTGCGGGAGACCCCCGCGCCTTGTGCATTGGGCTGAGGACGTTCGTCACGGCGAACGTGTTCATATCGACACGGGCGGCTGCCGAAGTTTCGGGTCACACTGAATGATGCGGCACTGCGCGTTCGCTCTGCAGCCGCGTTGGACGCGACGGGGACTCCCACCATGACCACCAAGCCAATCTCGCCGGCTTTGTTCTGGCTCAAGCTGTTTCACACCGTTGTGTTTCTGGCCGTCAGCGCGGCGATCCTCTACATCCTCTACAGCGGGATCGCGAATCAGGGCGGACCGCTGCTGGTCGTGTCTGTCGCCGCCGTACTGGCCGAGTCGGCGGTGTACGTCCTCAACGGCACCCGCTGCCCGCTGACCAACCTCGCCAAGCAGATGGGCGATCATACTGGCAACGACTGGATCGCCGACATCTTCCTGCCGGAGCAGTTCGCGCGGCGCATCCCGCAGGTGTGCGGGGCGCTTGCGGTCATCGGGATCGTCATTGTCGGGCTACGGATCGCGCTCGGTTGACGCAATGATTCGTGCCCACTCATCGGCGCTCGTCTCCCAATACGGATAGATCGCGATCCCGGAGAACGTCTGTGGCGACGCACTTTCAGCGAGACCGTTCCGCAGTCCCCACAGCGCGGCGTCGAGCGTTTCGCCTTGCGTCTGGTGCGATGGGGTCCATTCCTCGGAGGTCGGAATGCCGACGACGAGGTCGGTTGACGAGCCGGCCAGTGCTTCCGTCGCCGTCGCCACCTGATACGTCATCCAGCGACGATAGTCGGCAGGGAACGGCAAACCCGAGTCGTAGGCCATGAGCGCAATCTGATCGACAGTCGCTGCGACATCCTGCAGGTAGGCGACCGACCAGTGATGCGCTGCGGCCGGGTAGGGGATGAACGTCACCGGCCCTGTAAGTCGCAGCGCATGCGCCGTCGTAGAGAGCAGCGCGTCGTCCTGCATCGACTCGCGGATGGCGCGCAGCGTCTCGATCAACGCAGGGTCGCCGTCGGCCGCGAGCTCGGCATTGAGATGGACACCGTCGAACCCGAGTTCGGACACGGAGAACGCCGCAAACTCGGCAAGCGAGTCCCGAATGGAGATGTCCTCAAGCCGGTTGATATCAAGTCCGTCCGGGCCGGAGCCTTGAATCGGAACGCCGATCCACGCCAGCAGCATGATGTCCGGCGCGAGATCGCGCAGCGTGTCGGTCAGTGCGCGCGCATGGTCGAAGGTCGGGTTGAAGGTGTCGTCGGGTCGAAGGTAGCTCACGTAGAAGTAGGCATATTGGATACGTCGGTCAGACAATTCAGCCGCAAGCGCGCGCAGTTCGGCGGAGTCATGCGGCTCCATCGCCCATTCGACTCCGATCCATGCCGCGCGATAGACGTCCGCTGGCAGCACGGGCGGCTCGTGGCCGGGCGGAAGAAACTGGAGTCCGGCGGCGCCGGCCACAGCGATGAGAGCGATGAGAACTGTGCGTGCGGCGGTGCGCAATCGGTTTCGGCCTCCAGTTCTTAAGGATTCACCCTACTGCATAAATCGCATGCGCTTACGCGCATACGGAACTGCCAACACCATATACGACAGTAGGTTTTGCATCAGGAATCCGCAAGGTGCCGTAGACCCGCCGCAGTTTGTTCAAGAGTCCACGCGAGATAACCTTGAATCATGAAGCGACAGGAGCCCGGGTACGTGAGATCGTTCGTTGCTACATGCCTGTTCTTGATGATGCTGGTCAACTTTCCTTTAGGTCAGCAGACCAACGACTTGCCGGTTGTGTCTGCTGCATTCTACACCGGCACGCTGCTGGTCTCCGCTTATGAGGACTCATCGGATGTTGTGGTTACCGATCCGACGGGTCTTTACCAGTCAGCGATGTTCGGCTTTCCACATCCGGTCTCCCACCTTGCCCACACACACGGCCTCTGGTTCGGCGCCGTGCTCCAGAACAATACCCTATACCTGAGCCATCGTGTGACCGGCGAAACGCATTACCTTCTGCCGGATGGGGGCGCGCGTCTCGCTGCCGTGAGCCCCGATACGCGCATGGTTGCGATCGCCACAGCCGACGACAGCGGACGGATTCATATCTATGATATGACGGTCCCTGAACATGCACTGCGTGTGATCAGGCCCCAACTCCGTGATGTAAGGTCATTGGCGTGGCGAGACTCGGATACTCTGGCGATCGCGGGGCCGGACGGCCTCGAGGTCCATAATGTGCGTACCCGCGCGCTCATGGTGCGATCCGTGCTACCCGTCTACCAGATGGCGTGGGCCAGTCTGACGGGGCCTCTCCTCACAGTTGGGGACGGACGCTGGCGAATCTGGGAATACGCGGATAACCATGTCGTCCGAGAAATCTCGTACTTTCCCGAACCGACTCCCTCCATTGCGCCGTACTCCTACGCCGGATGGCTCGATGACGGTGATACGTTTGCGATGACGCTGCCTGACGGGCGAATCGACGTCTACAGCGCCGTGACGGGTGAACTGCTGCTGCAGAGGTGGGCGGATCGCGACGCTCTGGTCCCTTTCGTGCCGACAACTGATGGTTTCGGCTACTGGTCGAACGGGAAACTCGTGACCGAACCGATACCTGCACTTCCTCTTGCTGAGGCTCAGGACCTTTTGGCACTGTTCGACCCAGCCTGTGAGTCGCTGTGCCTTTTCGGAATCGAGCCGGGCATTACGACCTCGTACGAGCTGCGGGCACGTGTCGAACGGGCCGGCGGATACTGGAACGAAAGCGGCGGGTGGCATGGCGTTTTTGCCGATGGAATGGTCAACGACCTCGCAAGCATAAACTTGCCGCGGCAGCGATTTCTGCATTCCGATTTCGGTACGTCAATCGGCGTGTGGGTGCAATGGGGTGTCGTGCAGTTCATCTATGCGCCTATCAACACGACGTTGGATGCGATCATTGGCGCGTTCGGTTACCCGGAATCCGTTAATGACGACTCAGGCGAACTCTGGTTGATGTATAACCAGTTGGGTCTCTACTTCGAGCTGGAGCTGCGTTACCCAAACGCCGGGGTTTCTGTATTTCATAGTCCGCCCAAACTGCACTCTAGAGTGATGCCCGTTGTCCCGTGGATGACCATCGAGCCATGCGCTGCGTATGGGGAATACCCATGCCTAGTCCCGACCGCCACACCGTATCCGGGCTATACAATGATCCCGTCACCCACGAACTGGCCGACAGCGACCCCGATGACGATTACACCGACCGCGGTCGCCGTTCCCGTTGAGGACCCGATCACTGCGATCAGTTGGAACGCCACCGGGGAGCACGTTTTCGCGGTGCACGAGTCCGGCCGGGTTGTCGTTGACCGCAGCGACGGCGTGAAGATCACGGTGCAGATCGCGCCATGCTCGCATTGCGTCACGTGGAGCAAGACAGATGCTGATCATCTACTATTCATTGCCGCCAGTGGGGGTTTGCGCGTGCTCAACCTGAGTTCCCTTGAAGTCGTGAACCAATTCGACATTGTGGACCCTTTTGGTGCCACCTCAGTTGCCGTCGATCCCACTGGGACGCGAATCGCGGTGGGAACCGTAGGTGCGAATGTCGCGCTGACGGTCTACGACCTCGACTCCGGGGCGGCAATTGTCGCTACGTCTATCGCCAGTCGTGCGATAACCCGTGTGACGTGGAGTCCTGGCGGCGAGTTTATTGGCGCGATGGTAAGCGATTTCAACGATGTTGAGTCTCTGCATGTGTGGCAGTTTCTCGATGATGAACAACAGCCAGAATTGGCTGCAGTGCGCATTATCGCCTCCGTAACAGAGTACTTGTGGGGAAAGTCTGCAGACACACTGGTCACAGCGCACGGTGATGAACTTGCATTCTGGCACGTACCGGAATTTGAGCGACAAAGGGCATATAGAAGTCCGGTCAATATTAGCCAGCTGCAGTGGGCGCCCGAAGACCGTCTCTCGTATAACACCGATGGCGGGTTTCGGCTGTATTTCTATGAACCCTCAACAAATTCACTGTTCTACGTGACGGCCAACTATAACTTTGCGGGCGTCATGGCATGGAGACACCCTCATGAACTCGTTACGCTCGCGGACCCGAATACAGGTCAGATCTACACGACGGCATACCGGATTCGACCAGGGTTCATCGTTGCATCTCCAACCCCGACAACAACGCCTACTGCTACCGCTACATTCACGATTGCGCCTTCCCCCAACAATTAAGATCAGCCTCAATTGGCAGGCGCCCTCGGTTGACGGTATACTGCCAAAAGCACTTATCACCGGACAACGTGGGATCAGCGGCAGGAAGGGCGGATTCCGTGAGTCATTTCCCGAACAAATACCTTATCGGCCTCACGGGGAATATCGCCGTCGGCAAAAGCACCGTCCGCCAGATGCTTCAGCACCTCGGTGGCTACCCGATCGATGCGGATTCGCTGGTTCATCAAGCCATGCAGCCCGGCGCCCCCGCCTACAAGCCGATCGTAGACACGTTTGGCGCGTTCATCCTCAACCCCGACAAGTCGATCAACCGGGGCGCGCTCGGCGCGATCGCCTTCAGCAACCCGCTCGCGCTCCAACGCCTTGAACAAATTACGCACCCGATCGTGCGGCAGGCCGTGCTGGCCCTCGTCCAACGTGCTAAGCAGCGCGTCGTCGTCATCGAGGCGATCAAGCTGCTCGACGGCGACTTGGCGAAAGTCGTCGACGAAGTATGGGTCGTCAATGCCAAGCCGGAGACGCAGTACCGCCGCCTGCTTGGCAAACGCAGCATGACGCCCGAAGAGGCCAAAAAGCGCATTCTCGGGCAAGGCTCGCAGGCCGAAAAGCTCAAGAAGGCAAACGTCGTCATCGAGAACGACGGCAATGTCGAAGAGACGTGGAAGCAGGTTCAGAAGGCGTGGAACAACATCGTCAACCGCGCGCTGGACAAGGTGGCGTCCGGCGCCAACCCGCTGGTCACGTCGACCACCGAGACGGCGCCCATTCCACTTCAAATCCCGGTTATGCCGGCCGGCGCGCTCCAAGTCGGCATCAAGCGCGGGATGCCCACCAACGCCGACCGCATCGCTGCGTTTATGACGCACGTCACCGGCAAGCCGGTCAACCGCATGGATGTGATGCTGTCGTTCGGCAACAAGAGCTTCCTGATGGCGCACGACCAGCACGAAGATGTACTGGGCATCATGGGCTGGCAGGTCGAGAACCTGATCACCCGCTGCGACGAGCTGGTGCTCAAGCCCAACGTGCCGGTCAAGCCGGTGATCGACGCGTTCGTCAAAGCGGTCGAAGAATTCAGCCGCGAGCTGGAAAGCGAAGTCGGCTTCGTATTTCTGCCGATGGATGTCGCCAAAGACGTGCCGGCGGCGTTTGCCGTCAACGGCTATCAGACGGTCACGATCAACCAGATCACCGTGCCGGCATGGCGCGAGGCGGTCACCGAAGCCGGTGGCAACAGTCTGCTGGTGCTCGAAAAGCGCCTGCGCAAAGACCGCGTGCTCAAGCCGATCTAGACGCCAGTCTTCAGATTTCAGTCGTCAGTTATCGGGATGATTCGGGCGCTCCCTGTTCAGCGCGAGCGTACATCGGTAAACTGTCTACTGAAATCTGACCACTGAAGACTCTCCCGAAGGGAGCCTGAGATGGACTTCCTCAAACGAATCCCCGGGGCGGCATGGGCTGCGCGGCACCCGAGACTGGCGGCATGGATCGTGCTGTCGGTCGGCATGGTGGCAATCGTCGGCTATGAAGCGCGCGACGCGGGCATGCTGCCGACTCAGTTCATCGCGCTGTTGGTGGCGACCGTGCTGGTCGCCGGCCTATGCGTGTACATCGTCGCGTGGGAAGACAGCGCCGAGCCTGCCAAGTCCGAGGCCGCCGCTCCGACCGAAGTGAAGTCCGACCCCGCGCAGGAGTCGTAACCGATGGCCGACCTCAACCTGATCGACATGGGCAAGCGGGCGAAGGCCGCGGCAGTCACACTCGCCCGGGCGACCACCGACCAAAAGAACGCGCTGCTGCTTGAGATCGCCAATGCGCTGGAGGACAGCGCCGACGCGATTATCACGGCGAATGCCGAAGACCTCGCCGAAGGGCGGGCCAACGGACTGAGCGCGGCATTGCTCGATCGACTTGACCTGCAGAAGCGGCTCACCGGCATCATCAAGGACGTGCGCCATGTCGTCACGCTGCCCGATCCGGTCGGCAAGTCGTGGGACGAGCGCACGCTCGACAACGGACTGAAAGTGTCGCGCCGGCGCATTCCGCTGGGTGTGCTGGGTGTGATTTACGAGGCGCGCCCGAACGTCACCGTCGAGGTCGCTTCGCTGGCGCTCAAGACCGGCAACGCGTCGATCCTGCGCGGCGGCAAGGAGACTCTGCGCAGCAACGTCGCGCTGGTCGCGGCCATTCAGCGCGCGCTGGCGTCGTGCGGATTCCCCGCCGACTGCGTACAGTTGATCGCCAGCACCGACCGCGCGTATGTCGGCCAGATGCTCAAGATGCACCAGTACATCGACGTGCTGATCCCGCGCGGCGGCAATTCGCTGCACGAGTTCTGCCGCGAGAACAGCACGATCCCCGTGATCACCGGCGGCATCGGAATCTGCCACCTGTTCGTCGATGAGACGGCCGATCAGGACAAGGCCATCGCCATCATCGACAATGCCCGCACGAGCAGGCCGTCGGTGTGCAACTCGGCGGATACGGCGCTGGTGCACCGGCGGATCGCAAACGACTTCCTGCCCAAGCTCGTGACCGCCCTGCGCGAGCGCGGCGTGTCGTTCAAGGCTGAACCGCGCGCCTTGCAGATCGTCGGCGATATGGAGGGCGTCGAGCCGGCCGGGCAGGACGACTTCGACACCGAGTGGATGGCGTTGGTGTTGGGCCTAAAGGTGGTCGATTCGCTGGACGAGGCCGTCGAGCACATCCGCGCGCACAGCCTCGATCACAGCGATGGCATCCTGACGCGCGACATGCTCAACGCCGAGCGGTTCGTCAACGAGGTCAACTCGTCGGCGGTGTTCGTCAACGCGTCCACACGTTTCAACGACGGCGGCGCGCTCGGCCTGGGCGCAGAGGTTGCGGTCAGCACGCAGAAGCTGCACGCCCGCGGCCCGATGGCGCTCGAAGAACTCACCACGTACAAGTGGGTCGTCCAGGGCGACGGCCAGGTGCGCTGGTAAGCAGCGGACGGGCGGCAAGGTCGCCAAGCGTTAAAACGCATGGCGAGACGTAGCCCGATAGGCCGATCGTTGGCACCAATTCCGGCAAGTACACGAGTGGGACGACCCGCCGGGCCGCCCCTACATCGCCGATCGTCTCGCAACCGAATTGCCACGCTCAATGCGAGCGTCCTTAGGTCGTCAGTCGGCTTTGAACCTGTTAGCCGGGCGTTTCAACGCTCGGCGCGACGCACGCCATACCCGCGCCACACTTGCCGCGCCTCGCACAATCCGATACGATGACGACTCATTCGCGCGCGTATCAAGAAGGAACGCCCATGACGCACGCCCTTATCACCGGCGGCGCAGGATTCGTCGGCAGCCACTTGGCCGAAAAGCTGATCGCGGCCGGCCAGACCGTGACCGTGATCGACGACCTCAGTACCGGCCGGATGTCGAACCTCGCCAATCTGGTCAAACACCCGCGCTTCCGCTTCGCCATCGAGGACATCCGCAACGTCGTCGTGCTCGACCGGCTCGTCAGCGAGTGCGACATCATCTACCATCTGGCGGCGGCGGTCGGTGTGCAGAAGATCGTCAGCCAGCCGATCGAGACCATTGAGATCAACATCGGCGGCAGCGAGGTCGTATTCAAGACGGCCGCCCGCTACCGCAAGAAGGTCATGCTGGCGTCGACCAGCGAAGTCTACGGCAAGGGTGTCAAGTTTCCGTTCGAGGAGGATGACGACAGCCTGCTCGGCCCGACGACCCGCAGCCGCTGGTCCTACGCGGCGTCCAAGGCGATAGACGAATTCTTGGGGCTGGCATATCATAAAGAGGTCGGGCTTCCGGTCACGGTGTTCCGGCTGTTCAACACAGTCGGCCCGCGCCAAAGCGGCCAGTACGGCATGGTGGTGCCGCGCTTCGTGCGTTGGGCGCTCAACCATCAGCCAATACAGGTCTACGGCGACGGACAGCAGCAGCGCTGTTTCGGCAACGTCTTCGACGTGGTCGACGCGATCGCCAAGCTGGCCGAGGTCGAGGACGCGGAAGGGCAGGTCTTTAACATCGGCAGCGACGAGGAAATCAGCATCGTGGGTCTGGCAGAGCGTGTGCGCGAGCGCAGCGACAGCGCCAGCGAAATCTCGCTGATCCCGTACGATCAGGCGTACGAGCCCGGGTTTGAAGATTTTCGCCGCCGCGTGCCGAGTTTGGATAAGATCAAGCGCGTTATCGGTTGGCGCCCCACCACGGCGCTCGACACAACGATCGATCAGATCATTTCGTACATCCGGGAGAATCCCAATGGCTGAGCTGACCCGCAAAGAGATCATCATGGTACTGAACGGATCGGGCAAACCGCGGCTTGCCGGTGTCGACCTCAGCCAGGAGAACTGCACGCGCCTCGACTTCGAGAACGGCAACTTGCGCGGGGCGAACCTGCGCGGCACCGTCCTGCGCGAGGCGATCATGCGCAGCACCAACATGACCGGCGTTAACGCGGTCGGCGCCAACATGCAGTTCGCCGATCTCAACGCCGCCATCTGCGTGGCCGCCGACTTCACAGTGGCGGCGCTGCAGGGTTCGCGTCTCACCGGCGTCGACCTGACCAACGCGAACGTCAGCGGGGCGAACCTGCAAGGCGCCAACATGACGGGCGCGAAGGTGCAGGGCCTGCGCTTCGACGCCGGCACGACATGGCCGGACGGCAAACAGGGCACCGCCGGCAACCCGAACGACTACACATGAACGATCGTCCAGCACTTCCGGCAAGGAGGGCTAACGGATGGCGCAGCGAGTTAACGTGCGACGGTTAGCCCTCTTTGCGTTAACGGTGGCGCTGCTGGTCGCCGGGGTGTTGTTGACCAGTCAGCCGGCTCAGGCCGATATGAGCGGCGGAAAGATCCGATTCCGCAATGGCTACATCATCCTCAAATTCGACCACACCGGCTCGGCGGTGCATCGGCGTGCTTACATTTCCTCAGACTTCACTGCTCTGGGCTATCACGCAAACCTCATCTACGCGCACTATCTGCTTGAGGACAATCAACTGTATCGTTTCGCTGGATCGACGGTGTCGGAATGGACGTGGACGCCAATTGCATCAGTCTCGTACGTTGTGGACGGCGCGAAGGTTAAGTGGAAGGTCGATGAGGCTCTTATCGACCGCGCCTGTCCGTACGGCTTACACGTAGTTTTCGAGGTCGAGAAATCCCGCGACACCAAAACCATGCTGCCGATCTATAAGTTTGACAACAACTGCGCACTTCCGACGTCTACGCCGACTCAAACCTATACTCCGTCACCGACACCACTGCTCACGTATACGCCGACTCCGCCGTCCACACACACGCCGACATCGACGCCGGAGAAACCCGCCACGGCTACCAACACCCTGACACGCACACCTTCGCCGTCGAATCCAACGGACATACCAACCTACGGTCCGTCGAATACGCCTACGAACACGTATACGGCTACGGCGGCCGGCCCGACGGCCACGCCCTCGAACACGGCCACGTCTACGCCTACGGTTCCTACCGACACGCCATCAAACACGGCTACGCCGTCGAATACGCCTTTGCCCACGTCGACAGGCCCGACGCCCACCTTCACGCCATTAACATTCACCCCGACCCAGTGCGGCGGCGGAGAATGCCCGCTGCCGCCGTTATAGTGTGCGGGTTTTCGCTGCTAGTCGCCCGTCTCTAGCTGCACGACCAGCGTTTCCTCGCCGACGGTCGCGAGGACGACTACGCCGTTTGTCCCCACGATGAGCGGCTTCTTCTGCACGCTGGTCGGAGAAAAGAAGCGCGTTCCGGCATTTTCGATTACCTCAGAGCCGAGAAGGATGATTCCTTCGTCGCTCGGCTCGGCCAGTGCAACGAGATCGGTGCCGACGTCCTCCAATGTCAGCCGAAAATCCACGATCAACAGCCCGCCGTCCGGCAGCCAACCCGCGCTCAGCACAAGTCGGCTGGGCGCCAAGGGCTGTTTGGTCGCGCGCGCTGCAGAGATAACAACGTATCCGTTGTCCTCGATCGTATCGCTTGGCCGAATCGCTTGCATCATCAACTGGTCGCGCACACCCGTTAGTCCCAGAATCGACGTACTGTCCGGCGACACCGATACCGACAAATAGGGGATGCGTTCCCGGGTTTGGGTCGCCAGCAGCTTGGCTTCGTCATCCTCTACGAAATAGGCCCACACACCGGAGAGCGGGCTGTCCAGCAGATCCATGGCGTAGGCCAGATACGATCCGTCCGGCGCCCAGTCCATGTCCATCACGTACCCACGTCCGCCGGGGATGATCGGCAGCTCGGCGATTGGCTCCGGGTCCCCATCGGGCATCGTCAACGCCATGACTTCCGGCGCACCTTCCATCCGGATGTTGTAGCGGACGAACGTCAACCTGCCGTCGGGATGCCATGCCGGCGCAAGGTCGACATACGCGGAGTCCGGCGCGTCGTCGTCGCCCGTGACCGCAAGCGAACCGTCATACCCGTCGTTGGTGACGTTCAGGAGCAGGCGCGTAACGACGTCGAACACCCAGATGTCGGAGTCTCGGAAGAAAACGAACGCGGGTTCAGTGAACGCCACATACCGCTCGTCCGGGGACCAGCGGAACGTCTCGTGGTCGGGGCGGGGCGTGTCGTCATCCCACTGATCACGGATATCGACGCAGTTGAGCCGGGTATCGGGCATAGCGTACACGCAGAAATCGAACCCGGCTGTGTGCAGCATCAGCGTGCCGCTGGGCGACAGATGGGCCGACGTATTGGCCGGTGCGGATAACATCGGCAGCCGCGCGGAGAGCGAGGCAGTCAGATTGGACGGGTCGAGCGGGGGTGCCTCTTGTGCGGCGACAGGAACGACGAGGATGACGATGAATGCTGCAATTGCGATCAAACGGTGCATTGGTGATCCCACGGTGTGAACAATACTGTCCTATACCGTAACACACATTATCAAGCCGCGTGCGTCACCCGCTCATCAACTCCCATCTGGCTACTGAATCCTGTCGACGCGCCCTACGGTGCGCTGATCTCGCGGCGTACCGTCTCAAGGAGCGTCTCGGCGCGGAGCTGCGCGAGCGAGTAACACGGTCCGCCGAGTTGTTCGGCCAGCTTGCTCGCCAGACCTTGATCGAACGCGATGTGCTCCATGTTGATCGTGACCGTGCGGATGTCGTGCTCTTTGATCTGCCGCGCGATGCGATGCGCCTCCTCTTGCGGGGACATCGATGTCGACAGGCTGACGTTGCCGGCGCCGTCGGTGAGCAGGATCATCAGCGGCATGACGTCGGGATTGTTGGTCTGCTCACGGACGATCGTGTCGTAGCTCAATAGCAGGCCGGCCGAAAGCGGGGTCTTGCCGCCGACAGGAATGTCGGCCAGCGCGTGCTTGGCAAGGATGACCGAGTTGGTCGGCGGCAGCACCAGCGTCGCGCGGTCTTTCTGGAAGACCACCAGACCCACGCGGTCGCGCCGCTGATAGGCGTCGGTGAGCAGCGACATGATCGCGCCTTTGGTCGCCTGCATGCGCTCGGCTACCGCCATCGACCACGAGGCGTCGACGACGAACAAGATCAGGTTGGCGGCACGGCGGACACGCACCTTGCGATACAGATCGCCTTTCCGCAAGGCATAGGCCATGCCCGTCTCGGCCTTCTGCTGTTCGCGGGCTTTTTGGTGGACAGCCGCGGCGCGCAAGGTGGCGTCGAAGGCGATGTCGTTGTTCTTGCCGTTGGCGGGGCGGGCCTGCACGTAACGCCCGCGTTTGCGGTCGGTCCGCGTGCGCGAACGGCGCCCGGACTGCCGGCGCGTGATCTTGTCGACCTGCGACTGGAGCTTGCGCGGGGCGAACTCGGTGTCGCTTTCGACCTTCTGCCCGCCTTCCCACCAGTGGCTTTCCTGCGCGCCCTGAAACGGATTCTGCGGCGCTGCCTGCATGTCTTTGACGTCGGGATTCTGCTCAGCGTCCCCGGATTCCGTTACCGGCTGGCTTTTTTTTTGCCATCCGCAGCTTCTTGCTGGGCCGTGGTCTGCGAGTCGCTGTCCGCGTCGCCTTCGCCCATCTCGGATTCGAGCTGATCCATCTGTGCATCGAGCGTGCTGAGGTCGATCTTGGCGTCGGCGAAGGGGCCGCGCTTGAGGCGATGCGGCACGGCCAGCTCGAACGCGATACGGATGTCCTCGCGGCTGACCTGACGGCGCCCGTTGAAGGCGGCGTTGGCGCGCGCGCCCTTGAGGATCACCAGATCGGCGCGGTGGCCGTCAATGTGCAGTTGGCTGGTCATCAGCGCGATCAGGCGCAGGTCGCCACGGGTATATTGCACGTCGTCCACCAGCGCGCGAGCGGAAATGATGCGCTCGGCCAGATCCTTCTCGTCCGGCGCCCACTCCTCGAGGAACCCCTGCGGATCATCTTCGAACGCGATGTGCCGTTCGAGGATCTCGACGCGGGCGCTCGGGTCGGTGATGCCCTCGACCTCGACCGACAGCGCGAAACGGTCGAGGAGCTGCGGACGCAGGTCGCCTTCTTCCGGGTTCATGGTGCCGACGAGGATGAAGCGGGCCGGATGGCTGAAGCTGATGCCCTCGCGCTCGACCACGTTGATGCCCATTGCGGCGCTGTCGAGCAGCAGGTCGACCACATGGTCGTCCAGCAGGTTGACCTCGTCCACGTACAGGATGCCGCGGTTGGCCGAAGCCAGCACGCCGGGCTCGAAATGCCGTTCGCCGCGCTGGATCGCCTTTTCGATGTCGAGCGTTCCGACGACGCGGTCTTCGGTGGCGCTCACCGGCAGGTCGACGAAGCGGATACGACGTTTCTCGGTCGGGATATCGTCGGCAGGTGTAGCGCTGTAGCGTTCGCGGCTGATGTCCGACCACGTCGCGGGGCTGTGCGGATCGTCGTTGAAAGGCGAGTCGGCGATAACGTCGACCTCGGGCAGCAGGGCCGCAAGGGCGCGCGCCGCGGTCGACTTGCCCGTGCCGCGCTCGCCGCGGATGAGCACGCCGCCGATGCGCATGTCGACCGCGTTGAGGATCAACGCGCGCTTCATACGCTCCTGCCCGACGATAGCCGTAAACGGGTAGACGAACCGTGCCATATGATGCCATCCATTCAGATTTTGTTGAATGCAACGCAATTATAGGAGGGGACGGCGCACGCGGCAATGCCCGAAACAGACCACGACCGGGGGTATTTCGATGCTGCCCCGCGGGAATGGAGGCTAGCCGTTGTTGCGCAGGAAGTCGACCAGCAGGCGTTTCTTGTCCTTCACGTGCTCGCCAGAGTCGAGGAATGCTACTAGCTTGCCGTAAACGCTGCTCAACTGGTTGTCGATCGTACGCGGAGACTTGCCAAGCGCGACCGCCAATTGACCGTTGGTGGAGTAAGGGTACTTCATCAGTGTCTCGACGACGTTGCGCTCTTCGTCGCTGAGTTTGACCATAAACAGCGTGCGCGCGTCGCGCCGCATGGTGAGGAAGTCCTCGACGTTCTCCGGGGCCATGCCCGGCGCAAAGCGGGCGGCGACCAGCGGCAGATCGACCAACTGGACGTGGCGGCGCTCGCGCGGCTTGATGTGGAACTTTCCCGGGACGATCACGTGGTCGGGCGAAAGCACGACCCACACCCGGTCGGCATGGCCGAACAGCACGTTGGCGGCGAGCGTGGCATAGATGCTCATCGCCTTACGCCCGCTTGAGACCAGCAGGTGCACGGTGTGCTTCTGCTTCAACTCGCGCAGCGTGTCGTATAGGTGCCGGAAGTAGTCCTCCGCGGCTTCCCGGGTAGTCAGCTCGGACAGAGGACGCCCGTCGGCATGACGCACTTCACGCCAGTCGACAGGGATCTCATAGTCCTTGTCGAGGACGCCTTTCAGCGACGTATAAGCATCCGCGATATTTGCCGCGCGTGGGTCCGTATGGATAACGATTGATCGATGAATGCGGACCGAGTCCATGAGTGCGTCGAGCGCGACCGTGATGGCTTCTGGTCGCTGGCCCAGCGTGGCCACAAATACATCTGGCATTCGGTAACCGGAACTGTCCTAATCAAGTAATGACATTACGTTGTAAATATACAGCGTGCGTCGGTGGTGTGCATGAGTGGTATTACCTAAATTCGCGTGCCATTGTTAAGCCGTATTCGGTACCGGTCGAAATCCGCATCGATCAAATAGACTGTGACAGCCGAAAGTATCGCCGGTTCGCCCTACTTGTTAAAGAGTTCATACATTACGTTAGTTTCGTCCATCCGAGCATCCAGCCTCGAAACATAAGCAAGAGATGAGGCGCGAGGCGATGCCTGGCGTGGTCTTGCACGGGACGGAGAACAGCTTAAGCGTCAGGGTAACGGACCGGGGTGGTTCATCGTTTACTCACATATCGAAGCCTGCGATGTGCCGGTCTTCACGGGTTCGCAGTCTGTCGTTAACGCCAAAGCGAGTTGACGTGCTTAACGCAACATGAATATACTTTGTGTAACGGGACGCTACATGAGGACCTGCGTACCATTCGTGTAGCGCTGCAATGACCGGCACTAAGCCAGAATTCGGTCTGACAGTACTTCACGAATGGGACCTCAGTCCCGATTATCGATAGGCCCTAGGAGATTATTGGCCATGACTTATCGAACTCGCGTTCGGGCGATCAGCGTCTGCGTGCTGATCGTCCTCGCTTTGGGAGTCGCCGGTCTAGCGTCGGCGACCAATCAAAGCATTACAGCGCCCGTCAGCGTCAACTGCGCCGAGGGCGACATCGGCACGACCGTCTGCGCCATCCCGGTATCGCATACCTACGACGGCGGCGGGACCACGCTGGGCAATCTCACGCTGCTTGGTGCAACTTCTGCGGTCGGGGCCAGCCCTGCAACTGCTGACGTCGACTACGTGGGACTTTCCGAAGGCCTCACCGTTTGCGAAAACGACACAAGCGTCGGCTCGCCGTATACCTGTACGTTCTTCGTGACAGTCTACGGAGATACCGGGATCGAGCCCAATGAGACCTTCCAAGTGGCGTTTACCTCGCCCGGATTCAACGACGTATTCACCAACGCCGTGACGACGGTCACCATCATTGACGACGACGCACCCGTCGGGCCATCGACGTTCCACGTCCCGACCGTCTACGTCGATGAGACGGCAGGCACGGCGACCGTCACCGTCGAGCTAAGTACGGCGCTCGCCGGCGGGGCATCGGTCGAGGTGTTCACCGCTGCGGGCACGGCATCGGTCCCCGACAACGACTTCACGGCCGTGCCGGTGACCACGCTCAACTTTGCGGCCGCTGGCAGCCCCGGCGATACCGCGCAGTCGTTCAACGTATCGATTACAGACGACGCTAAGTTCGAGCCCAACGAGTACTTCTACGTCATCCTGCAGAACAACAGCGCCGGCACCGAACTGGGCACGCCGGATTACGGCATCGTCGTCATCAACTCGGACGATGCGCGCCCAACGGTCAACTTGACGCCGCTGGCGACCGTGTCGGAAGGGGCGGGCAGCGCCGTCTACAGCGCAGCGCTCACCAACCCGACATTCGAGTCCGTCTCGGTCAGCTTCGCCGCCGCGCCAATCGGCGGGACACCCGCCACGGCAGGCAGCGACTTCGCCGCGGAGACGGGAACGGTCGTTATCCCAGCCGGCGGTGTCGGCGCGACGATCTCCATCCCGATCGTCGAAGACACGAGCGACGAGCCGGCTGAGACGTTCTCCGTCACGCTGTCGAACGCGCAGCCCGGTGGCTATTCGATCGGTACGGCGTCGCAAACCACAGCCATCACCGACAACGATGGCGCGCCCACGGTCAGCGTGTCGAACGTGTCGGTCAACGAAGGCGCTGGAACCGCGTCCTTCACCGTCGCTCTGAGCAATCCGACGGCGAGTACGGTCAACTTCAACTGGGCGACCGCCAATGGCAGCGCGACACAACCGGCGGACTACACCAGCGCCGGTGCCGCGGCGTCGATCCCGGCGGGCAGCACCAGCGTCGTGCTCGGCCCGATCCCGATTGTCGATGACGCGACCGACGAGCCTGACGAGACGTTCACGATCAATCTGACGGGCATCACCAACGCCAGTAACGCGAGTGCCAGCGGCACGGTCACGATCATCGATAACGACGGCGCGCCGACCGTGCGCCTGCTCAGCCCGGCCAACGTCAACGAACCGGTCGCCGGTACGACCAATCAGACGTTCACCGTGCAGCTCAGCAACCCGACCACGACTCCGGTCACCGTGCGCTACTACAACAACAGCGCGACCGCATTCTGGGACGTCGACTTTGACGGCATCAACGTGGGATCGCCGCAGTCGATGACCATCCCCGCCGGCAGCACGTCCGGCACGTTCAGTATGACGATTTTCGCCGATACGATCGACGAGCCGAACGAGTTCTACTTCGCGCGCCTGCTCGACGTGCCGACCGGCAACGCGGTCATCGTCGAGGACGAGGCAGAAGCGTATATCCTCGACAGCGACGCCGCGCCCGTGCTGACGATCAACAGCCCGACCCTTGTCGAAGGCGATTCGGGCACGACCAGCATGGTGTTTACGGTGACGCTCACCGGTTCGACGTCGTGGCTGCCGGTCTCGTTCAACTACGCCACCACGCCGGGGACGGCGTCTCCTGCCGACTTTGTCTCCACCGGCGGCGCGATCACGATTGCCGCTGGCGCGACCTCCGCGACGATCAGCGTCCCGGTCGTGGGCGACACCATCGACGAAGGCGACGAGACGTTCACCGTTGCGCTCAGCAACCCGGTCAACGCAACCGGCACGCCGACCGGTACCGGCACCATTCAGGATGACGACGCCGCGCCGACGATCTCGTTCAGCTACGCGCCGGGCACGACCGTCACCGAAGGCGGCCTACTGCAAGTCAACGCGACGCTCAGCAATCCGTCGGCCAACCCGATCACCGTTGACATCGCCACCTCGCCCGGCGCTCCGGCCGCGACGAGCGGCGCGGACTACACGCTCAACGCCGCGTCGATCACCTTCCCGGCGGGTGCCGTGGGCGCGTCGTTCACCGTGAGCATCGCGGACGATGCGCTGTACGAGGCGGGCGGCAACGAGGTATTCAACCTCGACTACACGCTCGGCTCAGGAACGGCAAGCGGTCTCCCGGCCTCTCAGGCTATCGAGATCGCCGAGAACGAATCGGCCCCGATCATCAGCGTGCTGGACGCGACGCCGGTCAGCGAAGGTAACGCCGGCACGCAGAACCAGAGCTTTACGGTTCGCCTGAGCCATGCCAGCACGCAGGCGGTGACATTCGGTTGGCGGACCGCGGGCGGTACTGCCGCTGCGGCCGACGGCGATTTTATAGCGCAGGGCGGGGCGGTCCTCGTGCCCGGAAGCATCGCGGCAGGGGATACTACCTTCACGCTGCAAGTCGTCGTCAACGGCGACACCAAGTTCGAGCCGGACGAGTTCTACAGCGTGCTGATCGCGAACGTGGTCGGTGCGACGCTGGGCGATTCGCTTGCCTTCGGTTATCTGCTGAACGACGATCAACGCCCGACCGTGTCGATCAACAGCGTGAGCGTAACCGAAGGCAACACAGGAACGCGCACAGCCGTACAGACGATCGCGCTGTCGAACCGCAGCTACGACTCGATCACCGTGACGTACAGCACGGCCGATGGCTCGGCCACCGCCGCGGGCGGCGACTATGGCCCGGTTGTCAGCGGTACGATCGTCATCCCGCCCAATGTCGACTCGATCAGCCTGACGACGCTCGTCAATGGCGACACGATCGACGAGGCCAACGAGACCTACACGGTCAACATCAGCGGCACGCACGGCACGGGCGGCTCGGCCGGCACCGACAGCGGTACCGTCACCATCCTCGATGACGACGCCGCGCCGACCGCCTCGCTCAGCGTTCAGCCGTCGACTACCGTCGAGGAGAACGCCGGCTTTGTGACTGTCACGGCGACGTTGAGCAACGCGTCGGCGCAAGCCGTGGACGCGACGGTCTCGACCACCGACGGCACGGCCGTCGGCGGCACCGACTTCGTCAATCCCGGCACGACCATCACGATCCCGGCTGGCAGCCTCAGTGGCAGCGCCACCATCACGATTGTCGAAGACTCAATCGATGAGACGAATGAGACGTTCGACGTCAGCCTGACCGGCATCACCAACGCGTCGAACGCCACCGCCGGCCCGGTCACCGTCACCATCGTGGATAACGACGGTCCGCCGGCGATCCGCGTGGCGGATGTCGTGGTCAACGAAGGCGTGAGCGCGGTCTTCACGTTTGAACTGGTGGACGAGGCCAACGCCCTGACGACCAGTCAGAACGCCGTCAGCTTCGATTACGCGCTGGTGCCCGGAACGGCATCCGCGGCCGACTACGGCGCAGGCGCGCCGGCCAGCCCGGTGACGATCCCGGCCGGCAGCAGCAGCGTTCAGGTCACCGTACCGACGGTCAACGACACCACCGACGAGCCGAACCAGACGTTTAGCATCGTGCTGTCGAACCTCGTCAATGCCAATGCGCTCACCAGCGACACCGAAGCGTTTGCCACCATTGTCGACAACGACAACCCGCCGACCGTGACGCTTGGCGCCGATATCACGCAAGCCGAGGGCCTGCTAGGCTTCACCGCCTTCAATTTCACCGCGACCTTGAGCGCCGCGTCCGAGTTCGATGCCAGCTTCCGCGTCAACACGTCCGACTGGTCGCTGCCGCCGGCCACGCTTGCCGCGGCCCACGTGGTCGATGACGACTACGTGCCGGTGCTGAACCAGACGTTCACCATCCCGGCAGGCAGCACCAGCGTTACCATCCCGGTGCAGGCGCTGAGCGACCTGCGCTACGAACTGGACGAGAGCTTCACGCTGTCACTGGTCGTCGGCAGCGGTGTCAACGCCACGGTGCCGACCGGCATCCTGGGTTACAACGCGCGCACGGCCGTCGGCATCATCACCAACGACGATACCGAGCCGGAACTGAGCGTACTCGACCTGCAGATCGTCGAAGAGGACACCGGCGATTTGACGACCGGGTACATCACGGTCAGCAAGAACGTCCCCAGCGGCGCGGTCGTGCTGTTCCAGCTTCAGCTTGCGGAAGGCACGGCAACCGAGCCGGAAGACTATATCAACATCGGCACGTTTAACGGCACGATCTTCGAGGGCGAGGATCTGGCCTACGTGCCGTTCACCGTGGTGGGCGACAACCTCGCCGAAGGCAACGAGACGTTCACCGCGACGATCACCAGCATCATCAGCGGCGCGGTGATCGGCGACGCCACCGGCGAGATCACGATCATCGACGACGACGGACAACCCGTGCTGTTCGTCTCCGATCTGAGCTACACCGAAGGTGATGGCGACGGCGCAGGCGTGTTGGACGCGACCTGTATTGGCACCGCCAACGTCACCGTGAACATCACGACAGCGGCGTCGACGGCGATTACCTTTGATTGGGCGCTCGCCGACGGCACCGCGCACGACACGCACGACTACGCGGCGGCTACCGGCAGCGGTTCGATCGCGGCGGGCGCGACCAGCACCACCGTGCCGGTCACCATCTGCGACGACGACCTGTACGACGCCACTGAAGAGACTTTCCTGTTCGTGGTGTCTAACGTCGTGGGTACGTCGGGAGTCGGCAGCGACCTCGTCGGTGAGATCACGATCGTCGACACGCCCGATCCTGCACCGAGCCTTACGGTCACGGGCGCGACGGTCGCCGAGGGTGGCGTCGTCACTTTCAGCGCCGACTTCGGCCCGTCAGGGCAGGCCGGCCCGGCCTTCGCCGGGACCGACATCACGGTCACGGTGAACACCGTCAACGGCAGCAATGCCAACGCGTTCCTGAACGCGGTCGGCGGCGCGGACTTCGCGCCCAGCGGCTTGACCGTGCTGGTGTTCCCAGAACTGACCGGTCAGCAAACGCTGGGCGTGCAGACGCTGGACGACGCCGTGTTTGAAGCGACCGAGGCGTTCGGCCTGACCGTCGTCAACGCCGGCCCGACGTTGTGGGACGCCGTCGACGGCGTCGGCACCATCACTGAGAACGACGCCGCCCCGACCGTAAGCGTGCTTGATCTGGCAGTCAACGAAGGCAATCAGGCAGGTATCAAGCTCTACACGCACGACTTGCAGGTGAGCCGTCTGTCGGCGATGCCGATCACCGTGCAGTATGCGGTCGAGGCTGGCGGCAACGCGCCGCAGGCCACTCTCGGCACGTGTGCGCCCGGTGTCGACCTTGACGAGTCCGACGGCGCGCCGCTGACCGCCACAGTCGCGGCGTACGCGCTAAGTGCCTCGCTGAGCGTCGAGGGCTGTCAGGACCTCAACTACGAGACTGACGAGTACTATCAGGTCACGCTGAGCGGCGCGTTCATCGACGTCGACAGCAGCGGCACTAACAACGCCGGTGACGTCACGCTGGCTGTGGCGCGTCCGGTCGGCTTCGGCACGATCCTCAACGACGACGCGCTGCCGGTGATCGAGTTTGCCGCGGCATCGCTGGCGCCGTCCGTGGCCGAAACTGCGGGCAGCGTCACGCTGACCGTACAGCTCGGCGGCGCGGCGGTTCCGGCCAATGTGCCGATCACGTTCAGCTACGTCACGGGCGATCTGAGCGCCAACGATGGCAGCGACTACACCGGAACGCAGGCCGGAGTCGGCACGATCCTCGCCGGCGCGACCTCGACCACCATCGGCGTGCCAATCCTTGACGACGCGGTTTACGAACTGACCGAATACTTCAGCGTGGCGCTGACCGGCGCCTCGAACGCGGCGATCAACGCGGCGGCCGATGTGTCGACCGTCGAAATCACCGACGACGACACCGCCGTGACGCCGACGCTCACCATCGACAGCGTGACGGTGACCGAAGGCAATACGGCGGTCTTCACCGTTAGCCTCGCGCCAGCGACCGGCTTTGATGTCTTCGTAGACTTCGCCACCAGCAACGGCACGGCGGACAGCAGCGACTACGTCGGCCAGTCCGGCACGCTGACCTTCCTCGAAGGCCAGACCAGCCAAACGATCTCGATCGTCACGCAGGAAGATACGCTGTTCGAGCCGAGCGAGACGTTCAACGTCACGCTCAGCAACGCCCAGCCCGGCGGCAGCGTGTCGATCGGCACCGCTGTCGGTGTCGGCACCATCACCGACGACGACGTTGCGCCGCAGCTCAGCGTCAGCGACATCGCGCAGGCGGAAGGCAGCGCTGGGGGTGGCACGAACTTCGTGTTCAGCGTCACGCTCGACGCGCCGGCGGGCAGCGCGGCGACGTTCGACTGGACGCTCGTCAGCACCACCACCGACGCGGCCGACTTTGTCGGTGTCACCAGCGGCAGCGGCAGCATCGCGGCCGGCGCGGCCTCGACCAACGTCGTCGTAACGGTCGCTGCCGACACGATCTACGAGCTGGACGAGTACTTCTATATCGAGTTGAGCAACCCGGTCAACGCCGCCATTGCGGACGCGTTCGGCAATGGCGTCATCGAGAACGATGACACCGCGCCGACAGTCACGATCAGCGACGTCACGCTTGCGGAAGGCACCGCTGGCACGCTGACGGTCACCCGTACCGGCTTGACGCAGCAATCGGTCGACATAACCTACACCAGCGTCGACGTCACCGCCGAAGCCGGCAGCGACTACACCGCGATCAGCGGCTCGGTGACCATCCCCGGCGGCGGCGCAAGTAACAGCGCGACCATCCCGGTCGACGCGCTGACCGATGCTGTGTTCGAACTGGCCGAGACGTATCACGTCGTCCTGACCGGCGCGGGCAGCGCCACCGTCGCTGACGACACCGGCGTGGTGACGATCACCAACACGAATCTGCTGCCGGTCATCGACGTGACGGTCGACCCGGTCACGGCCAACGAAGGCACGGTCACCAACACCTACCGAACGGTCACGTTCAGCCTGAGCACCGCGTCGGTGCAAACCGTCACGGTAGACTACGACCTGCTGGACGGCACGTTTGGCGGCGGCTGGGTGCCGGCCATCGCCACCGACGACGACTACATCGACGACGACGGCACCATCACGTTCCTGCCGGGCGAGACCGAGAAGACCGTCACGGTCGAAATCATCGCCGACACCAAGTACGAGCAGAACGAGCGCTTCCGCATCGGCGTCGGCAACGCCGTCAACGCGACGCTGTTCAACGGCAACCCGACGGCCATCCGCCAGATCAACGTGCCGAACGACGACGGCCCGCCGCTCGTCAGCATTCAGGCCGACGTCGAGGTGTTGGAGAACGTCGGCTCGGTGACGATCACGCTGACGACCGACGAAGAATCGTACGACAACATCGTTGTGCAGCTCGACACCGCCGACATCGACGCGCTGGGCAGCGGCCCGCTCGCGGACTATGTCGCGCTGGTCGCCGAGCCGATCACCATCACGGCCGGTAGCCAGTCGGCGTCCACGACCGTGACCATCATCAACGACGCGCTGGACGAGGACTTGGAGCAGTTCGAGGTCATCATCAGCGGCATCGTCAGCGGAGACGCGTTGATCGACCCGGATGACCGCACCGTCGTCACGATCCGCGACAACGACCGCGCGCCGGTCTTCACCGTCAGCGACGTGACCGACACCGAGGAAAACGGCCCGTTCGTCTTCACGATCAACTCGAGCGCACCGAGCGGACGCGTCCTGCGCTTCGACGCGGCGCTGGCCGACATCACCGCGCAGTTGGGAATCGACTACGCGACCGCGCCGGTCGTCATCGCCCCGGCGGCAGTGGACGCCGGTGGTGGCAGCATCGTGATCCCCGAGAACTTCGACGCGTACCCGATCACGGTCACGGTCGACATCGTAGACGACACGACGCTGGAGGCCGACGAGCAGTTCACGCTCTCGCTGGTCAACCTGCTGCCGTTGATCGGCTTTGACGACCTGAACAGCGACTTCGACGGCGTCGGCACAATCGTCAACACCGACACGGCCACGCTGGCCATCAGCATCGACCCGAACACGGTGGTCGAAGGTCTGCCGCTGCCGTTCGTCGTGACGATTACCGACCCGGCGGAAATCCCGGTCGAGTTCGCCTACACGGTCAGCGACGGCACGTCGGCCAGCCCGGCCACCGCGCCCGACTATGTGGACGAAAACGCGGTCTTCGTGACCATCCCGGCAGGCGCGGCCAGCGCGGCCATCCCGGTGCAGACCGTGGACGACGTGCTGTACGAACTGACCGAGGACGTGATCGTCGACATCGCCAGCCCGGTACCGGCCGCCTTCGTGTCGATCACCACCGCGCAGGCGCAGGGCTTCATCAGCGACAACGACGCCGCGCCGAGTGTCAGCATCAGCGACGCGCAGGTGGTCGAAGGCGATAGTGGCGACACCTACAACATGGTGTTCACCGTCACGTTGAGCGCCGCCGCCGGAACGCCGGTCAGCGTCGACTACACGACCGCCGACACCGGCGCCGGTGCGGGCTTCGCCACGGCCAATGTCGACTACACGACCACCGCCGGAAACCTGACGTATGCGCCGGGTCAGACCATCCGCTTCATCACCGTGCCGGTGCTCGGCGACGGGATCACCGAAGGCGACGAGGTATTCGCCGTCAACCTGACCAACCCGGTCCCGGCCACGGTGACAATTGCCGACGCGAGCGGGCAGGGCGTGATTGTGGACGACGAAGTCGCGCCGATCCTGAGCATTACGGATGTGACCGCCGATCCCGAAGGCGACGCCGACGGCTTGAGCGCGGCCGATCCGGACGCGTGTACCGGCACCGTCACCCTGACGGTCAGCATCGCCAACACGTCGGTCAGCGCGATCACCTTCGAATGGGCGACCGCCGACGGCACTGCGCTCGATACGCACGACTACCCGGCGCAGTCCGGCTCCGGCGTGATCGCGGCCGGATCGCTGTCGACCACCCTCGACGTCACGTACTGTCAGGACACCTACGACGACCTCGACACCGAGACGTTCACGGTCGTCCTGAGCAACCTGACCAACGCCGCGCTGGCGGGTAACGACACTATCGCCGCCGTCAACATCGTGGACGACGACGCGACGCCGACGATCAGTATCGCCGACGCGCCGGCGACGCCGGAAGGCTCGCCGCCGGGTGTGGGCGGGTCGCTGGTGTACCCGGTGACGCTCAGCGCGCCGACCGGACGCACCGTCAGCTTCACCTACACCGTGTCGGACGGCGCGGCACCTGCCGCGACCGTCTCCGACACCGACTATCTCGACGTCAATGGCGCACTGGTCAGCCTGCCGCCGTTGAGCGACGCGACGACCGTCAGCGTGCAGATCGTGGCGGACAGCCGCTATGAGCTGGACGAGAACGTCAGTGTGGCGATCAACGCGACGGCCGGACTGACCAACGGCACGACGACTGCCAACGGTGTCATCAGCAACGACGACGCGGCCCCGGTCATCACAGTCGCGGGCGACAGCGAAGTCTATGAGGGTGATGCCGGCACCACGCCGCTGGTCTTCACGGCAAAGCTCGACCGCATCAGTGGTGCCGACGCGCAGTTCACCTTCAGCACGGTGGACGGCACAGCGCTGGTGTCCGACAGCGACTACGTCGCAGTCGCCCCCGGCGCGGTGACGGTGACGATCCCCGCCGGCCTGACCGAGCAGACCTTCAGCGTCGACGTCGTTGGCGACACCAAGTTCGAACTGAACGAGACGTTCACGGTGACCATCGACGCCGTCGCGCCGCATGTGGTCAATGGCGCGGATGTCGTGGCGGTCGGGACGATCCTGACCGATGACATTCCGCCGGTGCTCAGCGTTGGCGACGCCACCGTGACCGAAGGCAACAGCCCGGCGATCACCGACGTCACGATCACGCTGTCGTTGAGCGAGCCGAGCGAGTACGTCACCGAGGTGTTCTATTACACGCTCGACGGTGACGGCCCGGCCCGCGCCACGCTGGCCGATACCGACTTCGTATACGTCATGCAGCAGGCGGTCATCCCGGCCAATACGCTGTCGATCGACCTCACGCTGCCGATTGTCGTCGGCGACGAGAAGTACGAGCAGGACGAGACGTTCTTCGTCGTGCTGACCGATGCCTACAACGCCACGCTTGGCGACGCGATCGGTCTCGTGACGATCACCAACGACGACGGCGCACCGTCGGTGTTCATGGACACGGCGGCCGTCTCGGTGGTCGAAGGCGACACCGGTCTGGTCGACATGATCTTCACCGCGCGCCTGAGCAACCCGACCTACCAGACTGTAACAGTGTGGGTCGATACGAGCGACGGCAGCGCGGCCTTCGCCGACAGCGATTACCAGCAGGCGGTCGATCTGCCGGTGGTGTTCGCTGAAGACGAGGTCGTAAAGACGTTCGTTGTCAAGGTCATCGGTGACGAGAAGTACGAGCTGGACGAGACGCTGCAAGTCACGCTGGGCCTCCCTGCGCCGCAAGCGTGGACGGGCAGCATCGGCGCGCCGGCCTCGCACATCGGCACAATCGTGAACGACGACCCAATCCCGACGCTGGCGATGGTCGACGCCTCGGTCAACGAAGGCGATCCGGTGCAGGTCGTGGCGGTTCTGACCAACCCGTCGTATGAGGACATCTCGGTGACGCTGGTGACGACCGCCGGCACGGCGCTCGATCCGGACGACTATGCGGGCACGGCCGGCACGACGATCACGATCCCGAACGGGACGATGATCTCCACGCCATTCGCCATCGCCACGGTTGACGACACGCTGTTTGAGCTGACGGAGACGTTCACGGGCGATGTGTCGGCGCCGGCCGGTGCAGTCACTCTCGGTGACGCCGACGCGACCTACAGCATCGTAGACGACGACCCGCTGCCGGTAGTCACGGTCAACGACGTCAGCGTGGTCGAAGGCGACGCCGGCACGACAACCATGACGTTCGACATCGCGCTGGCGACTCCGGCCGGTATCGACATCACGTTCCTCGTCAATACGGCCAACAGCAGTGTGGACGACGCGACGCTGCCGAAGGCGAAGAAGGCCATCGACTACGTCCAGATCATCGACGCCGCGGGTGTGATCCCAGCGGGATCCACGGTGCTGAACTTCGACGTAACCGTGATCGGTGAGGAGAAGGTCGAGGAGGACGAATACCTCAGCGTGCTGCTGAGTGGCTTCAACTATGTGAACGCGGGTGCGTCCGATCTCGCCGGTGTCGGCATGATCGAGAACGACGACGTGGAAGTGGTCGTGCCTGAAACCGACTTCGGCTTCGAGTTCGGAGTCGATCCGTGGGAGCTGAACAGCCCCAATGGTACGGATCAGGGCGACAAGCTGCGCTGCGGCAAGGGCGATGCCTACGAAGGCGACTGCTACTTCCGCTTCAAGGGTCGGGCCAACGAGAATGTGGGCCTCAAGATGATCCTGACGAGCGGTCTGATCCCGGGCCCGCTGGCGATCAACGACGGCCTGCGCTTGAGCCTGTGGTACAAGACCACCGCCGCGCTGCCGCAGCTCGCGTTCAAGGCCAAGGTTTTCTTCACCGATGGCACGGAGAAGCTGACGTTCGGCGGATCGATCCCGGTGGCGCCCACCAGCGACATCTGGACGTACGCGAGCGCCGAAGGCGTGCTGGCCGACAGCATCGCGATCGACAAGATCAAGCTGAAGCTGCGCCACAAGTCGATCACGTCACGCATCGACGTCGACGCCGTGCGGCTTGAGATCGTACCGGGGCTGGGCCTCCCGCGTGACGCACAGACTCGCAGCGGCACGGACGACGCGCTGCTTCCGCCGCCGCCGCCGGTCGTAGATGGCTGGAGCGGCCACAACTAGCCCGCAGACCCCGGCGCAGCGTCAACGCGCCGGGGGTGCTCCAAAGGGCTTTCGCCCTCTGGACTCCCATACTTGCAAAGGAGGCCGCATGCGGCCTCTTTTGCTGAGAAGGGGTCAAGGGGTGTAAATCCCTTGTACGGGTCGTTATTCGACGGTAGTCGCCGTTTGGGCGACCAACTCGGTGCGGCTGGTCCAGTTGCCGGCAAGGTCGCGCGCCCACACGTCGAACTCGTAGCGTCGGCCCGGTTCGCCTTGGAACGTCGCGCCGGTCGCTTCGGTTTCCAGCCACGGCGCCCAGTCGCCGCCATCCACGCGTACCCATACCAGATACAGGTCGATCCCGCTGTTGTCGGCTCCGCCCCAAGCGACCGTGAAGGTCGTCGGGCTGGTGTCGGGCAGCGGACGCATAAATGCCAGCGGCGCGGTCGTGTCATTGGCCGGGTTGATCGTCGGTACGGGAGTCGGAGTCGTCGGCGCTTGCGGCACCGAAACGACCGGGACACCGACCGGCCCGAGCGTGCGTTGGAAGCGCACCAGATCGACCACGCCATCGGGGCGTTCGATGATCAGGACAGGCGCGCCGCCAATGGCCGAATCGGCGCCGGGTTGAAGTTCGGGATAGCCGTCGGGCATGGCGGGCGGCAGCACGAGGCGATACTGCCCGTTTTCGTCGGGGGCCAGCATCTCGTCGCCGTCGAGCATAACGCGCTGCGCGTTGAACCCGGCCGCATCAACCGCGACAGTCGTCGCCGTGAATGTGCGGTTCCAGTACGCCGTGATGCGCCGCCCGTCGGCCATCTCGAACGCTGCGGCGAACACCCCGCGCGGCCTGCCGGTGCTGACCTGTTCGGGTTCGAACGTGATGTCGGGCAGGGGGGTGAAACCGCTGTCGAAAACTTGTGCCAGCAGTAGATAGGCGGTCGCAGAGGGACGCGGCGACCCCGGCACCGGATGCTGCGAGAAGCATACCGACGAGCTCACGTTGCGGAACAAGCCGTGCGCGTCGCCGCTGCACAGCGTTCCGGCCGAGCACAGGCTCCCATTGTGCGGTGGGAAGTCGGTGCCGGCGGGTTGGTCGCCGCAATCGTCGTAAAGCTGGTGGAAGATCAGCACGTCGGCACCCTCGTGCCAGCCGTACACCGCGCTCTGGATGACGTACCATGCCTGCTGAATCTGTGTAGCGCGGAGCTGCCGCTGAGACGGATCGCTGACCCACGTCGGTCCGGGGTAGTCGTCCCACACCGGCACGCCGGTCTCCGTCACCCAGATCGGCCGGCGCAGTCCGTACGCGATCAACGACTGCTTGACGTTGAGTACCAGCCAACCGGTGCGCCACGGGTCGGCATAGGCATGGACGGCGACAATGTCCATGTACCAGTTGTGGGCGTCGCGCATCGGGTCGTCCTCGAAGATCGCCAGCACGCGCGCCAGCCAGTTGTCCTCGGTGCCGAACAGCAGGCCGGCAAACATGATCTGTGCGTTCGGGTCGGCCAGCTTGGCGGACAGATACGCGACCTTGAGCAAACGCGCATAATCGCCGATCGATGCCGACCAGAAGATTTTGACGTCCGGCTCGTTCCAGATTTCCCACACGCGAATGCCAGTGGTGGGCGGTAGTATCCCAGCCGCCGCCGCTCCGCCATCCGGCTTGTAACGGTTGACGGTCTCGAAGACGTAGCGTGCCCACGGGTTGTCCGGGTTGAACGGCTTGCCGGGGGCAGGTGTATCGGTGCCGTCGGCAAAGATTGGGGTGTGCAGTCCCGCGATTCGATCGCCGTCTGCGTAGAAGCCGGGCCGGCCGAGCAGAATGGCGTTGATTTGCAGATCGAACTGGAGGTCGTCGGCCACCTGCCGGTCGTAGGCGCCCCACTGGAAGTTGCCGGGCGACGTCTCGATGCGATCCCAGTACAACGGGAAGCGGTTCCATGACGCGCCAAGCGACAGCGCCGTGACGTACCTCTCCGCCGGCGTTCCGCCTTCGGGCGCGCTCACGTGGGCCAAGCCGAGGCGTGCATTGCGCACGAACGCCTCGGTCGTGCCCGGGACGATGGGCTGCGCTTGAAGCTGCGCGCACGCCGTGATGGCAGTAAATAGCAACAGAACGATGACGACGGCAGCAGCCCGCACCCGCAAGTTTCCCTTTACTTGACCTGATTACTTCGTCCGCACGACCGCGTCGACCAACCAGCACCCGGCGAAATCACCGCGCTGCTGGCGTGACAGCACCCAGCGAAAGCCGGCCGTGCCGTCCATACGTCGCACGATCCACACCTGCTGCCACGCTTGATCGAGGCTGAACGTCATGTGTACCTGCCCCAACTCGGCCCGGTCGAACCCGATCAGCGGCGCATACAACGGGTTCTTCACCAGCGCGATGAAGCGCTCCAGATCGCCGGTCGCGGCACGGTTGTTCGGTGACGCAAACCGGTAGGCGATCCTGATGCCCGCGTCGTCCGGCATCAGGTCGTTGTTCTGCAGCGCGTCGAGCTGCAGGCTCACGACATCCTTGGCGAGCAGTTCGGGATCGGGATACGCGTCGTACAGCGGTTCAGGTGGTTGGAACATGGTAAATGCGAACGCATGACAACTTCCCGACATTATACACACAGTAGACAACAGCACTTAGTTGGCTTACGGCGAAGATAAGATTAGAATTAGACGTGCCAACGCCCTCGGAGACTCGCGACCAATGGTAGACCGTCGACTGATCGATGCTCTGGACAGCGCTCAGCCTGAACGACGTAAGGCCGCCATTCAACAGCTCGCCCGCACCAAAGACATCGAGGCGCTGCGCTACCTTGAGGCAGTCGAGCGCGCCGACAACGACGGAAGCGTGCGCGATCTTGCCCGCAAGGCCATCGTCTATATCAAGCGCAACAACCCGGGCGAGGCCGAATCGCCCGCGGCAGAGGTCAAGAGAGGCGCTCAGCCGGGTTACGCATCGGGCAGCATTCTTGCCGAGTATGCCAATCGGCCCGCAGAACCGGAACCCGTCGAAGCGGAACAGGAGGATGCACCGCCCCAACCCAGACCGCGTTCGCTGCACGAGGTGACCGAGTCGCGCCAGCGCGCGGCACGCGGCGCGATGGAGATGGCCGGCCGTGCCTCGTTCGACGGACTGAACGCGCGCGCCGCAAAGTATTTGGTCGAGGCGTTCAAGCTCAACCCGAACTTGCAGTACGATGCCTATGCCGTCGGTTTGGCCGCCACCATTTCCGGCCTCTACAAGGACGACGCGGTGAAGGCCGTGCAGGACGGCTCGATTCTCGAACTGTTCGACAAGAAGGAATTCAAGGCCAAAGCCAAGCGCGAGATCGAAAACGAGGCGCGTGACGACGCACCGCCGGCAGGATGGGGCACGGCTCTAATCGACCTGCTGCTTTACGGTCTGATCAACGCAGTCATCGTCGGCGTGTCGTTTGCGGCGTTTATCGCGCTGGTCACCAATATCATCAACAGCGATCCACAGCTTCAGGCGCAGATGGCGCAGGCCAGCGCGCAGGCGACCGGCATCATAAATCAGCTCATCGCGGCAGGGGTCGTCCTCACCCTGCTTTATGCGCTGATATACGGCCTGATCGCGATCGTGCTTCTGCTGCTCCAGTCGTTCTTCATCCATGTCGCCGCGCGCATGATCCTCGGCGGAGACGGCACGCTGGCAAACCTGATTCACAAGACCGCCCTTTTCCTTGGCATCATGACTGCGCTCGTCTTCGTGGCGCAGATCGGCGGCTTTCTGCTTCCGCTCGTCACCGAACCGGCGATCGGAATCGGCATCTATGCTGTATCCTTCTTCTTGTCTTTGTGGACGCTGATGGGATACAGCTCGCGTATCGGTCGCACGTACGATTTCGGTGCGGGCCGTGGATGCGCGGCAATCTTCCTTGCGAATATCTTCTTCATCATTCTCGGGTTAGTGTGTTTTGCCGCATTCGGGCAAGCCTACCTGAGCGAACTTTCGAACCAATTGAGCATCCTCGCACTGACCCCAATGGTCGTGCCGTAGAGGTCGCCAACTAGTGAGTATTCGGTGGGGGTGATGTTGTGGTCGACCGTCAGTTAATCAGTCAGCTGCAAAGCATCAATGCGAGCCAGCGCCGCGAAGCCATCATCGCGCTTGGACGCACTAAAGACCGCGAGGCCATACCGCACTTGTCGCGCGTGGTCGAGATCGACCCCGACGAGGCGCTGCGCGAACTGGCGCGCAAGGCGGCGATCTACATTGACAAGCACGCGCCGGTGGTCAACGTCAAGCCGTTCAAGATGCCGTGGGACGACCTCGAAGAAGACGAGGAGGAACTCGACACTGACGCGGATGCCGCGCAAGCGGCCGAGGGTGTCGACGCTATCCTGGCCAGCTATACACCGCCATCGCCGGAGGAGGTCAGCGCACAGCAAGACCTCGAATGGGCGGAGAGATATATCGAGCGCGCGTGGCAGGCGTACTACACCGACGACAAGGCCGGCGCCGAATCCAACCTGCGCAAGGCGTTCGAAAAGTCGCCGGCCATCGCCGACAACCCGAACGCGCGCGAGGCCGCCGGCAAGATTATGAACATGAACGCCGATCGGGCCGTGGCGGCACTGCTTAAGCCGCACACACAGCGCCGGCCAGCCTCGATGAGCAAGAAGCCCGCTACGTCGTCGGCGCAGCCGGCATCGAAGACGCGCAAGACCGGCGTCGCAGCGGCGGTGTTGGAAGGCCGCACCGGCAAAACGGTCGATGAAATCGAAGACGGCAACTTCGGCCGGGCGCTGCTCGACCTGTTCGTCTATTTTGCGATCGCGTTCGTCATCGGTTTTGCGACGATCTACCTGTTCGCTCAGTTCTTGAGCACGCGATACGATCTGAATAACCCGGCAGCGGCGAACGACCCGTCGGTACAGGCCCTAAGTCCGGTACTGGAGGCAATCACCGGCGAACAGGGCGTGGTCAACAGCGCAGGTTACGCCGCCGTTTCAGCGGCCAGTAATGCCGTGACGTTCCTGATTACCTCGTTCGTCACGCACTTGGTGGCCGTGACGCTGCTGGGCGGAAATGGCACCATGCCGCGCTTGATCCGCAAGACGTTCTTGTACTACGCACTGGTCAACCCAGTGCTGGTGATACTGATCGTTGTTGCGGCGTTCCTCGCTGCATTGATCGACTTCGTGCAAGTCCTGACGATCGCGATTGGCGTGCTGTCTGTCGGCGCGATTCTATTCCTCGCGTGGCGCATCAGCGTGGCGTACCGGTTCGACATCGGGCGCGGGTGCATGACGATGATCCTGACGGTCATCGGCTATGTGTGCTTGGGCGCGTCGCTGGTCTTTATCCTTGTCGCGCTTGGCGTTGGCCCGTTTGCCCAGCTTGCGCAGTCGTTCGGCTAACCGCGCACAGCGACCTCGGCCGGCAGGCCGGCGATCTCGGCGCTGATCGCCCAGAGATGCTCTTGTGCCTCGACGTCCCGCGCCGCGCGTGACGCCTCGGTGACTCTCTCGTTGTCGAAATAGGCGCCGGTCGTGTGCGCCAGTTCAGGCGCCGTCGCGGCATAGATGCTCGTAAGCGCGCCGTCTTCCGGTGACTTGCCGAACGCGCTGAACACCGCGCCGGCGGCCTTTGCGACGATCCCGGAGTTGTTGCGCCCGAAGCCAGTGGCGACCATCCCCGGGTGCAGTGCGTTGACGGTGACGCCGGTGCCCTCGAGCCGACGTGCGAGCGCGTTGCTGAACAGAATGTTCATCAGCTTGCTCTCGCTGTAGCGCGTGAAGCCGATGTAACCACGCGATTTCTGCAGGTCGTCGAAGTCCACGCCGCGCGCCGAGAAATGCGCACCGGACGACACGTTGACGATGCGGCTAGGCGCGCTGGCGAGGATCAGCGGAAGCAGGCGCCGTGTGAGCAGGTAGTAGCTCATGTGGTTGAGGGCGAAGGTCAGCTCCAGCCCCTCGTCGGTGACCTCGCGCGAATAGAAGATCGCGCCCGCGTTGTTGACCAGTACGTCTAGGCGGTCGTACCGGGCGAGGAACGTGTCCGCAAGGCTGTTGACCTCGCGCATCAGCGACAGGTCGGCAAGCAGGCCGTCGACCGCCGCGCTGCCTGTCGACTCGCGCAGGTCGGCCACGACGGCCTCGGTCTTTTGCGGGCTGCGGCCGACGATGACCACATGTGCGCCCATCTTCGCCAGCGCCCGCGCGGTCTCCAGCCCGATGCCGTTGGTGCCACCGGTGATTAGAACGGTCTTTCCGTGCATGGTGTCTCCTTCAAGAATTCGGAAACAGTATGCGCGGTCAGGCTGTGTCCTTCATGATTCCAATGTGAGTCGTAGGTGTAATACGTGAGCGTCTGTGCCGCGGCGGCCTGAAACGCCGGAACGAGGTCGATGAAGGCGTAGCCGGAATCCTGCGCGACCTGCGCAACGACATCGCGCTGGTTGTCGAGGCGCGCGGCCAACGTGTCCCAGTCGACCGGCGCGACATCGCCGTGGGTCAGCCATCCGTCGGCGTCGAGCGACAGCGTGCGCGCGTTTTGCAGCACGTACTGGCGGTTGCCATCCGGATCCGCCAGCGGCATGTAGATGTGCTCTTTGTTCGGCACGTAGATCAGGCCCACGCATGCCCCGTTGGCCGCTGCATTGATCGCGTCGAGCGCCGCGCGCAGTTCCTGCACGTTACGGCTGTCGGCATACGTCTCCGTATCGCCGTTGAGCCACCACAAGTAGTCGCTGATGTACGCGACTTCGAACGTCGATCCGTCAGGGCGCGGGTGGTCGAGCGGGTAGAGATACCGTTCTTGCGGGTCTAATGTGATATCGTTATAGTCGCTAAGCGCACGCACCGAGGGTGCTGGCGCGCCGAAGGCTTTGGTGAGGTTCAGCGTCACAGGGCCGTCCCCGGCGCTTTGGCGGCTGGTCCGAATGTTGCTGAGGTCGTTGCCTTCGAAGTAGGCGACGAGCACCCACGTGTGATCGTCCGCCAAGTACTGTTCGGCGATGGCCTGATATTCGAGGGGGCCGAATCCGCTCCAACCGAGGTTGCGCACCGGCGCGTTAAGTTCTTCCGCCAGCAGGTCGGTCCACGGTACCTGACCGCCATCGGTGAACGAGTCGCCGATCACGGCGACAGGGTAGCGGTCGGCAGTGCGCGCGGGGCGGCGGAAGCCGTCGGCATCGTCGAAGCGCACGCCGTCCTCCAGCACGCGGTTTTCGGCCGGCGGCCGCACTTGGCCCGGCTGATGGCGAAACGTATCGCCGTCGAGGTCGGTGAACAGGAAGCGTTGGCCGCCGGGTTCGAGCGAGGGGAACGCCCGGATCAGCACGACGACCAGCAGCACGCCCACCAGCGTGCCGGCGGCGATCAGCACTAACGCCCCGAGGATCGAGGCGCGGCGGGAGAGCGTAGGGCGTTTGTTTTGCGTCATCCGCGCCATTATGCGCACAGTTGGTGGTTTTAGGAAGGTGTACCGTATGTTGGGTTGGTTCAGCCGCAAGATCAAGACACAGGTCGCCGCGCGGATGTCTCGCGAGGCGCTGTTGGCACGCGCTGTCCACAGCGATAACATCACCGCGCTTGCCGCCATCGAAGAGTTGAAGGAGCGCCTGCACTTTCAGGACGGGTCGATGCAAGGGCATAACCTTGCCGGGGCGCGGCTGCAAAACGTGCGGCTGGCAAAGGCGCTCATGCAGTTGATCGACCTGACCGGCGCCGACCTGCGCGGGGCGTACTTCGGCGAGACCGATCTGGTCAAGGCGAGGCTGATCAAGGCCGATCTGAGCGATAGCAACTTGCGCGAAATCCGTCTGACCGATGCCGATCTGACCGGCGCGAAGCTGCGCGGGGCGCACATGGCCGGCGCCGACCTGCGCGGCGCCCTGCTACGCAGTGCCGACCTCACCGGCGCGAATTTGTGGCAGGCGGCGTGTCAAGCCACGGACCTCACCGGCGCCGACCTGACCGGCGCGAACCTGACTGGCGTGCGTTTCAATTCGCACACCATTCTCCCCGACGGCCAGCTGTGGTCGCACGAGATCGACCTGACGATCTATACCGGCCGGCGCGTCGAAGCAGATTGACCTTGTGCTCGGGGCGCTGCCCCAAACCCCGCCAGAATGCTTGCGCCCTCTGGCCTCCCTGCGCCGTGACGGGGTCAAGGGGTGTAAATCGCTTTTGGAGGTGTGGAGGCGAAGCCTCCGCGACTTCGATCATCGCCCCAACGCACGCAGATTTCAGACTGGCCTATACTGAGGCTGTGCTCGATAGATCGGGAGGTGTGCGATGCGCGCTGTCCGCTTGAGTGTGATATTGTGCCTCGTGGTGGCCGTGTTTGGCGTGACATACGCCGCGCCGCCGTCGATTGGCGGCTGTCAGATTTTTCCCTCGAATAACGCATGGAACACGCCGGTCGATACCGCGCCGGTGCACCCCAACAGCGCCAACTACAGCGCCAACATCAACGCCAACGGTGGCGATTATGTGCACCCCGACTTTGGCGAGAATCCGGGCTACGGAATCCCGTGGACGACAGTGACGTCCAGCCAGCCGCTGGTGCCGATCTCGTTCTACTATCCGAACGAAAGCGACCCCGGCCCGTATCCGATCCCGTCCGACGCCCCGGTCGAGGGCGGCGGCGACCGGCACGTACTGGTCGTCGAGACAACCAACTGCGTGCTGTATGAGGTGTACGACGCAGAGTACACCGGCAGTGACATCACGGGCTGGGACGCAGGCAGTGGGGCGATTTGGCCGCTGAACACCAACGACCTGCGCCCAGACGGATGGACGAGCGCCGATGCCGCGGGCCTGCCGATCCTCCCCGGCTTGGCGCGCTGCGACGAAGCCGAGTCCGGCACGATCGACCACGCCCTGCGGGTGACGTTCTCGCGCACGCAGCGGGCGTACATCTACCCGGCGACGCACTTCGCGTCGAGCTACACCGGCGCGAACTATCCGCCGATGGGCCTGCGGCTTCGACTCAAGGCCAGCTACAACATCGGGCATCTCGACGGGCAGGCGCTGGCGATCGCACAGGCGCTCAAGAAGTACGGCATGATCGTGGCCGACAACGGCTCGAACTGGTACATCAGCGGCGAGACCAACCCGGGCTGCTGGGACGACAACGACCTCAACCGGCTCAAGGCGATCCCCGGCACGGCGTTCGAGGTGATCGTTTCGCCGCCGCCGCCGTCGGATATCCCCGGCGATCTTCTCAACAACGGCGGGTTCGAGGCGGCGGACACGGGCGGCAAGGCGCCATCGTATTGGACGCGCATCACGAAGAAGGACAAGCGCGTATGCAATTCCGAGGACGCGCTCGGCCCGGATGTCATCGTGGCGCAGGCCGGCAACTGCGCGTTCCGATTCAAAGGCAGCGGCATGAAAGACAAGCTCCAGCAGACCCTCAACCTCAGCCCCGCGATTGCCGGTGGCGTGACGGTTTCGGCCCAGATCAAGACCGAGTCCAACCCGGCCGACAGCGGTCTGATTAAGGCCAAGCTGATCGGCACGGGTGGCGAGAAATCCGCGCTGTCGATCAATTTCCCTGCCGGTACAACCGCGTGGACGCCCTATGGCGCAGGGCACGATCCCGGCTTCGCGATTGCCAAAATCAAGCTGAAGGTACAGTCCACGGCAGGCAGCGGATTCGTCTGGCTCGACAGCCTGTCGGTCGTGGCGGGATCGCCGCGTTTGCCTGTTCCGGCAGGGCCGTAGTACACTGTAAGGATCGAGCACAGCTACCATCGTGCGACCAGCGTCCGGGGTAAGAGGTCGCCATGAAACACTATGCGCAACGCGTGCGGAGAAAGTCCGAGAAGACGCCGCGGCCAGTGGCTCATGCCCATGCGCAGCAGCAGACGTCCGATCTTGATGAACTGATGCGTTTGCTGGCTACGGGTCCACGCAGCGACAAGACGACCGCTGCGGCCACGTCGCTCCAGCGTGCGATCGGCAACCGCGCCACCGCCAACCTGATCTCACGCGGCACCGCGCCCAAACAGCCCGTCATCATGCGCAACCTGTGGGACGATCTGAAGTCCAAGGTGCGCAAGCCGAAAGCAGCACCAGCAACCCCGGCGTCAAGCCCGTCAGCTCCGTCAAGCTCGTCGCCTTCGCCGGCACCTTCCGCCTCTCCGGCGCCTGCCGGAGGTGCAGGGGGCAGCGGTGGAGCGGCCCCTGTAGTGTCGCCCGTGGTTCCAGCTGCCGGCGGCGGTGGGGGTGGCGGGGGTGGATCGGTGCCGGCAGGGCCTGCAGCACCAAAGACGAAGTCGCCACGGGTTCGCAATCAAACCGGGCTGGAAACGATGCACACCGGGATTGGATCAACCGTCATTGCGAATACGAACCCGGCCGCGGGTGATGATGAGAAAGTCGATCCGCTGGATGTTGCTTCGGAAGCGATCGAAGACGTCACGAGCGCGGCCGACTTCCTCAGCGGGGTCAAGGGCGATCTGACGATCGAGCCGAAGAGCGCCAAATACGACTCGATATACAAAGACTTCCTGCGTGACAAAGGCTTGCCCGCGAACACGAAGGAAGACAATCTGACCGACAAACAAAAGGAGCAGCTCGCCGAGAAGCAAAAGGATGAGGGTGGCGTTCGCGTGCTGATCAAGGACGACAATGCGCGTGCCGATCTCGGAATCGCCGCAACGGCATTCTCAGGCGCCGCCGCGGCGGGCGGGTCTCTGAGCGGTATCGTCGGGTTCATCTCTTCGATTCAGAACTGGGGCGAGGCCGAAAACCATTGGCAGCGCGCGGACCTCGTGATGGACATGATCGGGCAAGGCAGCCAAACGCTGACGGGCGCGGGTCAGACCGTCGCCGCCGCGGGTGGTGTCGTGGCTGGCGGGGTGGCACGCCATCATGACAACCTGAGCGCCGCCAGCGACGTGGCCGACGGATTCTCCGGCGCGTCGGACTTCATCGGTGCACTCGGTGGGTCTGTCGAGACGTTGGTCTCCGCCGCCAAGATCGTACCGGCCGCCGTGCAGCTCTTCAAAGGCACCGGCGAAGGCTCGACCGCCGATCAGGTGCTGGACATCACCGGTCACAGCATCAAGGTGCTCAAAGGTTTCCTGAGCGTCGCCAAGAGCACGATCTCGGGCCTGCGCGTGTTCCTCGACATTGCCGGCAAGTCGGCGGACTTCGTCGCGGCCGTACCGATTGTCGGGTCGGCCATTAGCATCGGGATCCAACTGCTCGACATTCTGTTGCAAGCGGTCGAGATCATTCGGCATGCGATTCGCATTCACAAGGCGCGCCGCAACGCCGCAAAGATGGAACGTCAGCTGACCCCGCTGGGCACCGCCGCCCTCAAGGCCAAGAAGCGGAATCGAGCCGCGGCTGTGGCCAATATCACCGACGACAAGGATCATCTGCTGCTCAAGCTGATCGAAGTCAACAGGAAGCGCGTCAATCGGGCGGTGCTGCCGCTGACGTCGGCGTGCATCAACACCATCGCCGACGTGATCTCGATTTCCGGCTCGATCCTCAACATCGTCGGTGTAGCGACCAGCGCGGCCTATGGTGCCGGCGTTGCGCTCATGGCGACCGGCTACGCCGCGACGGGTACGGCCGGCGCGCTGAAGCTCGGTACCGCGCTGGCCAAGCCGACCGCAGCGCTCATCCGGTTCCAGAAGCAGCAGATGCGCAATCTCGCCGCGAAAGACACAACCAACAGCGGCAAGAAGACGAAGTGGATTGTCGAGAAGGCCGGCAAGGTCTACAACAAGGACAAGTCCAGCACCAAGAAGAAGGCCGAGTACCTTGCCAACGCGCGTCGCCTGATGACGATAGCGAAGGGTCTGGACGTGGTGAAGGACACGGATAAAGAACCCGTCAAGACTCAGAAGCTCAAGAGCTACGAACAGCTCGAGCTGATGATCAAGGCGACCGGCGTCAGCCCCAAGAAGCTGTACAAACAAAACGGCAACCCGGCCGAGCAGATGAAGATGCTTATAGCGGCGATGAAGGAGCGCGGTTAGGCGAAAAAGTGGGGCATTCGGCGTGCAGCCTCATAGAATACTTGTTCTATAACAGGGACGGTGCTATACTGTCCCTGTTGCGTCCTCTCCGAGTACATGGACGAAGCACACGCAGTGGATGAAGCGGCTAAAGGAGAGTATCGATGTATCAGCAAATCACAATTGTCGGCAATGTGGGGCGGGATCCCGAACTGCGGTATACGCCGCAGGGGATCGCAGTGTGCGACTTCTCAGTGGCAGTCAATCGCCGTATGGGGAGTGGCGAAGACGCGCGCGAGGAGACGACGTGGTTCCGCGTTACCGTGTGGCGGAATCAGGCCGAGGTTGTCTCGAAGTACCTGAAGAAGGGCCGGCAGGTGCTGGTCGTCGGGGACGTTCAGGCATCGGCCTACCTCGACAAATCGGGCCAGCCCGCCGCGACGCTTGAGGTTACCGCACAGACGGTGCGGTTCATCGGGTCGCGCGACGACTCCGAAGGCGGCGGTGGCGGGGGGGAACGCTACGAAGAGGACTTCCAGCCGCGCGGCAAGCGGGGCGGCGGTCGCGCGCCGGAGAACTCCGAGGACATCCCGTTCTAGGTCGGGTTACAGGCTGTCAGAACCACACAACGAGGGACGCAGCGCGCGTCCCTCGTTTGATTCAGATGCCTGTTTGATGGTTAGGGGTCAGCCCACGATTCCGTGCGTCACGCGCATGAAGACCGATTCGAGGTCGTGGACTTCTTCCTGAAACCCGAGGATTGCCACGCCGCCGGTCGTCAGAGTCTGATTGAGCGCCGCCACGCCGTCGTCGTCGCCGCTGAAGTCGACCCGCAGGCGGGAACGGCCGGCCTTCTGCTCAAGGATCTCCGCGGCGATCACGCCCTCGAACGCCAGTGCAATCGTGCGGGCGGTTTCGGCGGCGGTGTTGTCCTTGACCGTCACGAAGATTTCGCGGTGCGGCATAAGCCGGGCCTTAAGCTCGCCCATCGAGCCTTGCATGACGAGCCGGCCGGCCTCGACGATACCAATGTGCGAGCAGATGTTTTCGACGTCGGCGAGGATGTGCGTGCTGAAGAAGATCGTCTTGCCCATGCGCGCCAGCTCGACCATCAGTTCGCGGATTTCGATTCGTGCGCGCGGGTCGAGGCCGCTGGCCGGCTCGTCGAGGATCAGCACGGCGGGGTCATGCGCGAGGGTACGCGCCAGCGACAGGCGCTGCTTCATACCACGGCTGAGTTTGTCGACCATGTCCTCGCGCTTGTGGGCGAGGTCGACCAGCGCCAGTAGGTCGTTGATCAGCTTCTTGCGCTCACCCTCGGCGATGTCGTAGCACGCCGCGAAGAAGTCGAGATATTCCCACACGCGCAGGTCTTCGTAGACGCCGAACTCGTCCGGCATGTAACCGATCGAACGGCGCACGGCGATCTGATCTTCGGTGACGCTGAAGCCGTTGACGCGGGCGCTGCCGCTGGTCGGGCGCGTAAGCGTCGTGAGCATGCGCATGGTGGTGGTCTTGCCGGCACCGTTGGGGCCCAGAAAGCCGTAGATCGACCCGGCTGGCACTTCCAGCGACAACCCGTCGACCGCGGTGAACTTGCCGAATCGCTTGACGAGATCGACAGTCTCGATAATCAGGTCAGCCATCTGATAGCCTCATCACACCGTGAAACGGGATCTGCCGCCGCGAGACGTGGTCAGCGAGCGCATCCAGGCCGCGCCACACTGCCGCCACCAGCGACTCGGATAAGTGTAGCGCGTCCAACTCGTCCTCATCCAGAACCAACAAGTTCCCGAAAGGATCGACAAAGGCGTCGAGCGCGAGGTCGTCGTACTGAATCGTCAGCGTTTCGTCCGCGCCGATCAACTGCGCAGGCCGGCAGATGTTGCAGTACCACCCTTTGAGTCGGTCGTCGTCGACGTCGTGCATCTCGAAGATGTTGTACCAGCGGTCGGCATAAAACGTTTCGACCATGCGGTCGCCCTGCCGGAAGTGCACGTAGTCGGTGGGGATATCGCGCGCCATGCGCGATTCGATCACGACGTGGAGGTCGCTTTGCTCGACAACGTCGCCATAGTAGTGCCAGACGTACACGCCGGCATGATCGCGCTTTTCGATCCTTGCGCGTGTCATGCTTTCCCGTCCGTATGGATCACCAACAACCAGCCGTGTTCAAGCGAGATATGCGCGCTGTCGGCCAGCATTTCGTTGCTGATGCCGCGTGCTGGCCCGAACTCGAGCGTCTCACTGCGCAGCGGATAGGCAAGGCCGCTTGTCCGTACGCCGTATGCCGGCCCGCCGACGGGCAGCAGCGATACCGTATCGCCGGGATTGCCGTGCAGCGTGTGCGAACCGGGCCGCAGCAGCAGCACTTCCTCGTACCCGGCGACCATTCGCACCGTGCGCCCGGCCAGTTCCGGCAGTGCCAGCAAATACACGTTGGCAAGCGATTGATCGAGGCGTCCGCCCGTGCCGCCGATGATGATGATCGGGTCGCAGTCGCGCGCCGCTGCTTCCTTGAGTGCGAGTTCGAGGTCGGTTTCGTCTTTCTCCGGCGGATGACGGATGATCTGCATGCCCTGTCCCTCAAGTTCGGACAGCAGGGCCGGCGCGACCGAGTCCATGTCGCCAATGATCGCGTCGGGCCGCAGCTCGTAGGCGGCGGCAATGTGCGCGCCGCCATCGGCCGCCAGCACCAGCGGGCGATCGATCAAGTTCAGCCACCTGTGGACGGTCGGCCCGGTTCGCAGCTCGCCATTGGCGAAGACCAGCGCAGCGGTCATCGAGGAGTCACCGCGAGCGCCGCCGCCAGCGCTCCTTGACCTCGAATTCGCGCAGGTCGTTGGCGTCCAAGAATCCGGTCAGCAGGCGATGGAAGTTGTCGTATTCCGACATCGGGAAATGCCCGCCGGGCACCGGGATAGGGACGCACAGTTCCTCTTTCTCATGCGTGAGGTAGTTCCACACCGCCTCGTCGGGCGAGGGGATCAGCGGATCGTTCTGGCCGTGCACGAGCACCGTCGGCACCGGGATGACGCGCAGATTGTCGAGCATGCGGCCCGCGTCGTAGAAGATCGCGGTCTCGCGCAGCACGCGCCCGTCGATGCGCGAAACATCCGGCCCGAGGCGGTTGTACAGCCCGTCCGTCCGGCGCACGCAGCGGTTCAGCAGAGAGTCGGGCGACTGTGCCGCCAGCAGTTGGTACAACGGGTTCTGCGGGTTCGGGTCGGGGATATCGAGACCGGCGGCTTGCCGTTCGGCCTGCGCGCGGGCGGCTTCCTCCAGCTTAACCTGATTCAGCAGGCGGGCATTCGGAATGGTCGGGTCGCCCGGGCCGAGGTCGGCAATCGACGGCTGACGGGGACGGCTTGCCGGTTTGTCGTCGTAACCGCCGCGCCCCAACGACGCCAGCGGGCGTACGCCGCGCAATCCCTCCGCGTTGTAGATCGTCTTGTCGGGATCCATCGTACCGTGCACGGCCGAGGCCCGCATGCGCATCGGCGGCGCGCGGTGATCCAAGTCCACCGGCGAATACAACGGCGCGCTGATCAGCATCATGCGTGCCACGCTGTCCGGTGCACGCCTCGCGATCTCCGCGGCGATCCACGCGCCCAGCCCGTGCCCGATCAGCGCCGCACGCTTGAGGTCGAGCGCGTCGAGCACGAACTGCACCATGCGGATTTGTTCTTCGATCGGGTAGCGGCGCGGGTTTTTGGCGCTGTCGCCGAAGCCGAACAGGTCGATTGCGTAGACCTTATACTTGAGGTGCAGGTGCTGCATGGTCGGCACCCAGTAGCGCCAACTGCCAATCCACCCGTGCAACAATACGACGGCCCGGCCCCGGCCAAGCGTCTCGTAATGGACGAGGTCGCCGCCAACGGTAATCGCGCTCATCTATGCCCGCGCCAAGAACTGGTCGATATCCGCAATGAGCTGCGCGGTATCGAACGGCTTGATGAGGTACGCCGTCGCGCCGGCGTCCAGCCCGGCCTGTACCTCGTCGTCGAGGCCGCGGGCGGAAAGGATGACGACCGGAATATGCGCGACTTCGCGGTTGGCCCTGAGGCGTCGACACGCTTCCAGACCGCCCAGCTTAGGCATGCGCAGGTCGAGCAAGATCAGATCCGGCATCTGCGTGGTGGCAGCGGTAATCGCCTCTTCGCCGTCGACCGCCTCGATCACGGTGTGATCGCCCAGCAGCTCGAGCGTAAACCTTACCAGTTCGCGGATGTCGCGGTCGTCTTCGGCAACAAGAATTCGGGCCATGCGGCTAATCCATCGCCGGTAGGCCGACGGCCTGACCGGGCTGTACCAACGGCAGGGCGACATGGAAGGTCGTGCCCTTGCCGACTTGCGACTCGAACCATACCTCACCGTGGTGCAGTTCGACCATTTCTTTCACGATTGACAGGCCGAGGCCGGTGCCGCTGACTTCCAGCTTGAGCGCGTGTTCGTCGATGCGCTGGAAGCGGCGCCACACCGCGTCACGGTACTGCTCGGGGATGCCCACGCCGTCGTCACCCACGCTGACCAGCACGCGGTCGCCATCGAGGGCGGCGCGCACGCTGATCGTGCCGCCGTCCTGCGTGTAATTGAAGGCATTGTCGATGATGCTGCTGAAAATGCGCATCAGCTTGGGCCGGTCGGCCTGAATGTGCGGCAGCTCGTCGCTGATGTCGACATCGAGCGTGCGCGTCTTGTCCTTGTGCTGCGGGCGATTGCGCTGTTTGTCGACGGCCTCGCGCAGGACTTCGGCAACGTCGACTTCTCCGACCTTCAACGTGTCGCGCCCGCTGTCGATGCGCGAGATGTCGAGGATATCGTCGACCAGTACGGTCAGGCGTTCGACGTTCGACTTGATCATGCCGAGCGTGTTCTTCTGCGGGTCGGTGACCGGTCCGAGCGCCCCCAACAGAAGCATTTCGGCAAAGCCCTTGATCGGTGTGAGCGGTGTGCGGAACTCGTGGCTGACGTTCGACACGAACTCCGACTTCATGCGGTCGACTTCGACATCGCGCGTGATGTCGCGCAGGACGGACACCAGCCCGACAAACCGGCCATCGCTGAAAACCGGCGTGGTGCTGGTGTTGATGATCGAGTCGAATAGGGTGAGGCGGAATTCGATCGGCGCGTCGTCCTCGTGGGCCGCTTGCGTCTTGTCGAGCAGGCTGTCGATCCACGGCGTGAGGCCGCCGTCCTTGATGCTGCGCAGATCGCTCAGCGGGCGCCCGAGCAGTTCGTCGGCGCTCATGGCGAGCAGGCGTTGCGCGGCGGGGTTGCTCACGATCACCTTGCCGTCGACATCGGCCAGCACCACGCCGTCCGAGATCGAGTCGAGGATCGCCGCGTTCTTCTCGGCTTCTTCCTGTTCCGTGCGCAGCATCTGGCCGAGGCGTTCGGCTTGATCGCGGATGAGCGCGTACAACTGCGCGTTGTTGATGGTTGCGGCGACCTGATTGGCAGCGGCGGCGACCAGCCGCATCGCCGACTCGCCGAATGCATTGATCTCCCGGCCGAGCAGCACGATCACGCCGAGCGATTCGCCGTCGCTGGCTTGCAGCACCGCGCCGACCGCGCTGCGCCACGCGCTCGCGCCGGACTGCTCGGCGTCGTAGTGCGGCCACGACTCAAGATCGCCGACGTTGAGTTCCGGGCCGTTGTCGATCAGCCAGTGACCGACCTGTTCGCCGGCGTGCGGCGTATCGTCGCCTTCGGCCCGCGTACTGAGCGTCGCCATCGTCACCAAATCGTCGCTCAGCGCGTCGAAGCGCATGATCAGCCCGTCGTCCGCGCCGACCGCTTTCGCCAGCATTTCGAGTGCGCGCTGCTCCAACTGTGTCATGTCGAGCGTGCGCGCCAGCTCGGACGTAATCTGGTACAGCGTGTCGAGGCGGTCGCGCTCGTCTTCAAGCTCCTGCGTGCGCGCCACGACCTGCCGTTCGAGGTCTTCGGCAAGGCTGCTGATCTGGCGGAACAGGTTGGCGTTTTCCAGCACAGCGGCAAGCTGCGCGGCGACCGTCGACAGCACGCGCTGATCGTTCAGCGAGAACGCGCGCGTCCGTTTGCCGTCGAGGACCGCGATGGCCCCGTAGACCTTCGCGCCGACCGTGATCGGCACGGCCATGTAGCTCTTGTAGTCGCCTTCGCCGTTTTGGATGCCGATGCTGCGGCGCAGCTCGTCCGGCGTGAAGTAGTCCGCGCCGATGCTGAGCATGCGGTTGTTCTTGTAGACGTAACCGACCTCGTCGTTGGCAAGAGCCCGTGACGGGACGCTGACCGCTTCGCCATCGCGGATGACGACCGGGAACGACACGTTGCCCGTCTCTTCGTTGAACAGCGCGACATAGAACTGGCTGGCGGTCAGTACACCGGGCAGGCGCGTCCGAATCGTGTCCATCATCTGCTCGACCGACAGCGACGAGGACAGCGACTGGCTGAGGTCGTTCAGCGCGAACGACTCCGCCACCATGTTCGACATCTCGTGGGTCAGGCGCGCGCTCTGGATACCGACGGCAAGCTGGCCGCCCAACGTGCGCACCATGCGCAGGTTTTGCGACGTGATATCCAGTGGCTCGCGGCTGTAGGTCTCGAGCTGTACGAGACCGATTGCGCCGTCGGCGGTCACCAACGGGATGAGCACGCGCTGGGTTTCGCCGCGCTCGCGCATTTCGGTCACGTCGCGCCCGAACACGTCCTCGTTGTCGGAGGCGATCAGGATCAGCGGCTCGCGCGATTTGAGCACCTTGCTCTTGGCGCGGTACTGGGCGAGGTCAAGCCGGTCGCCGCGTTCGCGCAGGCGCGACAGATCGCCGTAGCGGTCGGTATCCTGAATGATCTCGACGTTGTCTTCAATCTCGTTCCACGCCATGATCAGGCACTGATCGACTTCGACGACGCCGAACATCAAGCCGGCGATCAGTTCGAGCAGTTCGTTCAAGTCGCGGGTCGCGGCGGTGGCCTGCGCGGCCTCGAGCAGCGTGGACATTTCGTTGGTGCGCTCGAACGCCTGCATGAACAGCTCGGCGTTGGCGGCGGCGTTGGCGACCTGCGAGGCGAAGGCGAACGACACGTTCTGATCGGACGGGCTGTCGTAGGCGCTGGCCTCGGGCGTTGCCAGCGTGATGACGCCGACGACGTTGCCCTGATTGACCATCGGAATGCCAAGCCACGACTGTGCGCCTTCTGCGCCGGGAGGCATCGGGTCGTATTCGGTCGGCTCGTCAGGCGGCAGGTTGACCGCCAACGTCCGTTGACTGTCCACGACCTGCCGGAGCGCGAGATAGTCGTTGATCCGCAGGCGGGTGGCTTCTTCGCCCGCTTCGGCCTCGGTGCGCACGCCTTCCCACAATTCGCCGGCGGCGTCTTCGAGCGTCAGTACCGAGCCGGAGCGCCGCCACACGGCCATCGTCTGATACGGGATCAGCCGGTGCATCTCGGTCATGGCGTTAAGGATGACGATCGAGCGTTCGGTCGAAGCCGTCACGCGGTTACTGGCCAGTGTCAGCGCGCCAAGCTGATCGGCGCGCACCTGAATGGCCTGTTCCAGCGCGCGGCGCTCGGTGGTGTCTTCGAGCAGGAGCACGGCGCCGCTGCCTTGTTGGCCGGCCAGCGGGTATACGTACATGTTGAGCGTCTGCGGCCGGTCATCGTAATCGTACGTGCCGACGTCGGTCATTTCTTGCGGCTGACCGCCAGCGAGCACGACGTCGATCGCGTAACCGATCAGTTGAGAAAGCTCGGGACGGTACTCTTCCAGTGTGTAGCCGATCGCGCGATCCGTCCACTGGAACGCTTCGCGCATCGTGTGATTGATGGTCACAATCCGGCCGGTCTCGTTGATCACGACGATGCCTTGCTGGATCGAGTTGACGACCGCTTCGTTCAACATCCGCAAGCGCACCGCTTGGTTAAAAAGTGTCGTGCTTTCGGCGGCATTGGCGGCCTGATAGGCGAACGTCTCCAGCAGATCGACAGTGGTGCGGTCGGGCTTCAGGTCGTTGAACGGCCGGTCCAGCAGCATCGCCCCGATGGTACGCCCGCTGGGCGCGATCATCTGCACGACCAGCAGTTCGCCGTCGTGCCATGCCTCGGGGCCGGTCGCCTGAACCTCCCGCTGGCCGTCGAAGCGCGTCTCGAGCGAGTCGCGCTGGCGTTCACGCTGTTCGGGCGGGATCAGGAAGACGTTGGTACCGTACAAGTGATACTCGGGATCGAGCAGTTCGCGCAGAGCGGCCGACGTCAGCGTGCTGACCTGACTCTCGCGGAACACCTCAAGCGGCACACCGGCTTGTGCCACGCGATGCAGCACGTTTTCGTCGTCGGCCAGCAGCATCACGACCTGATCGAAGCCAGCCGAGTTCTGCACGCTGAACGCCACCGCCTCCATCAGTTCGACCGGTTCGGTCGTGGAGGCCAGCACCGAGCTAAGCTCGAAGATACGGTTGAGCTGTTCGACGCGCTGGCGCAGGGTGTCGGAACGCTCGCGCAGCTCGTTATAGCGAATGTAGTTGCCGTAGCCCAGCGAGGCTTTCGTCGCCAGCGTGTAGAGGAACTGCGCGGCGGTGTCGTCGAACACCTCGGGCTGGTTGTCCCACAGATGGATCACGCCGATGACCGTGTCGACCCACAGAATGGCGCAGGCCAGCGCCGAGCGCGCATCGCGCGGGATCGGGCCGAGCTTGCTGTCTGGCGCGTGGTAATCGTGGATCAGCACCGGCTCGGCGCCGGCGGTGACTGCCTGCCGCTCGATCGGCGCGATGGTATCGAAGCTGACGGTGTCGCGCAGGCCGCCCAAGCGCCGCGCCAGCACCGGTTGATCCGGCGTCGGCCACTCCTCAGGCGGCGCAAGCAGCGCGACCGTGCTGTTGCCGGCCGATGTCGCGCGAAGCGCCTCGCGCCGGATGACGTTCAAGATTTGGTCGAAATCGACCGTCAGCGTCAGTTCGTTCGACACGCGGCTGACGGCGTCGAGTTCTTCGAGGCGGCGGGCGAGGTTCTGGCCGGTCGCTTCGTAGAGCAGCGCGCGGTCGATGGCCGGCGCGACCTGCGACGCAATCGTCATCATCAGTTCGACGTCGTCGTTGGTGTAGTCGCGGCCGCGGTTGGCGATGCCCATTTCGCCGATGCTGCGATCGCCGACGGCCAGCGGCACGAGCACCGACTTTAGCACGTTCAACTCGCTGGCGATGCGTTTGTACTCCGGTAGCACACGCTCGTCGTTGAGCACGTCGTTGCCCATGTACGGTCGCCGGCTCATCACGACCGAATGCTGGAACATCGGCGCGTACATGCTCTGGACGGTCGGCTTGTCGAGCTTCTCGCCGTATACGCGCTCCGGCGTCGTGATCAGGTTGCCGGTGCCGTCGAGAATGCTGATGTACGCGATGGGCGACAGAGTGGCCTCTGCGATCGCCATGAGCAGATCGTGCGCGACCTCGTCGAGGCGGTTCATCGCGCCTGCGAGTTCGGCAATCCGCCGCAGCGACTCCGACCGCTGCGAGGCACGCTGGATCTCTTGGAACAGCCGCGCGTTCTCAAGGATCGTCGCGGCTTGTGTGGCGAAAATGGTGAGCAAGCGCCCGTCGCCGTCGTCAAAGTCGCGCCCCTGATCGGGGTCGGCGATTTGGATGACGCCGGTGAGCTGGCCGCGCAAGGTGAGGCGGGCAAACATCGTGCGCTGGATGCGCGCCTTCTGCACGATCGGCTCGAGGCCGGCGGCGATGATCAACGCGCTGGCGGCGGTGTTGTTGGTGTACCAGCTATCCTCGTCTTCCCAGAGCGCGCGGAACACGCTCCCCGACGCGAAGTCGATGGCGTACTCGCTGGCGATCTTGTCGTCGAGGCCAGTCGCAGGGACGATGCAGCGAAGCTGAAGCGCTTCGCGGTCGAACAGCAGCAGCGCGCACGTCCGCACGTTCATCAAGGTGCTGATGCGGTCGGTCAATGCGCGGTAGAAGTCGGATTCGGCGGCCAACGACCCGATCGCCAGCGTCATCTGCTGGAGACCTTCAAGCTCGGCGTCGAGGCGCTGTTCGCGGCTGAGCAGGCGCGTGCTTTCGACCACGACCGTCGCTTGGGACGCGATCGCGCGCAGGTTGGCGACGTCGCGGATGGTGAACTCGCCGCCGCGCAGTTTGTTGAACACCGCCAGCATACCGATCCGGTCGCGGCTGATTTGCAGCGGAACCCACAGCGTGTTGCGGATCCCGATCGTGCTCATGACCGTCACGAGGCCCATCTCGGTGGCGAGCGGTTCGTCGCGGAGGTCGCCGGCAAGCCAGTAGGGCTGTCGCTCGAAGATGTCGCGGGCAGCGCTGCCGGCCGGCAAAGCCACGAACAGCGACCGCGCCAATGCATCCGGGATGCCGTGGAAGGGCAGGGCCGCCGTCAGGCCGCCGCGCACCTCGTCGTACAGCAGCACGCCGCACATCTGCGCGCTGCTCAGTTCTGCCACGCGTTTTGCCAGCGCGCCGTACACCGCTTCGGGCCGCGATTCGCCACGGCCGGACACCTGTTCGACCAGCGACTGCAAGCTGACGAGGTCTTCGATCCGGCGCACCTGCTGCGCATATTGCTGCGCTTCGCTGATGGTGCTAGCCAGCGCGTCGTTGAGTGCCAGCAGCAGCGTTGCATCCTGCTGCGAGTAGGCGTTAGGCCGGTCGTTATACAACTGCAGCGTACCGAGCACCTGCGCGCCCAACACCAATGGGATGCCGACCACGCTCGCATACGGGAACGGCGAGACGATCGGGCGCAGCGCCTCGATGTCAGTCGGGTTGTTGAGCACCAGCGCCTTGCGGTTGTCTAGAATCCAGCCCGGCAGGCCGCCTTCCAACGGGTACTGGCCGCCGCGTTCGTACAGCGAGAGGATGTAGCGCGCGTCACCGAACCATGCCTGCGGGGTGAGCGCCGTGTTGTCGTCGGTGTAAAGGTTGATCTCGCCGCCGTCGAAATGGATGACCGGATGCAGCACGGTCAGGATGGCTTGCAGGGTCGGCTCGACGCCGGCCGTGATGTCGACCAGCTCCGACGCCTGATTGAGCACGCGGAACGCGCGCGAGAAGTCAAGCCCGGTCGACGTGGACGCGACCGTCTGGTCGGAGTCCTTCGCGCCCACCTGGCGCACGACGATCATGCGGCGCCGGTCGTTCTCGTGCGGGACGTCGTAGACGAGCGCTTCCATCCAGCGATCGCCGATGCGGAAGGCCGCTTCGCGCTGCGAGCCGAGCAGGCCGAGGAAGTTGTCCGGCGGCTGAATCAATCGCGTGATTTGTTCGAGGTCGGGGACGTCGTCATCAAGGCCGAGCCAGCCCTTCAGCGTCCGGTTGGCGTGGACGACCTGACCGAGGCCGCGCACGATCAGCACACCTTCGCCGGGCCGTTCGTCGGGCAGTGATTCGGCGATCTTGACCGCGGACTCGGTGCTAACGGCGCTGCGCTGACGCGTGAAAAGGTACAGCCACAGCGTGACGACACCTCCCCCCAGCAGCAATATCAACGCGACGTTCATGGCGTTCCGTGGTTTGTTGTTAAGCCGGTGTTACAGCATACTCCAGTGTAACGCAAAAAACGGCTGTTTTGCGATTAGGGTGTTCGCCTACCACGTACTGCGAAAGCGCGTGTTCTCGCTCTCGACGATTCCAGCGGCACGGCGGCGGCGATCTTCGGCGGCGAGTTCGGTGATCTCGCGGATGTCCGAGAATCGGTGTGTCGCGGTGCTGACCGCTCCGATCGCCATGGACATCAGGTCGACCCGGCGGTCGCCGCTGGAGTCCGGCACCAGCACGTAGCCGCGCTCGCGGTCGATGAACGAATAGTGCTGCTTGACCCCTTTTGCGAAGCGGCTTTCGATCTCCTCCTGCAGGCGCTTCGAATCGGAGGCGTGCGTGACGACGACGAAGTTGTCGCGCCCCGGGTGCCCGATGAAATCGTCAGGAGTCCCGTGCTGTTCGATGACCTCGGCCAGCAGCATCGCCGTGAAGCGGATCAGCTCGTCGGCGGCGACGAAGCTGTAGACGTCGGCGAACGTGTCGAAGTGGTTGATCTTGCCGTCGATGTACGTCCACGGGCGGGACTGGCGCATCAAGCCGCGCAGGTAGTCCTCGATCAGCCGGCCTGTCGGGAGCTTGCTGCGGGGGTCGATCTCGCCGATCTGGTTGGCGCTTTGGATCGCATTGCCTACGCGCAGGCCCAACTCGTCCACGTCGAACGGTTTGGTGACGTAATCGTCCGCGCCCAGTTCGAGGCCGTTCAGCCGGTCGCTGCGCTCGTCGCGCTGGGTGAGGAAGATGATCGGGATGTACTTGGTACGGTTGTTGGTACGCAGTTCGCGGCAGACCTCGAAGCCGTCCATGTCCGGCAGCATGATGTCGAGGATGATCAGCGAATGGGGCTGGCGGCGGGCCAGCGCGATCGCGTCGCGGCCATGATCGGCGGTTTCGACTTCGTAACCGACGCCGGTGAAGTAGAACTTGAGCATGAACTGAATGTCGGTGTCGTCGTCGACGATCAGGATGCGCCCTTTGGTCGCCATAAATCCGCCCTTAACCACACACGGCTTGAGGCGCCGTGCAGCGATAACATTAGGTACCATGATACCGCATGTTTGAGCGTGGTGCATTTAGGGATGCTTGCGCCTTGTCGCCGATGCGTCGTGCGGTCAGAGGCCGACCGTCAAGATTCGCAGGGCATGCGCGGCGATAATCGAGTCAACGACGGCAGATGGCGAGGCTTAGCAGCGATCATGTTCCGGCGTCCGTTGAGATCCGCGATTCTTGTTTTCGGCCTTTTGTTCCTGTTTGGCAGTGTACCCGTGTTGGCGCAGAACACGTCCGAGACTCCCGCGCTCGTGCCGACGTGTCCCTATGTGCTGCGCCCCGGCGTGCCTTTTGCGTGGCTGAGGCAGCAGCCCTCGTCGGCGGCTGGTTTCAACGCGACGGTGTTTCCCGGTCAGAAGCTGGCCATCGACAATCCACCGCGCACCGTATGGGACGGCACACAGTGGTGGGTGAGCGCATGGATAGCAGATACCAGCCCCGCGGCCACGTGGGTCGAGGTCGAATCGATCCAGCCCGCCTGCGAGTCGGCGACGCCCGTGCCGGGCGGCGTACAGTGGGGCCCGGGTAAATCGGTGCGCGTCAACAGCACGGTGCCGTTTGCATGGCTGCGCGTACGGCCGTATCCCGACCCGGAACAGCCACCGCTGCTGACGGTCTTCCCCGGCGCCGTATTGACGTTGATTCAAGGCCCGGTCGCGGACAACATGAACCAGTGGTGGTGGTATCTGCGCGATCCGCGCACACGCATCGCGGGTTGGGTCGAGCAAGCGTCGCTCGTGTTGATCGAAGGTTCGGTTCCCGTGCCGACCCCGCTGCCCACCGACGTACCCGGCACGGATTGGAGCGCGAACGACCGGGTCCGGGTGCGGTCGACCGTGTCGTTCAGCTGGCTGCGGCCTGCGCCGGCATCCGACGTTGGCCCCTTCTACACTGCGCGCCCCGGCCAAGAGTTGGTATTGGTGCAGGGCCGGCACGCCCAAGGCGGGCAGTTCTGGTGGTTCGTCGCCGTTCCCGGCACGATCACACGCGGATGGGTCGAGGAGACGTCACTCACGTTTGTGCGTGCAGGATAGTACATTTCGCGCGCATAGATGGGACAGTTCTCATCATGTGACTATGCCGAGCGGTGTATAATTCGGCTCTCTTGTCGCGTCTACCGATCGTATCCATGTTGAAAGTCCGCGCGCCATCATGCTTGAAGTCACCCTTCCCATCGCTTTCGTATTCGGCCTGATCTCGTTCATCTCGCCGTGTGTGCTGCCGCTTGTACCGGCCTATATCAGCTATCTCGGCGGGCGTGCCATCCATAACGCCGAAGCCACGTCGGTGCAGGCCGGCCCCGGCGGTACGGCCGTCGTCGCACGCTCGTTCAGCGAGCGGTTCGCGCTCGGGCTGCACGGGTTAGCGTTCGTGTTCGGATTCACGATCGTGTTCGTGCTGTTGGGCGTCATCACCACCGCGCTGATCCGCGAGATCGGCGGCCAGAACGTGTCGAGCGTGACCGGCATCATCGGGCGGCTTGGTGGCCTGTTGATCGTGTTCTTCGGCTTGCATTTCGGCGGCTTCCTGCCGGCGCTGTTCGAGCGCGTGCGCCGCATTGAATCCAGTCGGACGCACGCGCTGATCGTGGCTGGCGTGCTGATTGTCGGCGTCGTCGCGCTGGTGTGGGGGTTCGCAGGCCGCCTGACGATCTGGGAACCGGCGTACACCGGCGCGCCGGTGTGGCCGGACGCGCTTGCGCTGTTTTCCGCCGCGATCTTTGGGCTCGTTCTATTTGCTTTTGGCGCTTTCGCCAACCCGCGCCAGTTCGTTGCCATGACGACCACCGGCATCGAGATGGGCCTCTATCAAGACACGCGCGGCCAGATGGATCAGGAAGGCCGCGGCCTGCTCAGCTCGATGCTCATGGGCATCGTGTTTTCGGCCGGATGGTCGCCGTGTATCGGCACCGTGTACGGGTCGATCCTCACGCTGTCTGCGCAGACCGGCAACGTCGGCCTCGCGTCGCTCCAGTTGACCGCCTACAGTCTGGGCCTTGGCATCCCGTTCATCCTCTCGGCGCTGGCGCTGGACCGCGCGCAGGGCGTAATGCGCCGGCTCAACCGCCGCATGAAGACGATCAAGCGCATCAGCGGGATCATCCTCGTGCTGATCGGCGTGCTGGTGGCGTCGGGCGAGCTTCAGCGCCTCAGCTTGCAGCTCTCGACCGGCGAACTTGCCGACCTGTCGCTGCAGCTCGAAGAGCGCGCTCTCGAAATCCTCGTGCCGGAGACCGGCGGGGAATAAGTGCTGTCGCGGGGCGCTGCTCCGCACCCCGGCAGGAGGCACGGCCTCCTGCACCTCCATAATGCGAAATGAGGGCGCAGGCGCCCTCATTTCGCAGATACGGGAGTCCAGAGGGCGAAAGCCCCTTTGGAAGACTCGTGCTACGGCAGCAGCAGCGGGATGTTGTTGGGCGGCGGAGCCAGCAGATACACGTCGACGTAGCGCGACCAGCGGCGGTAGTTGTCGTCGTCATAACCGAGGTCGATCCAGTACGGCGTGCTGCGCGGGCCGCCGGTATCCGCGGCGAGTCCCTCGCCATAGCCCTCGACGTACAGGATGGTCCCGTAGGGCACGATGCGCGGGTTAATCGCGACGATGCCTTTGGTCAGCCGCGCGCCGGTGGCGGTGACGTCGTCGCCACCGAGCGCCGCCGGATGGTAGCTAGTGGCGTACATGCGCAGCTTGCGCCAGTACTCGCGTGGGCCGTCGGGCGTGTCGATAGTCCGGTAGACGAGGCGCGTGCCGTAGCTCAAGACCTCGTTGACCGGATCTTGCACGCGCACCACGCCCTCATCGAAGCGCTGCACTTCGACGCCGTTCTCGTAGCGGATACGGATGCGGCGCTCGTCGCGCCCGGGGACGCCGGCGGTAGTGATCGCCGTAGTGTCGAGATCCATATCGGCGTTGGCCAAGGTCACGCGCGTGTAGGGCACGTCGATCGGCTCGACGATAATCTCCTCCGTGACGCGGACGATGTGCACGGTCATATCGGCGCGCAGGCGCGCGTTGACCGGCGGCACAGCGTAATCCAGCCCGTTGAGCGCGATGTTAAGCTCGGCCAGCAGCGCCCCGACACGCTCGGCTTGCGTGCGGGTCGCGGTGGTACTGCCGTCCAGCTCGACGGTGACCGGCAGCGACCGATCGATGACGATCTGCATGTCTTGTTCGAGCGCGGACTCGGCGGGGGGATTGATCGAGTCGCCCAAGTACAGGGTGACGTCGGCCTCTGCCAGCGCATCGCCGACCGTGTCGGCCGTTGTGACAAGCGACTGCCCAGGTCCGTCGCCATCGACTAGCGACACCGTCAAAGCATGACGAATTGAAATGCGGTTGGCCGGCAGCGGATAACGACGCAGTTGGTCGGGCTGGACCGGCGCGCCGTTGACGATCACCTCGTCGTCGTTATCGACGGTGACGCCGGCGGCGCGCAAGATGTCGGCCGGGTTTTCGATCACCGTGCGGAATACGCTGGTCGCGCCGTCGACGGTCAGGGTGACGGGTCGCTGGTCGTCGACCAATACGGTCATGCCGGCCTGTAGGCGCGCGTCCGGGCCCGGGTCGACGGCGAGGCTACCGGTCAGCGTGATGCCCTCGCGTTCGAGCAGTTCGCGGACCGTACGGGCATCGGTCGTGACGTCCTCGGCTAACCCGTCCACGATCAAAGTGAGGTGCACGAGCGGCGGCGGGGCCGGGCGCTGCGTGAGCGTCGAGATCAGCGCGATGCCGCCGGCGATCGCCAGCGCCGCGCTTGCCAATGCGGCGAGGATCAGGAGGGTGTTGGGCCGGCGCGTTCCGATCGGGGACGTGGGCTGCGTGTCGTCGTGGCGCGGGTTGGGCTGGGTGTCGCTCAAATCCATGCGCAGGTTACTCGTCCGGCAGGCGTTTCGCGAGGCTTTGTTCCGCCAACGCCGCCTTATACGCGGAAACCTTTTCCAGCAGCACCGGATCTGACGCGGCGATGACCTGAACGGCGAGCAAGCCGGCGTTGCGCCCCGCGCCAATGGCGACCGTCGCGACCGGCACGCCGGACGGCATCTGAACGATCGACAGCAGCGAGTCGAGGCCGCTGAGCGCCTTGCTCTGCACCGGCACGCCGATCACCGGCAGCGGTGAATAGGCCGCGAGCATCCCCGGAAGATGGGCCGCGCCGCCCGCCCCGGCGACGATCACCTTCAGCCCGCGCACGTGCGCAGATTGGCCGTATTCAGCCATGTCGGCAGGGGTCCGGTGCGCCGAGACGACCCGCGTTTCGTACGGCACGCCGAACTCGCGGCACACTTCGGCCGCGGCTTGCATCGTCGGCCAGTCGCTGTCGCTGCCCATCACGATTCCGACCAGCGGCGCGGTCATCGGCATGTCTCCGGCGTACTCATCTCCGGCGGAATTATAGCGCAGCAGTCGAAGCCCAATCGCACGCCTGCCCGGCGTTCACCGCGCGAACGCATTGAACGGGTTGACGTGAGTCAACTGCCGGATCGCCTCGTCGTCAAAGCCGGCGGCGCGCAGCTTGGGGATGAACGTCTCGCTGAGGTAGGTGTACGGCTTGGGCACAAAGTCCGGCGTGCCGGGGTCGAACCAGCCGCGGTCGTGGCTGAGCAGCACCTGCGCGCCGAATCCCGCGTCGTGCAGCGCCCACAGCCATCCGATTACCGTGTCGTCGTCTGGCGCATCGGGGTTGCCGAGCGCGTCGTATTCGACCCATGCGCCGCGCTTCACCATCTCGAGATGCAGCGCAAAGTCCGGCTCGGCCTGCGTGTGAATCCACACATATCGGCGCGGGCTGCCACCCGTTGCCTCGATGATGTCGAGCTGGTCGCGCACGACTCGCCCGCGGATGGTGTGGCTGCCGATCAGCGCGCCGGTCGCGGCAGAGGCGCGGGTCGCCGCCTTCAGGATCTTGGTCTCGGTGGCGGTCAGGCCGTCGTCTCCTGCGCTCAGTTTGATCCACGCGGCCGGGAAGTCGCTCTCTTGGAGATGATCGTTGAGTTCGCCAAGCATCCAGTCGCACAGCGCGTCCTCGCCGGCCTCGTGCGCCCACGGCGGAATCCACGGCTCGCGGTAGATGCCGGTCGGCACGGCGATCGGAAAGCCGGTCGCCTGTGACACGGCCTTGTCGAGGTCGGCGCGCCGGCCAACGCCGATCGGCGTACATTCGATTAGGGCTGTCACACCGAGCGCCTTGATGCGTTCGATCTCCGGCGCCATCACGGCGATGACGTCGGCGGCCTCGGCTTGCGCGTAGCCGGGCTTGTCCCACGTGCGCAGGTCGACGAAGACGTGCTCGTGCGGCAGGATCATCCGAAGGTCGGACGCCGACTTGGGGCCGAGGGTCGTGTAGAGATAGGGCATGGGGTTGTCCTTTGCGTACGTTTCGGTTTGAGCTGCCGGCCACTCACCGGCTTTCGAGCCACGCAAGCCGCCGGTCGCGCTCGGCAATCAGGTCGGGACGATCGAGGTTGACCAACCCTTCGGTCTCGAGTGAAAACGATGCCGCGACAGCGCCCCAACGCGCGGCGGTGAGCGCGTCGCCGGTGCGCCGCCATGCCACCGTAAACGCGCCGTTAAACACGTTGCCCGCGCCCGTCACGTCGACAATGCGCTCGACCGGCACGGCAGGGACATGGATCGGTTCCGGTGAGTTGCGCTTCGCGACAAGCGACCCGTCCGCGCCCATACGCAGGACGGCCACCCGCGCGCCCGCGCTCAACATGCTGTGGACGATCGCGGATGGGCTGAGCGGACCGAACATGGCGCGTGCTTCGGACAGATTGGGTGAGACGACATCGACCATGGGCAGCAGGTCGATCATGTCGCGCTCGCGGTCTGCAGTCATGTAGTACTGGTTCGGTTCCCAGATGATGTCGGTGTGGGGGAACGTCATGTGCCAGCGCAGGAAGTCGTCGCCCGAAAGCACCATGTACAGAGTCGGATCCTCGCCCCACGCCGGAGGTAGCTGTACCGGCGCTGGTCCGGTCATGAACGGCTCGATCTCCTTGACACGCAGGATTTCGTGGCGCGTGCCGTCGTGTTCGAAAACCTGCCATGCGCGGATTTGCGGCAGGTCGACCACGACGATGCCTTCGGTGTCGCAGTGCGCGGAGAGACGCGGCAGGATCGTGTCGACGATGTCTGCCCCGACGGTGACGCACAGGCCCGGCCGCTCGTCCCAGATGACCATGCCGCACGCCGCGTGAATCGGCCCGCCGCCGAGAACGCCCATCTGAGTGCGGCCGTCCGGATACACGATGTCGTCGATGAACACCGATCCGATGCTGACAATGTCTACCATGCCAAGATATTCCTTGTGGCGGTTAACGCAGCAGGTCGAACAGCAGGTCTTTCCAGCGTGCGACGTCGATCTCCCAACATACGGTGATGTGCGGATCGCCTTTGGCACGGTGCGGTGCCCACATCGCCACGTTGCCGGTGCCGTGTTTGGTGACGTTCAGCGCGTCGACCACCGTCATGCCGCGCGTGTATTCGCCGTCGCATTCGACTTCGACATAGTGCTTGCTTGCGCGCGTGCAGATGGCCGGGTCGATAGCGACCGCCATCGCGACCGGATCAGGCAGGCCGATTCCCGGGTCGCCCAACCACTCGCGATTGGTCTGCAGCGCGCTGATATTGCAGTCGATGGTGAAGTGCGAGTACACGGTGTCGAGTTGGTTCTTACAGTAGTCGATGTCGGAGTCGAGCAGGTTTGCTTCGCCGCGGCACAATTCCCATCCGACCATCTCGACCGGCAAGCCGCTGCGGAACACCGCGCGCGCCGCTTCCGGGTCGCACCAAATGTTGTACTCCGCGGCCGGCGTGATGTTGCCGACGACGTTGGCCGCGCCGCCCATTACTACGCACCGGCTGACGTTGGCGACGATCTCCGGCGCGCGCGACACAGCCAACGCGACATTGGTCAGCGGGCCGAGCGTGACGAGGACAATTCCGGGATTGTCCTTGATCGTCTCGATCAGGGCGTCGACGCCATGGCCGGGCTGTGCGGGGCGCTTGGGCGCGGGATAGAACATACCGCCCATGCCGTCTGGCCCGTGGAAGAACTGCGCGTCGTAGTATTCGCGGATCAGCGGCTTTGACACGCCTTCGTAGACTGGCGTCTCCTTGCCGCATAACTCCACCGTGTAGCGCGCGTTGATGCTGGCTTGCTTCAGCGGCACGTTGCCAGCCACGATGGTGATCGCCTTGACGTCGATGTCCGGGTGCCGCAGCGCCATCAGCAGGGCGACGGCGTCGTCGCTGGCGGTGTCGGTGTCGATGATCATGCTTCGCATACGTCGCGTTCCTCATAAGCGCGCCGGAATCCATCGGCACAGTGTAGCGCAGACTCGCGGCTCATCGTACCCGGTTTGGCAGGTTGTAACGCACGTGCTGCAAGCATGAGGCAGCGGCATCGCCGATGGTCGGGCTAAGTGCCGTCGCACTCTATCACGGCGGGCGAGCCAGCGGCTCGCCCCTACAGGTCCTCGGTGGTCTCTGTATTCCTTCTACGAAGCTCAGATTCCAGCGTCGGCAGTGGTGAAGGCCGTTAGTCGAAAAAGACCGTCCCGCGCATCTCCATCGGTTGGCTGAAGGTGAGCAGCGCGAGCAGCATCATCACCAGCAGCAGCAGCGCGAACGGCAGCAGTCCCGGCATCGCCTTGCGCTTGTAGAGCCGGAATGCGGCGCGCTCGGCCACCAGCAAGCTGAGCCCTATGCCCCCGACCATCACGACGACCTGAATGATGCCGATGATCGTCATGTCGGTGATCCCCACCAGCGACCAGTTCGGCTCGCCCAGCAGCGTGATACCGTGGTCGATCAGGAACGTCTGTACGACCGGCACGATGGTGAAGAGTCCGATCAGAAAGTGGAAGCCGTAGTGCGCGATCCAGACGGCCAGCCCCAATGGCACGAATGCCGGCGTGAAGGCGGCGGCGACATCACGGTCGGAATAGGTGAACTTGGTCGGCGCGAGCGTGCGGCTCAGGCGCGCAGCACCCTTTACGAGAAGGGCAGGAAGCGCGACCGCGAACACGCCGAACAACAGCACTAAAGCGATCGCTTCGCCCAGCGGCGTGACCGTGCCGTTCTCGACCTGACCGAAGATGCTGGCGATGCGGCCGATGACCTCGTATACGGGCGGGATCATGCCGAAAGCGTTGACGATCCCCGCGCTGGCGAGGACGACGATGAGCAGGATGACGTCCCAGCGCTTGGGCCACGCCGCAGGATCAAACCACTGGCGGAAGGGACGGCGTGCCGCAAGGGCGACGTTGTCGTGCGGGCAGGCCCGCGCGCAGTCGAGGCACAGCGTGCAGTCGAGGTTCGAGCGAATCTGCGGGACGAATAGCTCGGTGCCGCACCCGAGTACGCCTTTTCGGTCGTGCGTGACCTGCACCTGCCAGCCATCCGGCTGTCCGGCGACAGGGATGGTGTCGATGCGAATCAACGGCGTCATCGCAAAGCTGCCGTTGACGCATTCCTTACCCACGCACGCTTTGCAGACCTCCGGGTCTTTGGCCTCGATCATCAGCGGAGCGCCACTGCTGTAAGCGAAATTGAACGACCCGAGCGGACACACGTACTTGCAGAACGGCGACTCGGCGAACAGCAGTTCGAGGATGAACGACGCGGAAAAATAAACGACGATCAGCCACGCGGTGAGCAACGGAGACGCCCACAGGTTGAGCCATTCATAGGCGAAGAACAACGCGATCAGGCTGGCGATGGCGACCCACTTGTTGCGCAGCACGCGCGGAAACCGGCGCTTGGGAGACGCGAACCGGCGGGCCAGCGAGCGCGGCAGCGTGAATGGGCAGCCCATGCAAACCAGATTGCCGAACAGCAGCAGGGCGATTACCACGACGCCGCGGAAATGCACCCACGGAACGACGGTAGCGAGGTTCTCAGCGGCCTGCTGTGGCCCGGTGAAGCCGTCGTAGATCAGCAGCACGGCTAACAACAGAAACGGGATTTGCAGGATCAACCGGCCATTCCGATGCCTGAGCAGCCTCCCCATCAGCGGAAGCCTTAGGACATCGCGGGTGGGGCGTGACGGGACCGCCGTCATGGCTTAGCTGTCGATCTCGAAGTCGAACGTATCCTCGACCGTCGTCCCGTCAGTCAGCACGACGGTGACCGTCACCGTCCAACTGCCGCCCATCGTCCAGCCGAAGGGAATGCGGTAAACACCGTCCTCGCCGCTATCCGTCTGTTCCTGCACCAGCATCATGCCGGCGTGCGCCATATCGCCGCGCAGCCGGACCTCCTGTGCTTCGACGGGTGCGCCGGTGGCATCGGTGACGGTTACGATCAGCACTGTCTCGCCGACCGAGGTCGCTTCGGCCTCCAGTGCGATATCGATCTGGGGGACATTTTCAGGCGTGGCCGTTGGGGTTTGCGCCGACTCGCGGCATCCGACCAGCGCCACGGTAATCGCGACTAACAGCACGAGCATTCGGGTCATCGGTGGTTCATCCCCGTTCATTTGTTACGTGGTTCACAAGTATAGCACTCGCCGGTTTTGCGGCGAGGAGCGATCCTAGTCGGCGGCGCGGTCGAAGGCCGCGCCCAGCACCTGAGCGATCGTGTACCGGGCGATGTCTGCCAGCATCCAATTGGTGTCTTTGTAGTACGGCAGCGCGACCAGCGCGACGGCCAACGCCACGCCGCGCCCGCGCAGCCATGTCGCGTCGTCGACTTCCACGGCAGCCCTGAACACAGAGCGCGCCGCTGGCCCGAACCAGCTCCAGGCCGGGATGAGGTCGTAGGCCGGGTCTCCGGTGCCGAGGCAGCCGAAGTCGATGATCGCCGAGATTCGCCCGTGCTGCACGAGCACGTTGCCCGGAAGCAGATCGCCGTGAATCCACACTGGCGGCCTGTCCCATGCAGTCGCCACGAGCGACTCCTCCCATGCCTGTTGGGCCGCGCGGGTATCGATCAGGCCATCGAGCTGTTCGAGCGCAGCGCGTACATGCGGGTCGCGGTTGGCGAGGGGTTCGCCGCGCCCGACGTTGTGCGCGCCGTATCCCGGGCCATCCGCCGGGTCGATGCGACGCAGCGCGCGGACGAACTGCGCGAGGTCGGCGGCGCCTTGCAGAAGGTCGGCCACCGGGCTATCGAACGCGTTCCGTCCCTCCAGCCACGGGTTGACCGACCAGTGCCACGGGTAACCGTACGCGGGTTCACCCCGGACCAACGGCACCGGGATCGGCAGCGGCAAGCGCGGCGCCAACGTGGCGAGGTAGCGGTGCTCCTTCTCGACCATGCGCGCCGCCCAGTCGACGCGCGGCATGCGCACGACCTTGTCCTCGCCGAGGCGGAACATCGCGTTGTCGGTGCCGGACGACACGACGCGCTCAAGCGGCAGGTGTGCCCACTGCGGGCACCGATCGGCCAGCAAGCGCCGCACGAGATCCGAGTCGATCTCGACTTCATGATCGTGCATCTTGCTGAGGCTCACCGGGCGTTCCTCATGCGCGAGTCCTACTCAAACAGCGCATCGAGCAGCCACACGCCGGTGATCTCGTAGCGCAGGCGTCCGCTCTGCACCGCCGGGTCGCCATCGACCAACGCCCGGGCCTGATCGAGCGAATTGGCTTTGATCAGCAGCATGCCGCGCCACGGGTCGGGCGGCTCGTAGAACGGCCCGACGATCTTGTAGGTGCCGTTCTCGGCGAGCGTGCCGTTGTAAGCGAGGTGCGCGCGCTGGGTTTCCTCGGTCTGCGGCGTAGACTCAGGCGACCAGATCGGTCCTTTGGTGTAGATCGCCAAGAAATACAGAGACATACCCGGCATCGGGGGAGTCGGAGCGGTCATCACTGCTTTCCTTAGAAAACCGAACAGATGTGCGTCATTGTATCGTGACAAAGCGCGCTTTCGCAAACTGTGTATAATGACTTTGGGCCAGAGAGGAAATGACCCTACAATGAACGATCACATTCGCTATCACTACGACGACATCGAACAAGCGGCGCGGCGTTTCCGCGATCATGCACAACAAGTGGAGGACATGCTTCAACGTTCGATGCGCTGTGTGCGCATGATGGACGAGGGCGCATGGATTGGTGAAGGCGCGGACGAATACCGGTTCGAGCTTGAGAACTTACTTATTCCGGCGCTGCGCAAGCTGCACAACGCTGTCGGCGATACGGCATGGGCGCTGCTGCGCGCGATTGAAATGATCCAAGACGCCGATCAGATGATCTCGAACGGCTTCGAAAGCAATCTGGACCTGTCGACGATCCCCAGCTTTGCGCTTGGGACGGTCGGTATCGGAGGCGGTTCGGGGTTTGGCGGTTTCGGCGCGCGCTTCTTCGAACGGTTCGGTGCGTGGATGGGCGGCGCCATGGGCGCGCCCGGTACCACCGGATCAGCGCCTGAAGGCACGATCGAAATGGGTCAAGACCCGGTTACTGGAAGCCTGTCCGGGCGAATGGGGCGTGGCGGGTTCTTCAACCAAGTCGAAGAGATGCTCAACAATCCCGGCGGAGCACCGGATGGCTCCGGTGCGGGCGGCTCGTCCGGCGACAGCTTGTCCGGCATGATGGGCCGTGGCGGGTTCTTCAACCCCGTTCAAGACATGCTCGACGGTCAAGGTGGCCTGCCGGACTCGTTCAACGGGCCGGATGGTCCGGTGCAGCGCCCGCCGTGGTTCACCGAATTTGACGGCAGCGGCGCGGGTGTTTCCGGCGCGACGGACTCCTCGATCCTCGTCGCTGGCGCGGGCGACCCGCAGCAGTTGGCGTCCGACATCGTCAAGACCTCGCAGGCCACGGGCGGTGGCGGGGTCAGCGGTGTATTCAACCCCGATCCCGATGCCGCTCTGCGCGGACCGGGCGCGCTCCCCGGCGGCCAACTGGCGCCCGGGACTACGCTCAGCCCGGCAGCGCAGGCGATGATGGACTGGATCAAGGCGCATCCTGACGGCACGCTCGTACTGCCGCCGTTTTCTGCCGGCACTGGCGCCGAAGCGCTCGCCGCGCTCGCCAACGAGGGTTTCGACCTTTCCGGCCTCAACATCGCAACGGTCGGCTCGCCGGAGGTCAACTTCCCTGACGGCTTGCAAATCACGTCGATCGCGAGCCTGAGCGATTTGGCGAAGCTCGCGTAGGCTCGGCCCTGTGGACGACACCAAACTGCGTGACTTGCTCGAGAACGCCCGCGTGATCGCCGTCGTCGGCCATTCCGACAATCCGGCCCGCGACAGCTACCGTATTGGCCGTTACCTGCGCGATGTCGGCTACACCGTGTATCCGGTCAATCCGACGCTGACCGAAATCGACGGCGAACCGTGCTATTCCGACCTCGCTAGCGTGCCAGAGCCGATCGATATCGTCGACGTGTTTCGGCGTGCAGAGTATCTCCCCGACATTGTGCGCGACTCCGTGCGTGTCGACGCCGGCGCGGTGTGGGGCCAGCTTACCGTCACCCACCCCGAGGCCGCGCAGGTCGCCGCCGACACCGGCATCCCGCTGGTGATGGATCGCTGTATTCTTGTCGAACACCGCCGCTTAGGCATTACGAAGCGCAAGTGACGTTCCAAAGGGCTTGCGCTGCTCTGTTGCAAAGATGAGAGCGGCAGCTCAGACATGGAGGTTATAGGCGATGGCCTTAAGGATGGGTTCACGCCGCTGCAGCAGTGGGCGGCGCGAGCGGATGGTGTCTCCCATTTTGCGTTTGATGACCGAGTACACTGTTTCCACCTGCCAACGCTGTCCGTAAATGCCATCCAAGCGGGCTGCCATCACCGCCTCCCGCCGCGCCACCAAGTCTGGTCGGGTTGGTGGGCGTTTCATGCGGTTGATGACGGGGATGATGTCGGAGGGCTTGGTGGCGACCCCATCGAACCCCCGATCCCCCACCAAAAACCAACGCTCTTTCACACACCATCGCCGCGCCTGTCGCCGCAGCGGGGTCAGGTAGTGGATATCCGACGCACAGGCCCGTCCGCTGCCGGTTTTCCAGCCCAAAATCAATCGCGTTCGGCAGCCGACGGCATAGCCGCACTTGAGCCAGTCCAAGTGGCGTTTGCCGCTTCGGGCTCGGTAGTAGGCGCTAGCGTTCTCGAGCCGAAAGCTGGTGGTGTCAACCGCGACGACATCCTCCTTGACTCCCATCCCCCCGAGCAAGCGGTCGCTCATCGCCTGCCAGCGCGCCAACGGCAGCTTGCGGTAGGTGCGAAACAGCGTGCTATGGTCGGGCACCCGCACCAGGCCCAGCACCTGGCGCACCTCTCCGGCCGCCAACAACCACTCTTCGGTATCGCGATAGCTCAAGTCCAGGTAATACGACAGCAGCACACACACCGCCAACTGCGGCAGCGTGAAGGTCTGAGGGCTCTTGGGATGGCTATACCGAGGCAGTGTCGCCTCCGCCAACTCCAACGCCATCCGGGCAAACGTGACGTAGCGACTTTCACGGGATCTACTCATCCCTCCAGTCTACCCCTTTTCTCTTTGCAACAGAGCAGCTTTCGCCCTCTGGACTCCCTTGTCTGCGGATTGTTGCCGCCCGCGGCAACAATCCGCAAGCAACGAGTTGCAGAGACCAAGATCCCTGCCCAACGATTGAGAGTCACCACTCGGCACGTCTAACCTAATTGGAATACGCGTCGATAAGGCGCGAGGGCATACGCCACTGCGGCTCGTCGTTTTCGGGCAGCACCCACGAATAGCCCGGCCCGGGCGCGTCGGGCAAGGCCAGCTTGATCTCAAGGTGGACATGGGGGGCCGGGCGCACGTCGGCGATCACGCCGAGAACGTCACCTTGTTCGACGCACGTGCCGATCAACGGAAACGGCACCGCGTCCGTGGCGCTGATGTGCCCGTACTGACTGAGGATCTGCACGCCGTCCGGCAGCGTGTGGCGGACGATCACGACGCCCGCATCACGGCCCCAACCGAGCGTATAGCTGTATGTCACCACACCGCGGCCGATGGCCCGCACAGGTTCGGCCAACGACTCGCCGCCGGGAATCGCGTAGTCCTCACCGGTGTGATAGCGCCCTTGATGGCGCGGGCTGGGCACACTGAACCCTTGCACGAGCTGGTAGCGCTCCATGTCGACCGGGTAGGCGAGCGTCTCCGCGACGCCGCAATCGACGTTCTGCCACTCCACGACGGGAATGATTCCGAGCGTTGTAAGGATGAGTGCCGCCAGGATGACGACTGCCGTCATGCGCATCGTCCGTTCGTCCTGTAATGCATCTACCGCTCGGCCCAGATGCCTTGGCCGTAGACGGTCTGCGGTGTACGGTCTTCATCGAACAGCCACGCGGGAATAGTGATCGGGTAGCGCCCGCTGAAACACGCCGTGCAGTGACCGCTAGGCTGTTCCGCACCTTCGTTGATGGCGTCCAGCATGCCTTCCAGCGACAGGTAGCCGAGGCTGTCCGCGCCGATTTCCTCGCAGATGCGCTGTTCGTCAAAACGATGCGCGATGAGCTGGCTCTTGGTCGCCATGTCGACGCCCATGAAGCACGGATGGCGCACCGCCGGCGAGGACACGCGCACGTGCACCTCGGCCGCGCCGCCATCGCGGATCAGCGCGACCAACGGCCCGGAGGTCGTGCCACGCACGATCGAGTCGTCGACCAGCACCACGCGCTTGCCGGCGAGGTTGTCCACCAGCGGCGTGTACTTCAGACGGACGGTATCGCGCCGAAGCTGCTGATCGGGCTGGATGAACGTCCGGCCGATGTACCGATTTTTGGTCAGGCCCTCGGTGTAGGGCAGGCCGATCTGCGCCGCATAGCCGATGGCCGCCGGTACCGCGCTGTCCGGCACGCCGATCACAATGTCGGCGTCGGCAGGCTGTTCGATGGCGAGCTGGCGGCCCAAGCGCTGGCGCACGCCGTGGATGATCTGGCCCTCCATCCGCGAATCCGGGCGGGCGAAATACACGTACTCGAAGCTGCACAGCGCGCGCTGCTGCGGGGCGCGTCCCGCTACCGATGTGATGCCGGACGCGTCCAGCTTGACGATCTCGCCGGGCCCGACCTCGCGCAAGAATGTTGCGCCGATGGTATGCAGCGCCGCCGTTTCGCTGGCGAGGACGTAGCCGCCGTCGGGCAGTTCGCCGATGCACAGCGGGCGCAGGCCGTGTGGATCGCGCACGCCGTACACCGCGTCGCGGGTGAGAATGGTCAGGGAGTAGGCGCCGTCGGCCAATTGCATGAAGGCGCGGATACGCTGCTGCCACAGGTCGAGCTGCTCGCTTGACACGTCGGGTTCCACGCCCGTCCATACTTCGGGTGGCGCGGCCAGCATGAGCGTGACGACTTCGCTGTCGGTGGTGCTGTTCAGGCCGGCGCCGCGATGCAGCAGCTGTTCGCGCAGCGAAGCGGTATTGGTCAGGTTGCCGTTGTGCGCCACACCCAGCGGCCCGTAGGCCGATTCGATCAGATACGGCGATGCGTTGCGCACATGCGACGATCCGGTCGTGCTGTAACGGTTGTGGGCAATCGCGAGATGGCCGTGCAGCGGGCGCAGGTTGTCCTCGTTGAAGACCTGATTGACCAGACCCATGCCTTTGTGCGAATAGGCGGTGATCCCATCGCTGGTGGCAATGCCGGCCGACTCCTGACCGCGGTGTTGGAGTGCGTACAGCGCGAAGAAGGCGAGGCGCGCGGCTTCGCGATCCGGCACGTAGGCACCGAAGATGCCGCACTCCTCGTTCGGATGATCGTCAAACGGCGTCGTGTCGGCGAGACTCATCGGAAGCGGTTCAGTCATGCGGTTCGAATGCCTTTAGGGTCAAGCCGGACGGGTGGATTGGATGGGGCGAATGGTTCGGCATGTGTCGAGGTGCACCCATTGTATCATGCGCGGTCCGATTGTTCGCACCCACAGCAATCACCGCGGCGGGTTAAGCCATCGCGTTAGCGCGGCCGAAATCCGCGGGCCTGCCGGAGTTGGCGCGGGTTGGAACGCCGACGCGGTGAGGCGTTCGTAGGCATCGATGTAACGCGCGGCGACTTGCGCGACGAATTCAGGCGGCATGGGCGGCGGTGTGCCATCGCCGCGGTAGCCTTGCGCCGCGAACCATTTGCGCAGGAACTCCTTGTCGAGGTTGTCCGGTTCCTGCCCCGGTGCCACCGACTCGGCCGTCCAATAGCGCGAGGAGTCCGGAGTGTGAATCTCGTCGATCACGGTGAGGTGGCCGTCGATCAGGCCGAACTCGTACTTGGTGTCGACGAGGATCAAGCCGCCGCGCCGCGCGACCTGTTGGCCACGCTCGAACAGCGCGAGCGCCGCGTGTTCGACCTGATGCCACAACTCCGGCGAAAGAATGCCCTCCACGATGTCGGTGCGGGTCAGCGGACGATCATGCCCGCCGTCGGCGGCTTTGGTCGTCGGCGTGATTACCGGGGACGGGAGCGGATCGTTCTTCTGCATGCCTTCGGGGAGCTCGAGGCCGTAGGGCTGGCGCTCGCCGGCTTGATACAGCGTCCACAAGCTGGTCGACGTCACGCCGGTGAGATATCCGCGCACGACGACTTCGACCGGCAGCGCCTGCGCTTCGCGGGCGATGGTCACGTTCGGATCGGGCGAGGCGACCACATGATTGGGGACGATGTCGCGGGTCTGGTCGAACCACCATAGGCTGAGTTGATTGAGGACCTGACCCTTGTACGGGATCAGGCCCAACACGCGGTCGAATGCGCTAATCCGGTCGGTGGTGATGAGTGCGCGAACGTCGCCGTGGGTATAGACGTCGCGCACCTTGCCGCGGATGCGTTCACCCCATCCGGGGACGTCCACGCCGTCCAGCGCATCCGCTATCGCGTCGATCAGTTCATTATGTGTGTGCATATTGGCCTTTCAGAATGTTGGAACTGATTCTGAACCACAGAGATCACAGAGGACACAGAGAAACGCAGAGTGGATTAATCAAGAATGACACGGCGGATTCCGGTCTTCAGGATCTTCACGTTGAAGTTGATGAGTAATCCGAGGTTCAATCGTGTGGCACGCAAGTACGAAATGACTTGCGCGGTGTGAACCGGATGAAACTCGTCAACGGCTTTGAGTTCCACGACAAGTCTGTCATCGATCAGGAAGTCGAGACGTGCTTCTCCGATTGTCGCACCTTTGTAATTCAGGCTGATGATGTGCTGGCGTGAATAGGGTATCGCTCGTTGTGCGAGTTCGACTCCCAACGCCTCTTCATAGACGGACTCCAAGTAACCCGGCCCGAGAACTCGGTGAACCTCAATTGCGGCACCGATTACGCGTTGGCTAAGCCCGTTGATTCCGTCGATCATTCTCTGTCGCAATGCACTTCATGAGTCTCTGTGCTCTCTGTGTTCTCTGTGGTTCATTTCCTACGTCAGTGCATCGCGGATTGACGCGGCGAGCTGGCGGGCACGGGCGGGTGCGTCACCGATGTGACCGGACGCGTCGAGCAGGTCTCGCACCGCGGCTGGATCGACGTGGCGCGTGATTCGCTCGTCCGACGCCAGCAGATCGGGCAGGGGATTGGGTTGACCGGCGCGCAAGGCATCCCATGCGGCAAGGCTGTGCTCGCGGATCACTTCATGCAGTTCCTGCCGGTCGCCGCCGCGGCGGGCCGCTTCCATCAACACGCGCTCGGTCGCCGCAAACGTACCGTAAACCCGCAAGTTGCGCGCGACGGCGTTGCTGTCGATGCGCAGATTGGAGACGATCTTGTTCAGCCGGCGCAGAATCTCGTCGGTGACGAGGAACGCCTCGGGCAGCACGGAGCGCCGGTTGCCGCTGTCGTCCAACGTGCGCTCCAGCAGATGATGTGCGGCGTTATCCCATGCCACGCGGGGCAGGGCCGCGACGAGGCGCGCCAGGCTGTCGACGTTCTCGGCGTTGATCGGGTTGCGCTTGAACGGCATCGCTGACGATCCGACCTGCTTGGCCCCGAACGGCTCGGCCCACTCTCCGAAGGGTGGCGACTGCAGCAGACGGACGTCGAACGCCAGTCGATAGCCGGTCATGGCAACCGAGGCCAACGCGTTGACGATCGCCCAGTCCTGTCGGCGCGGATAGGTCTGATGGGTTATGGTGAACGCGTCGAGTCCGAGCGACTGCATGATCCGCGCTTCGAGATCGGAGGGGGTTACGCCGGTGCCATGAAGCAGTTCGGCATAGCTCGCGCCAGTCCCGACCGCGCCCTTGAACCCTTTGCCGCGAATCCCGGCGCGGATTTGGACGAGATCGGTGTAGTCGGCCAACAGGTCTTGCGCGTAGTTGGCAAGCCGGTAGCCGACGGTGGTCGGCTCGGCGGGCTGGAGATGGGTAAAGGCCATGCACACGCGGTCGGCTTCGGCGTCGATCTTGTCGGCGAGGACGCGCAGCAGGTCGCGGACAGACGCGACGATTAGGTCGAGCGCGTCGCGCAGGCGCAGCGCGTCGGCGTTGTCCTCGATGTCCATGCTCGTCGCGCCGAGGTGGATGATCCCGCCGCCCACTGCGCACTGTTCGGCATAGGTGCGCACTTCGGCCATCAGGTCGTGATGAATCTCGGCCTCGATCTCCAGCGCGCGGGCGATGTCGATGTCACCGGCATGGGCGCGCAGGTCGGCGACCTGTTCGGTACGGACGAGACCGGCGTGCTGCTGCGCCTCCGCCAAAGCGACCCAAATCCGCCGCCACAACCTGCGCTGATTCTCCAGCGACCAGACGCGGCGCATCGGCTCCGACCCGTAGCGCCATGTGTACGGGCTGATGTATGTGCTGTGGTTGAAGTCGGTCATGCCCGGCGAATCCCATTCTCGAACAAGCGTAGGCCGCTGTACCCATGCACACGCTGCGGGTGCTGCCACGGGAAGATATGGTTCTCCGGATGCGGCATCAATCCGAACACGTTGCCTTCCGGATTGCACAGCCCGGCGATGGCGTCGATCGACCCGTTCGGATTCTCCGGATAGTCGCTGCCGCCGTAGGTCAGCGCCGCCAGTCCGTCCTCCCACAGCCGTTCGCGGGTCGCCTCGTCGGCGACCATCACGCGGCCTTCGCCGTGCGCGATTGGCGCGTGGATCGGTTCTTCGAGGCCTTCGGTAAAGAGGCACGGACTGTCCAGGTTAGCGTGCAGCGTCACCCAGCGGCACTCGAACCGCCCGCGCTCGTTATAGGTCAGCGTGACCGAGCGGGCGCCGCCGTCCCATGCGTGACCCGGCAGCAGGCCGGATTTCACGAGGGTCTGGAAACCGTTGCAGATGCCGAGCACCGGTTTGCCGGCACGCACGAACTCTTCGATGCCAGGGATGCGTTCGCGCAAGTCGAGCGCCCACAGCACGCCCGCGCCGAGGTCGTCACCGTAGCTGAAGCCGCCGGGGATCACCAGCATGGCGTAGTCGCGCACGTGGCGCTCGCCCCGTACAAGCTGGTTCACGGTGACGATTTCCGGGGCACCGCCGGCAAGTTCGCAGGCCAGCGCGGCGTCGCGGTCGCGATTGGTGCCGGTGGCGTGCAGGAGGAGGATGGGTTTGGGACGGATGTGCAGCCCCTCACCCCCTAGCCGGGAAGCCCTCACCCCTCGCCCCTCTCCCTCAGGGAGAGGGGAATCTGGCACGGCGTTGGTGGGAGGTTTCGGGGCGCGATTTATGGTTCGAATACAGGTCTCCGCGATGGAGGCAAGCGTCTCACGGGTCTGATTGAAGACCTGCTCGTTCGAGAAGCGAAGGACGATATACCCCAACGCTTCGATATCGTGCTGGCGATCGTTATCGGCCTCTTGGCGGTCAGCATGGATAGGACCGTCCACTTCGACGATCGTCCGTGCCTCGTAGCAAAGGAAGTCCGCCACATAGGTTGTGCGCGCGATGGGATGTTGGCGGCGGAACTTCAAGCCGCCGAGCCTGCGATTACGCAGACACTCCCACAGCATATCCTCGGCCCGTGTCTCACGCTGGCGAAGGTCACGCGCGATGTACACCATCGCTTGCGACGCCATATCGCGAAACTCCGGGTCCGGCATGCCGGGATCCCCTCTCCCTGAGGGAGAGGGGGCGGGGGTGAGGGCTGAGTTGGTTTGCGGGGTGAGGGGCGCTGCGCCCCATGCCGCCGCCAAGACCTCCACGGCAATCGACTCGCCGACGAGGACGAGCGAGTCGCCACCCACCGTGCCGATACGCGCCGCATGCACTCCCATCACCGCCTCAAAGTCCGCCGCGAGCGCGGGATCGACCGCGACGACGATGCGGCCCTGCGACTCGCAGAACAGCGCGTCGGGGTCGCTGTCGACGAGCTGAATCTCCGCGCCGATCTGCCCGCCGATGCACATCTCGGCCAGCGCGACGCCCAGACCGCCTTCGCTGCAATCGTGCGCGGCTGTGACATAACCCGCGCGCATGGCGCGGTGCAGCAGACGATACCGTTCGACCGCGTCGCGCACAGGCTGCGGGACGATTCCGCTGTCGCCGGTGAGTTCTTCGTACAGGCTCCCGCCAAGCTCGTCCGGCTCGGTCTCACCGATCAGATAGACGAGGTCGCCGGCATGCTTGAAGTCGCTTGTGACGGTTTCCTCGGCATCCGGTACGATGCCCAGCGCAGAGATCACAAGCGTGCCGGGGATACTGTGCCGTTCGCCGTCCAGCCCGATGTATTCGTTGTTCAGGCTGTCTTTGCCGCTGACGAACGGTGTCCCGTACGCCAGCGCCGCGTCATAGCACCCCTGCGCGCAGCGCACGAGCGACCCGAGCCGGTCGGGGAGCTGCGTGTTGCCCCAACTGAAGTTGTCGAGGATGGAGATGGTGTCGGGATCGCTGCCGACGGCGACGGCGTTGCGCACCGCCTCGTCGACCGCTGCCCATGCCATTGCGTACGGATCAAGCGCGGTGTACTGCGGGCACAGCCCGACAGATAGAGCGATGGCGCGGGGGATCGGTTCCCCTCTCCCTGAGGGAGAGGGGTTAGGGGTGAGGGTGTCCTGCGGCACGATCACCGCGGCATCGCCGGGGCCCGCGCCACGTCCGACCAGCGGCTTGATCGCCGTGCCGGTGCCGACCTCATGGTCGTAGCGGTGGATGACGTCGGCCTTACTGCGAATGGTGGGGTGGGCGAGCAGGGCGAGGAGGGTGGCAGCAATAACCCCCTCTTCCCCTGACCCCCTCTCCCTCAAGTGGAGAGGGGGAAATGCAGCGCGGCGAATCGTATTGAGAACGTGGTTGAGGCGAAGCTCTACGTCTTCAGCAGTTACCCGAACAAATCGAATTCCAGTTTCCTCGATGATTTCCTGCCGAAGGCGATCTGCTTCGACTTGTTCGTCGTGTATCGATCCGTCCACCTCGATCGCGAGCATCAATTCCGGACAGTAGAAGTCAAGCACGAAAGCGCCAATCGCCTGCTGACGGCGAAACTTGAGGCCGGCGAACTGCTTACGCCGTAGAGCTTGCCATAGAATGTCTTCGCTCCGGGTTCGTTCCTTGCGCAACGTCCGCGCGATTTCCAACATTACTTTCTGAAAGCGTTCAGGAACAGCAATCTGCCGTTCCGGCCTTTGAGCGAAGTCACGGGCACGGTTCCGTCTCTTCGCCTCTTGAGGACCAGATCCGCCACCCGAGTCGGCGTGGGTTTCTCCCCCTCTCCCATTGAGGGAGAGGGGGTCGGGGGGAGAGGGGGCTTCCCACTCCGCCGCCAACTCCCGCCGCGGGATGCCGCCGTGCAGGAACGCCATGCTGACGTTCCCGACCGGCTTATCGCCGTAGAACAGCTCGAGCTGACCGGTCGGCGCGAAGGTGCCGATGGCGACGGCCTCGACATCGTGGGCCGCGCATATGGCGGTAAATGCGTCCCAGTGGGCCGGCGGAACCGCCAGCACCATGCGCTCCTGCGCCTCGCTTAGCCAGATTTCCCACGGCCGCAGACCCGGGTACTTGAGTGGTACGTCGGCAAGCTGTACGCGCGCGCCGAGGTCTTTGCCCATCTCGCCCACCGCGCTGGAAAGCCCGCCGGCGCCGCAATCGGTGATGGCCGTGTAAAGTTGAGCATCACGCGCCTTGAGCACGACCTCTTGTACCTGCTTTTCGGCGATCGGGTTGCCGATCTGCACCGCGCCGCCGGAAAGCTGGGCGGTCGACGTGTCCATCTCCATGCTGCTGAACGTCGCGCCGCGCAAACCGTCCCGGCCGGTACGTCCGCCGATCACGACGATCAGGTCGTTGGGCTCCGCTTCGGTGCGGTGCGATCCGCGCGGGACCAGCCCGACGCATCCGGCGAAGACCAGCGGATTGGCCGTGTAGCCGGGATGATAATGCACCGCGCCGTTGACCGTCGGGATGCCCATCTTATTGCCGTAGTCTTCGATGCCGTGGACGACGCCTTCGATAATCCGGCGCGGGTGCAAGACGTTGTGCGGCAGCGCGTCCATCGGTGTGTCGGGCAGGCCGAAGCACAGCACGTCGGTATTGGCGATCGGGCGCGCGCTGACGCCCAACACGTCGCGGATCACGCCACCGGCGCCGGTGTTTGCCCCGCCGAACGGCTCCAGCGCGGATGGGCGGTTGTGCGTCTCGACCTTGAACGCCACGTCGAATTTGTCATCGAAGGCGACGATCCCGGCGTTGTCGACGAACGCCGAGCGCACCCACGGCTTGGCAAGTTGGTCGGTTGCCGCGCGGATGTACGTCTTGAGCAGGCCGTCGATCTCCTGCGTGACCGGTGGACTGTGCGGCGATGCGCCGTGCGCCGGACCGGTGTAGGTGATTTTGGCGCGGAACGTCTTGTGGACGCAGTGTTCCGACCACGTCTGCGCGAGCATCTCGAGTTCGGCGTCGGTCGGGTCGCGTACGATTTCCTCGTAGTAGGCCTGGATCGCGCGCATCTCATTGAGATCGAGCGAGAGCCGCCGGTCTTTGCTCAAGTTGAGCAGGGCATCGTCGGAGAGCCCGCGGACGGGGATCGTCTCGACCGTGTCGTCGGTGGGCTGGACCGCGACAAACGGCGCGCTGATCGCCGTACCGAGGCTGACGCGGTGGATGACAGTGTTGACCAGCACCCCGCGCGCGATGGCGTCGATATCGGAGTCGGTCAGGTCGCCGGAGAGTTCGTAGCGTTCACCGGTGGCAGCTTGCTCGACGGGCACGCCGATCAGGCCCGCCGCGTGCTTCAGGCTGTCGGCGACGGCGTCGGTGACTCCCGGGAGCAGCGTACGCTCGACCAAGCGCGTGCCCTCCATCGCGGGCGATACACCCAGTGTGTACGTTTCGGTCACCGGATCGGTGAGCAGTGCACCGGCGAGTCGATGTGCGCCGTCATCCGTGAGCGTGCCGGATACAAAAAACAGCCGCGTGACAGTGCACGCGGTGAGGGTGGGGAAGCCGAGTTGGTGTGCAGCGTCGACAAGACGACGATTGCTGGAGGGAATGCGCGGACGAACCTCGATACGGGTGATCTGCACCGTATGAACCCCCTGAACGTGCGGCGGATTTCAGCGCACAACGTTACATGAGAATGGCCGCAGTGAGTACCCTGGAATGCCCGCCGACGTGTCGATTCCCAGCCTGTCTATGCCGTGAGTTGACGTTTCATGTACACCGCGACCTCTCCGTCGGTGAGGTCGTTATTCGTGTACAACGAGACGTCGACGGCCTCGATCCGAAATCCGACTCGCCGGTAGAAGCGAATCGCCGGCACGTTGGTGTTCTGCGTCTCTACGATCATCGTGCGGCACTCGACGGTTGTGGCTCGTTGCGCCAGCGCCTCGATCAGCGCCCGTCCAATACCGCGCCCCCGATGCGCCGGGACGACATGCAGTTCGTGAATCCAGAACGTGCGATTCCACAGATGGACGTCTGCCAGCCCGATACCGGCCAGCACATCCCCATCATACGCGCCGAACGAGTGGCCATCGCGCACGATGGCGTCGTAGTAGTCCCGATCTTCGAGGTCGAACCGTTTGACATATGGCGCGGGCAGCGGCTCGAGGTCAAGCTGGAACATCACGCGGTCGTCGGACTCGTGCCACGTCACCCGATACACCCCATCCGACTCGTAGCCGGTGATGACGTGTCGAAGCGCGTCGCGGTCGATCGAAGTCAGCGGCTTGACGTTCACGGCCAGAACTCCCAGCGATTCAATGCGTAGTTGACTCTACGGCGAGATTGGCCGCGGCGTCAAACTCGGTGATGGGTCGCAGGCCGGGACTGCGCGTTACACTACACCCGTTCAGAATCGACGGGGAGGCGGACATGGACGATGAATCCAAGGCGGGCATCTGGCGGCAGTTCGGCGCGGTCATCGATTATCTGGAACGCACCGTCACGGCTTGCCCCGACCGGCTGTGGCGCCATTCGATGTGGGACACCGGCGCGAAAAGCCCGGTCTTTTCGGAGGTGTGGTACGTCGCCTATCACGCGATGTTCTGGCTCGACCTGTACCTCACCGGCAGCGAAGACGGGTTTGTGCCGCCCGCGCCGTTTACGCTGATCGAGCAATATGACGACGGCCCGCTGCCGGAGCGCGTTTACACGAAGGTCGAACTGCTGGACTATCTGCGCGGCTGTCGACAGCGATGCAAGCAGACAATCCGGTCGCTGACCGGCGAGATGGCGCAGCGGCGCTGCTGGTTCCCGTGGGGCGAACCGACCTTCCTCGAGCTGCTGATCTACAACCTGCGCCACGTGCAGGAACACGCCGGACAGATCAACCTGATGCTCGGGCAACACGGCGTGCAGACCGCCGACTATCCGACATGGAGTAGAGACCCACTTGCGTAGATGCGGCTAATCCCCGCGCTGCAGCACGAACGACAGCGACGTATCGGTCACCGTAATCGACGTGACTTCAAACACGCGGACGGTTCGCTGCAAGCGGGCATTCAGCTTGTCCGCCAGCTTGGTGGCGAAGTCCATCAGCGCGTCGTCAGCGTTGGGCAAGCCGTCGATCGCGACCGACTCGACCGTAATCTCAAGCCGGTTGTTCGTGACGGTCGGACGGAAGCTGATCGAGCCACTCACAGTCGCCCCGCTGCCGTCCCGGCGAACATGCTCGCCATTGACCACGATCAGCCCGGGCTGCAGGTCGACGGACGGGTTGCGCAGCAGAGGATTGGATTGTGCAGCAAGTGCTTCGGCGATCACGTCGTTGATGTCCGACTCCTGCAATGTGACCGATACGCTGCGGCTTTGCGGGTCAATGGTGATCTCACCGCGCCGACAGCCCGTCAGCAGGAAGACAGAGGCGACGGCAAGCACTAGTACGGCCTTGAACATGGTTCTTCCTCAGGGTTCGAGCGCCGAACACGGGCGCAACTGCCATTAGTATCGCGGGAGAATTTTGCCAGAGTGCGTCCGATGTGCAAACTCCTTGCAAACCGTACTCCCAACCGGGGATAATCCCGCTACATCAGGTGCGTATGCAAAGGACACCGCCATGGACCGTTCGGACGTGAAGGCATTGCTTGCTGAATTGTTGGGCACATTTACGCTTGTTTTTGTGGGTGCGGCCAGCGTGACGATCGCGCCGCAATTTGGCGTGACGGTCCCGGCGTTTGCGCACGGGTTGGCCGTATTGACGATGGCGTTCTTCTACGGGCCGATCAGCGGCGGGCACTTCAACCCGGCAGTTACGGCGGGTTTCCTCGCCGTGGGGAAGATTAGCGTGTCGAAGGCTGTGCAGTATTGGGTTGTGCAGTTGATCGGCGGCATTATCGGCGGCCTGTTGGTTGCGGCCCTGATGAACACCGGCGCGGCCGACTTCAACTACGGGCAGACGCTCGGCTCGATCGACCCGGCCGACTTCCGCGTGATGGCGCTCGAAGCGGTGCTGACGTTCTTCCTCGTCACCGCAATCTTCCAGTCGGCGGTGTTTGGACGCGCGGGGGCGTTCGCGCCCATTGCAATTGGCTTCACACTGACGATCGCCATCCTCGCCGGTGGCCCGTACACCGGTGCGTCGCTGAATCCGGCGCGCACGATTGGCCCGGCGCTTGCTGCGGGCGACCTGAGCTACATTCTCCCGTACATCATCGGGCCGGTGGTCGGCGGCGTGGTGGCGGCCCTGCTGCACGCCTTCCTGCTGGGGCCGGACGAAGAGAAGAGGTAGCAGGCGAGAAACTCTTCACAACAACACAAACGGCCTCGCGACATTTCGGGGCCGTTTGCACAGTGGGTAGGCGCCGCCCTGTCCGGGATTGCCGTTCCCGTGGCTGAACGTGGAACTCCAAGCACGGTTGGCATGCGGCGTGCCGAATAGGAGTGTTTCGTGTCATAATCTCGGCATGATAACGTCCGATCGACCACGACCTTTTGGCGCGTCGCTGCGCTGGCGCGTGCTGCTGCCGATTGCGCTGAGTGGCATTTTCGTGCTGATTGTCGGCGCGATTCTGTACACAGCGCCGGCCGACCGCGTGCGTGCGCGCTTCCCGCTGTATGTCCTGATGGCGGCGATGGTGCCGCTGCTCGCCGCGCTGTACGTCGGATTGCGATTCTCGTACCGGATGCGCCGCACGACCGACATCATCGCGCAGTTGGCGGCAGGGCATCGCACCGCGCGGCTGTACATCGCGGCGGACGAGTTCGGCGATCTGGCGCTGGCCCTCAACCGGTATGCCGAGTATGTGCAGGACAAAGCCGACACGCTTCGCTCCCAACTGCGAGTCAGCCGGCAGGAAACCACGCAGCTTGCCGCAAGTATAGATGCGCTGCCGGAAGGCGTGATCGTCCTCGACCTGAACGGGCGCGTGGTGCAGGTCAACACGTCGGCGCGCAAGCTGCTCGGACCGCTGATGAAAGGCGACGATCCAACGGCGCTGACCGAGGCCGTAACCGATGCATTAGGCGATGCGTTGGCGCCAGGCGTGTATGCGTTGGGCGACCCGATGCGCGTCGACGTGGCCGACCAGCTCGTGCAGGCGCAGGTTACGGCGGTGATGAACTACGATAGCACGCGCATCGGCACAGTTGTGCTGCTGCGCAAAGTGCTGGCGGACAGCGACGTTTTGCAGCTTCCGCACGAGACGTCGGTGCTGCCGCTGGAGACGTTGATCTGGAAGGTTAGCAACGAGTGGCGCCAGATCGCCATCAACCATCACATCGAGCTGCAAGTGCAGATCAAGACGCGCGGCCTGAAGATCAACGGCGACATTCAGCGGCTGAGCTGGGCGCTGGGGAGCATCCTCGACAACGCGATCAAATACACGCCGGCGGGCGGCACGATCATGCTGCAGACTCGCGAGCCGGAAGACGGCAAGGTCACGATCCGCGTGCGCGACAACGGTGTCGGCATCAAGCGCGAAGAACTGCCGCACGTATTCACGCGCTTTTACCGCGGCACGCCGGAAACCGACGACGGCAGGCCGGTCAGCGTCCCGGGAAGCGGGCAGGGGTTGGCACTCGCGCGCCAAATCGTGATGGAACACGGTGGCGAGATCGACCTTAAGAGCAGGCCCAGCGCCGGGACTGCCGTCTACGTTGGTCTGCCTCTGGTCGACTAGCGGATCACCAGCTCGCACTGCCGCTCTTCTGTGCGGGACGCCGGAGTGCAGTTGCCTAGCCGCGAGCCATTCCACGATACTGAGAAAATCGTGCGCCAGAACACGGCCTCGCTGGGGATCTGAGCCAGTCGATCGACCGGCAGCGGACAGCCGTACACTTCTGGATCGAATACGCGCCGCTGCTGCATCAACACGGCGCAAACGCCGGGCTCAAGCAGGCCGATCGGGCGCGGGCCGCCTAGCGACGGGGCGTTGATGTCAGCGGCGGAGAACGTCAGACGCGAGACGTCGACTGGCTGTTCGCTGGTGACCTGTACGACGAAGAAATCGAACGAGTAACGCAGCAGCAGGCGGGCGGGTTCGGGCCGTGGCGTGGGCGTGCTCGTGCGCCCAACAACCGCATCGGATGTCGCAGTCGGGGTTTCGCTCTCGGTCGGGGCCGAGGTCGGGCTGAGGGTGACAGTTACGTCGGCGGTTCCGGAGGCTTCGGCGGTTACGGATGCGGTCGGCGCAACAGCCGCCGTTTCGGTCGCTGCCTCGTCGGTCGGCGTCACGCGCTCGGCGGTCGTGGTGGCTGACGGAGTTGCGGACAGTTCCTCAGTTGCGGTGACTTCAGTGGTAGGCTCAGCGGTTTCGCCGGTTGGCGCAGGCGTGCCGGCGGTGGCGCTGGGCGCCGCGGTCAAGCTGGTGGAGGCGATCCACGTCGCTGTGAGATCACCGGGTTCGATTGTGCGTGTATCGGCCGGTGTCACCGTCACGAAGATGTCCGGCCCGGTGGTCAGCGCGACGATGGCGATAAATTCGGCAGTCGCCGTTGTGGCGGCTTCTGCGCGGTCGGTCGCCCGCGCTTGCCGCGCTTCGGTGGTTTGTGCCGCGTTGGCGGTTGGTGGGACATCAGTCTCGGTCGGTGTGTCCGTCGGGGTTGCCGTTGCCGTTTCCGTCGCGGTTGGGGTGTCCGTGGCGGTGGGCGTAGCGGTCGGCGTGTCCGTCGCGGTCGGGGTCGCTGTCGGCGCGAGAGCGGTTTCGGTCGCCATGATCGACGCGGCGGTGTTGGCCGCATTGACCGTGCCGGTGGCGTTAACGATCGCGATGGCGGTCTGCGCAGTGGCGGTCGCGGTCGCGTTGTTGTTGGCGTACAAGCGTGACAGCCCGACAATCGCCGCGACGCCGAACACGAGCGCGCCGACGAGCACGACGATAATCGCGATGATCAATGTCCAGCGTGTCTCGGGCGGCGGGGCAGGGCGCTCAAGACGCTGCGAAACCGGCGTGCGGGCGTCAGGGATGACGACGGTCGGAGACACGTCGCCGGGGAGAAGCCGCGTGCTCCCCGATGACGACGGCGCGGTGTGCATCGTCTGCGCGCCTTGATAAGCCGCTTTGACCGCGCGAATAAATTCGCCGGCAGTTTGATGGCGGGCCTTAGCGTCCTTGCTCAGCGCCTTGAGCAGTTCGCGCTCGACCGCTTCGGGGATGTCCGGGTTGACGCCGCGCGGCGAGGGCGGCGGTTCGCTGATGTGGCTGAGCGCGACCTGCATCGGCGTGTCGGCACGGAACAGCATGTCGCCGGTGAGGATTTCGTACAGCACAACGGCCATCGCGTAGATGTCGCTCTGCGGGACGGCGGTCTCGCTGGCGAGGGCCTGTTCGGGCGCGATATAACGCGGCGTCCCGAAGGCGGTGCCCATGGTCTTGTCTTTGGACTGCCACAGCGCCAGTCCGAAGTCGGTCAAGTAAGCGCGGTCGCCTTCGGTGAGCAAGACGTTCGACGGCTTGAAGTCGCGGTGGATGATGCCGCGTCCGTGCGCATAGTCAAGCGCCTCGGCGATCTGTTCGAGGATGTTCAGCGCCCGCATCGGATCCATCAGCTTGCCGAGGCGGCGCAGGCGCGAGATTTCATCGGCCAAATCGTTGCCGTCGATCAGGCGCATGGCGATGAACATATAGCCGTCTTGTTCGCCGGTCTGGTAGACCGTGACGATGTTGGGGTGATCCAACTGAGCGACAGCACGCGCCTCGCGGGAGAAGCGTTCCGGCAGGCTTTCGTCACTGTCGAGCAGTTCGCGCATCAGGACTTTGACGGCGGCGTAGCGCTGAAGCCGCTTGTCCAGCCCTTTGTAGATGCGCGCCATGCCGCCCGATGTCAGCAGGTCGACAAGCTCATAGTCGCCGAGCGATTTGCCGATCAGCGTGCCTTGCGGGCCGAACGGGGTTTCGTTCATCCGCGTCCTCAGTCGCGTGGATCTCAGCCGCTAACTGTAGCACGCACCGGCGCGGCGTGCTAGACGATGCCAATGCGTATTCTGTGCGGATTTTCTACCGTTTCGTTACGTCCTGCACGCCCCGCGGTGCCCCCGATTAGGGTGGTTGACAGGTCGCACAGGTTGTCCTACTCTCTATCGAAAGCGTTGAGGGAGATGAGTACGCGTATCCATTCTGTCCAGAGAGCCGCGCCCTCGGCTGTGAGCGCGGTCAGCGGTGGTATGCGGAACGACACTCCTGAGCGCGGCGAAAAACGCAGACGTCCGGATTCAAACATGGCCGTCTGACCAGTAAGCGCCGCCGGGTCGCCCCCGTTATCAGGCTTCGAGGCTTACGGCATGCTCGACACCGCGTGCCGAAAGCAAACTGCGGTGGCACCACGGATGCCCCCTCCGTCCGCAGCGGAGGGGGTTTGATTCCAAGAGGAGGTGTCACCCATGTCCCGTGTTCTCGCATCCCAATTGGCCCGGCACGTTGGCGAAACTGTCAGTGTGTCGGGGTGGCTGCACCGATGGCGCCCGATGGGGGGATTCGGTTTCCTCATCGTACGTGACCGCTCCGGTCTGGCGCAGGTCGTGATCGATTCGCCGGCAGTGCTCGACGGTGTGTACGCCGAATCGGTGGTGTGCGTCGAAGGCGAGGTTGTTGCGGAGCCGAAGGCGCCGGGCGGCGTCGAAATTCACGACGTGCGGGTGAAAGTCCTATCGCCTGCGGCTGAGCCGCCCCCGTTCGACCTGTTCCGCCCGGAGTTGAACGCCCAGCTTCCGACGCTGCTCGATCACGCGGCGATCACGCTGCGTCATCCTAAGCAGCGCGCGCTGTTCGAGATCGCGTCGGCGAGCATGGAGGGGTTCCGGTCAACGCTGCGCCGCCTCGATTTCACCGAGATTCAAACGCCGAAGATCGTGGCCTCCGCGACCGAGAGCGGCGCCAACGTCTTCAAGATCGACTACTTTGGGCGTGCGGCCTATTTGGCGCAAAGCCCGCAGTTCTATAAGCAGATGATGGTCGGTGTATTCGAGCGCGTATTCGAGGTGGCGCCAGTCTTCCGTGCTGAGCCGCATGATACGCCTCGGCACTTGAACGAATACGTCTCATGCGATGTCGAGTTCGGCTTTATCGACAGCCACCGCGACGTGATGACTGCGCTGGTCGAGGTGATCCGTGGAATGGTCGCTGCTGTCTCGGATTCGGCGGCTACCGCGTGCGCATTGTGGGGCATTGTCCTGCCGCGCATCCCGGCGAAGGTCCCAATCGTTCACTTCACGGACGCGCTCGACCTGATCGCCGCGGCAACCGGCGAGGATTGCCGCGCGGAGCCGGATTTGTCGCCGCATCACGAGCGTTGGCTCGGCGAGTGGGCGCTGCGCGAATACGGCAGCGATTTCGTGTTCGTCGAAGGCTATCCGATGGCGAAGCGACCGTTCTATACGCATCCGGACGTGCAGCGACCCGCCTACAGCGCCAGCTTCGACCTGCTGTTTCGCGGTCTTGAACTGGTGACGGGCGGTCAGCGCCTACACCTCTACGCGGATTATCTGGCAGCGTTGGACGCGCGTGGCATGCCCGTCGAACCGTTCGAGGGATATCTGGAGGCGTTCAAATTTGGACTGCCGCCGCACGGCGGGTTTGCGATCGGGCTGGAGCGCTGGACAGCGCGGCTTGCCGAACTGCCTAACGTGCGCGAAGCGGCTCTGTTCCCGCGCGACGTCGGGCGGCTGACCCCATAACGGAGTCTGGATGTGGTGCCGATCCGCGCGAAGCGGGTCGGCACTAATTATTGAATCCGCGCCCGAAGCTGCGACGTCCGCGGTCCGACGCCGAGCGTCCCTCGCCGCTGAGCATGCGCTTGGCCTTATTGACGTCGCTTTCGTGCTTGAGCAGAACGGTCAGCGTGTTCTGCAGCGTGTCCTTGTCGAGTGTATCGGCATTGAGCATGACCAGCGCGCGCGCCCAATCCAGCGTTTCTGAGACGCTCGGGGCTTTCTTGAGGTCCATGCTGCGCAGGCTTTGCACGACTTCCACGGCCTGTTCGGCGAGGCGGGCGTTAAGCTGTGGCACGCGCAGGCGCACGATCGCCAGCTCTGCTGCCTGCGTCGGGTAGTCCACGAACAGGTACAGGCAGCGCCGCTTGAGCGCCTCGCTGAGTTCGCGCGTATTGTTACTGGTCAGCACGACGGTCGGCATGTGGCGCGCCTTGATTGTGCCAAGCTCCGGCACCGACACCTGAAAGTCGCTCAGGATTTCGAGCAGGAACGCCTCGAATTCGGCGTCGGCGCGGTCGATCTCGTCGATCAGCAGGACGACCGGTTGTTCGGCGGTCAGCGCTTGCAGCAGCGGACGGGCCAGCAGGAAGCGTTCGCTGAAGAACACGCTCTCCTCCGCGCCGAGCCGGTCGGCCGCTTCGCGCAGGGTGCCGGCGCTTGACAGCATGTCGCTCAGCTTATCGCGCAGGAGCTGGGTGTACAGCATCTGCTTGGCGTATTCCCATTCGTAGAGCGCCTTGCTTTCGTCCAGCCCTTCGTAGCATTGGAGACGGATCAGGGGGCGTTTGGTCGCCAGCGCGTAGGCCTTCGCCAGTTCGGTCTTACCGACACCCGCCGGACCTTCGGCGAGCACGGGCTTGCCGAGTCTGTCGGCGAGGAACATGACCGTGCCGATGTCGTCGCTGGCGATATACTGCTGCTCAGAGAGCGCTGTCTTGAGCTCGTTCAAGTTCGAATACATGGCGTGAGTGCCTTTGTGCTAAAAGCTCGTTCGAATGCGTCCGTGGTCGGGCGGCGCCTAACTTGGAAGTGTCTCGCTCAGATCTTGGTCGTCCTCGACCTGTTCGGTGGTCAGCCCGAAGCGCCGCCGCCGCTTGCTGAAGTCGATTAGTGCCAGCAGGAACTGCTCGCGGTTGAAGTCTGGCCACAGCGTGTCGGTCGCGTAGTACTCGCTGTACGAGCCTTGCCAGATCAGGAAGTTGCTCACCCGCAGTTCGCCGCTGGTGCGAATGATCAGGTCGGGATCGGGCAGGCCGCTGGTATACAAATAGCTCGAGATCAGATCCTCGTTGATGCTCTCCGGCGGGATGCCATCCTGCACGATGCGCCGCACCGCATGGACGATCTCGTCGCGCCCGCCGTAGTTGAAGGCGACGTTGAGGATCAGGCGATCGTTGTGGCGGGTGTATTCGCAGGCGTGCTGCACCTTGCGCTGAATGCCCGGCGGAATGCCGTCCAGCTCGCCAATGTGGCGGATTTGTACGCCGTTGGAATGCAGCTCGCGCAGTTCGCGGTCGATCACCATCTCAAGGATCTTGAGCAGCAGGCGCACTTCGCGCCGAGGACGTCCCCAGTTCTCGGTCGAGAACGCGTAAATCGTGAGGATCTCGACGCCGAACTCGACCGCCGCGCGGATGATCGTGCGCAGGTTTTCAGTGCCCTGCCGGTGTCCCTCGCTTCGGGGCAGCCCGCGCGCCGCGGCCCAACGCCCGTTGCCGTCCATGATTATCGCGACGTGGCGCGGAACACGCTCCGGCACGGCAAGCGGCGCGGAGGTGACAGATGGATCTACGACATTTGCGGCCATGCAAGCGGCCCTCGATCAACTTCGCTTCAGGGTGCCGGGACGGGGGCGGCCTGCGATAAGCCCGCAGCATCGGAGCCAGTTCAGGTCCCGGTCCCCTTCGTCTCCGTGCAGCGCAGAATCACACTGCGCCGTACTCCATTGTATTACACTTCCATCATCTCTTTTTCTTTGTTCTTGGTCAGCTCATCGACCTGCGCGGAGAATTGGTCGATCAGCTTTTGGACCTCGGACTCGCCGTGCTTGAGGTCGTCCTCGGAGATCATCTTCTCGCGTTCGAACTCTTTCATGTCCTCGATGGCGCTGCGGCGGATGTTGCGCAGGCTGACACGGGCGTCTTCGGCACGCTTGTGCAGCACCTTGATGAGTTCGACGCGGCGTTCGCGCGTCAGCGGCGGCATGTTCAAGCGAATTTGGGTGCCGTCGGTGTTGGGCTGCATGCCGATGTTGGCTTCAAGAATCGCCCGCTCGATGGCCTTCACGGCCGAACCGTCGAACGGCCGAATAAGGATTTGCATCGGCTCCGGCGTCGAGATATTGGCAAGCTGGCGCAGTTCCGTCGGTTGGCCGTAGTACTCGACTTCGAGCCGGTCGACAAGGCCGGTACTGGCCCGGTTACTGCGGATGCCGTGCAAGTCCTGCTCGTAAACGCTGAGGGTGGACTTCATCTTGTTGCGGGTCTCTTTGAGTACGTCGTCGATCATGTTCTAACGCCTCTGCTGAGCGTAAATCAATATCGTGTACGCTTAACTATACCGCAACGCGGGCTGTCGCTGAAGGCTGGCGCAGAAGTCAGTTGTCAGTAGACAGTCTTCAGTGGTCAGTGCTCTGAATCGGCCAGCATGCCTCGCCAATCGTCGAGCGAGCACTCCTTGCCGTCGATCGACTCTGTTATCTGATTACTGACACCTGATACCTGAAAACTCAGCACTTGCTACGTATATCCTCGGGCTTGGTAGGCGGCGTAAAGGGCGACGGCGCCGGCGGTGGCGACGTTGAGGCTGGCGACGTGACCGCGCATCGGCAGGGACATCAGCAGATCGCATGTCTCGCGCACAAGCCGTCGCATGCCTTCGCCTTCGCTGCCCATGACGAGGCCGAGCGCCATGTTCAGGTTGGCGTTTTCGAGCGCGGGAACCTCGGGGCCAGCTTCCATGCCCACCAACCAGATGTCGTGCTTCTTGAGGTCCTTCATCGTGTTGACGAGGTTGGTGACCTGCACGACGTGGATGTGCTCGACCGCGCCAGACGACGCGTTGACGACCGCCGGCGTGACACTGGCGCTGCGCCGGTCTTGCATGATGACGCCGTGCACGCCGACGGCATCCGCCACGCGAATCAGGGCGCCGACGTTTTGTGGGTCTTTGAGCAGGTCGAGCAGCAGGAGAAATGGCCGTTCGCCGCGTGCCGTCGCCAGATTGAGCACATCTTCAAGCTGCACATAGGGGTAGGGGGTAACGCGCAGCAGCGTGCCCTGATGATTCGCGCCGTTGGATAGATCGTCGAGGATGCGGCGCGTCACGCGCTTGACGTCGATACGCCGCGCCTGTGCCATCTGAACAATCTCGGCGACCTTGCCGCGTTCTTCGATGCGGTCGGCGATCAGCAGTTGGTCGGGCTTGCGCCGGCGCGCACGCAGCGACTCGAGGACGGCCCAGTGCCCGTACAGAAACTCCATTTAGATGTCCTCCGGCGCCTCGCCGATAGCAAAATCGACGATCGCGCGCGCGTGAAGCAGGGTCGTGTCGTAGAGCGGAAGCGGGCTGTGCTCCGGTTTGATGAGCAGACCGAGTTCGGTACAACCAAGGATGATCGCCTGAGCGCCGAGGGATTGAAGTTTCTCGATGACTGCGACAATTTGCGTCCGGCTTTTGCGGCGCACCTTGCCCTGCACCAGCTCGCGATAGATGATGCCGTTCACCGCGCGGCGATCTTCATCCTCGGGCACGATGACGTTGAGGCCGTGCTTGATGACAAGCCGGCCCCGGTAGAATTCCTGCTCCATCGTGTAGATGGTCGCCAGCAAGCCGACCGTTTCATGGCCGGACACCATCGCGGCGCGGGCGGTCGGATCGGCGATGTGAATCAGCGGGACGTCGACGGCGGCTTGTACCTCGCCGGCCATGCGGTGCATGGTGTTGGAGCAGATCACGATGCACTCTGCACCGGCGCGTTCTAGCCGATGCGCCGCATCGACCATTAACCGGGCGGCCGCATCCCACTCGCCGGCGGATTGCAGCGCCTCGATTTCAGCGAAGTCGAAGCTGGTCATCACGCAATCGGCCGAGTGCATCCCGCCCAGCTTCTCACGCACCAACTGGTTGAGGAGCCGATAGTATTCCGCCGAGGATTCCCAGCTCAATCCGCCGATAAGCCCGATGCGTTTCATGGTCATTCGCCTTTCCACACCGTACCGTCAGGCCGGTCTTCCAGCGTGATTCCGAGCGCAGCCAACTCGTCGCGAATCCGGTCGGATTCGGCCCAGTTCTTGGCTTTGCGCGCCGCCGTACGCATGTCGATCAGCATCTGAACCAAGCCGGCTTCGCGCTCGGCGTTGGCTCCGGCTTGCTGCTGCGGCGCGATGATCCCCAGCACGTCGCCGGCGAGGTCGCTGTACAAGCTGTCAATGGCCTTGAGCGTTTCGACACCGACGGTCGTCCCGCCGTTGAGCAGCACGTTGACATCTCGTGTGAGGTCTTGCAGGGCAGCAACGGCCAGTGGCGCGTTGAAGTCGTCGTTCATTGCTTCGGCGAAGGCGGCGCGCGCCTTGTCGAGCCGTTCGCTGAACGCCCCGCCCTCGTCACCGGCGGGCGCGCCGGCGAGCTGCGAGCGCACCAGCCACACCGCGTTGTTGAGACGCTCCCAACCGCCCTGTGCGCCGCGCATCGACTCGTCGCTGTAAGTGACCGGGCTGGTGTAGTGCGCGCCCAGTACAAACATGCGAATGACCTCGGGCCGGTACTTCTCCAGCGCGTCCTTGATCGTGACGTAGTTGCCGAGCGATTTGCTCATCTTGGTCGGGATGCCGAACTGATCCGGCACGTTGAGCGACCCGACCAGCATCCAGTAGCGGGCGAAGTCGGCGTCGTTGGCGCATTCGCTCTGCACGATTTCCGACTCGTTGTGCGGGAAGATGTTGTCCACGCCGCCGCCGTGGATGTCGAACGTCGCGCCCAGATACTTCTTTGCCATAGCCGAGCACTCGATGTGCCACCCGGGGAAGCCTTCGCCCCACGGGCTGTCCCAACGCAGGATGTGTTCAGGATCGGCGCGCTTCCACAAGGCGAAGTCTTCGGCATGGTGTTTCTCGCCGCGGACGGCCTCGCGCGTGCCGGCTTCCTGCTGGTCAATGCGCCGGTTCGACAGCTTGCCGTATCCCGGCGCGCTGGTCACGTCGAAATACACGCTACCGTTGGCGACGTACGCGTACTCCTTCTCGAGCAGCGTCTCGATCATCTTGATCTGCTCGGGGACGTGGCCGCTGGCACGCGGCGAGATGTCGGGCCGCTGCACGCCGAGCGTGTCCATGTCCTGAAAGTAGTGGCGTGCGTAGTGCTCGACGATCTGCATGGGCTTGGCCTGAAGCTGGCTGGCCTTACGCAGGATGCGGTCTTCGCCGCTTTCCAGCAGGTGCCCGACGTCGGTGATGTTCTGGACATACAACACGTCGTAGCCGGATGCCCTCAGCCAGCGCACGACTACGTCGAACGACACGTAGGTCTTGGCGTGGCCGAGGTGGGAGTACTCCTGCACGGTCGGGCCGCAGACGTACATGCCGATGCGTCCGGGCTCAAGCGGGACGAACTCGACCTTCTGGCGGCCCAGCACGTTGTAGATCATCAAGCTCATTGACGGTTTACTCCGTTTCCTCAGGAATGTCGCCCTTGCGTTCCATGCCCTCTGGCACGGCAAAGATGATGCGGCCTGTCTCGCGGTTAATCAAGCGCGTGACGACCACTTTGATCGTACGATCCATGAACTGGCGGCCCTGTTCGACAATCACCATCGTCCCGTCTTCGAGGTAGCCGACGCCTTGATTGGCCTCGCGTCCCTCTTGGAAAATGTGGATCATCAGCGATTCGCCGGGGATGTAGATGCTGCGCACGGCATTGGCCAGCAGGTTGATGTTGAGCACCAGCACGCCTTGCGCGTCGGCCACCTTGTTCAGGTTGAAGTCGTTGGTGATGATGGCGGCCTCGTAGCGGCCCGCGAGAGCGACCAGTTTATCGTCGACTTCCGCGATGTCCTCGAAATCGTCCTCGACGATCTTGACGATGATGAAGTCGCTGCGCTGCAGCTCGTTGAGCTTGACCAGCCCGCGCCGGCCGCGGTTACGGCGCAGCGGATCAGACGAGTCCGCGACGTGGTGGAGTTCGCTCAGAATGAAGCGTGGCACGATAATCGTCCCGACCAGAAAACCGGTGCGGACGATGTCGACGACTCGCCCGTCGATCAACGCCGACGTATCGATGATGACCTGCCGGTTGGACGGCATGAGCAGCTTGCGCTGGCTCGATCCGCCGCTTATCCGCTCCCACAGTTCGCGGCTGCGCAAGGCGAAGGTCGTCGCCAGCAGGTACGTGCCGATGATCGAGATGACGGCCGGGAGCACATTGCCGACCACGCCGCCGAGCAGCGAGATCGGGTACGCCAGCAGGAGTGTAAGCAGCAGACCGATCGCCGCGCCGATGATCGACATCAGAAGTACTTCGATCGACAGCGAATTGACCATCCGGCGCAAGGCGCGCACCGGCCGTGTCGTCAGCCACGGCGTGAGGATCAGGCCGAAGAGCGTCCCGACAAGGCCGAACAGGACACCGCCAATCGGCTGTTCGAGGCTGATCGCCTCGCCAAGGTCGGCGCCCAAACGCGCACCGAGTACGGCGAAGACGACCATCCCTATCATACGAGAGAGAAAGTCGAGCGACATGGACACACTCCTGTGGATCGCGCCCGCGTTCCGCCTACCGATAATCCCGGGTAGGCGCGTGACACATCGCGTCACGGTGCAGGTGGCGAACCAGCGATAATGAAGGAAGGTGTTGTGGCGCGCTGGCTGCGGCACTCACGCGCTAATCGATCGATTATACGCTAGAGTGTGGCTGCACGATAGACGCGGCGCCCTCCAATGGCCCATGCGCTGCCCTTAGTCGGAGAGGGACTTGTTGGCACGTGGTGTGGACGACTGTGGCCGGCCGAACCGGTCTTTCCCAGCACGGATGGCGATGGCCTGCTCGTAGTACCCGATCACGCGGTCCATCTTGTCGTCCCATGTGTTGATCTCCGCCCATGCCCGGGCGGCGGCGCCCATTTGCGCACGGACCGCAGCGTCGGCAGTCAGCGCACGCACGCCGTCGATCAGTGCCGTTACGTCACCCACTTCGAACGTGAAGCCGGTCGCGCCGTCTTCGACCATCTCCGGTACGCCGCCAACCCGCGCCGCCACCGCCGGCACGCCGGACGCCATCGCTTCGGCGACGACGAGGCCGTAGGTCTCCATGCGCGAAGGAAATACGAACACGTCGGAACTCGCGTAGGCGGCGCTCAGATCGTCGCCGTGCAGGTTGCCGGTGAACGTGACCGGCAGGCCGGCGAAGTATGCCTCCAGATCGGGCCGCTCTGGACCGTCGCCGACCAACGCAAGGCGGGTGTTTGGCACGGTTTCCAGCACGGCCCGCAGATCGCGCAGGCGCTTCTCCTCGCTGAGCCGCCCGACGTACAGCAGCAGGGTGGATCCCTCGTCGCCCCCGAGTCGCGACCGCATAGCGTCGGATCGAAAGCGCGGATGGAAACGCACGGTGTCGACGCCGCGGCCCCACACCTCGATCGGCGGGCGTAGGCCCTGCTCGCGGATGCGCTCAATCATGTGGCCGGCCGGGGCGATCAGCAGGTCGGCACGGTTGAACATGATGCGCGCCAGTCCGCCGACGACCGGCCATGCCCATGCGAAGCCGAACTGCGGGGCGAGGCGCGCGTAATCGATGTGAAAGCTGACGACGCGCGGGGTGTTCAGCGCCAGCATCATGAACATGCCGCTGCCGCCGGTGAATCCGGCGTGGATGAAATGCCCGACGTCCGGCTTGAAGGCGCGTACCTTGCGATACGTGAAATACCCCGGCCAGCTCAGTTTGAGGCCCGGGTAGGCCCAGAACGGAATGCCCGGCACGCGCACGACCTGTGCACCGGCGTACTCGTCCACCGGGCCAAGATCGGGGCAGACGACCATGACCGTGTGCCCGCGCTTCTGCAAGTGTTCGAGCAGAAGCCGGATAACCGTGACGATGCCGTCGACTTTGGGCAGAAACGTGTCGGTGAACAGGACGATGCGCATGGGAGAGGAATCAGGAGTCAGGAGTCAGATATCAGGGTAGCGACGAGCGCAATGGGCGGCAATCGACATGCGCAGGCAGGGTAGTGGGTGCGCAGACTGTCGCGTCCGCGGCGATCTACCTTCAGGACGGGATCGGTCGGACGGCACTCCGGGTCTGTAACCCTCTTCCGGCAGCCTACAGCCCATCTGTCTGCCAAAGTACCGCTGTTAGTTGTGGAGAACGCTGCCTCGCGCATCTTAATCCTTCAGACTCTCACCCGCGCTATGATACGTTCACTGAACCACTACTCGGTAGATCGGACGAATGAGTCGCGCAAGCTTCGGCAGTATTGCTATACCACTGGTGCACGCTGCTATCGCAGTCATCGTGCTGGCTTTGGCCACAAGCAAGTTTGGCCTCGGCATTTCTGCCGATTCGGTCGAATATCTCTCGATGGCAGAAAACTTTGCAGAGACTGGGCGCCTCGCGAACTACCGCAATGAACTACTGACCGTATTCCCTCCGCTTTATACAGTATCGATCTCGCTCATTTCCGGCGCTCTCGATGCAGCAACCTCGGCGCATGTATTGGCGCTTCTCCTGTTTGGCGTACTGATCTTCGCTCTGTCAACTGCAGTGCGAAACTTGACTGGATCGAGAACGATGCTGAACCGGGCGGCATATCATATGCTTGTCGCGGCCTTGGTGTTCTCGCCCGTATTTGCTGTCTCGCGATTCGCGTGGTCGGAATCCATGTACATCGTGATCAGCGTGGCGCAGTTCTGGGTCATGAGATCACTTTTGAGGCAGCCCTCACTTGCGGGAGTTGTGGGAGCTTCCATGCTGGCGGGTGCGGCAGCAATGACGCGCTACATCGGGGTCGTCAACATTGGGACACTGCTCTTTGCCGTACTGTACTTGATCCCCACCCAAACCTCACGAAAGCTGGGTTACGTTGCTGTGACGATTGCGGTCAGCGGCATCGCAATTGGCCTCTGGATGTTTCGAAACTACGGGGTGGATCAAACAATTCTTGGACCGAGGTACCCGTCGGACGTCGGTGTTGTTGAGAACACTCAACGGGTAGTTACTACACTGATGAGCTGGATTGTTCCGTACCCGTTGGCATCAAAAGCAGCATTGGCATTACCCGGTTTCGTACTTGGAGCGACGGCGACTGCATGGATGATATGGAGGAATCGCACACGACTGGATTCGCGCCTCCTCCTCCTGCTCACGTCATATACGGTGCTCTTTGCCGGGTGGATGGTCATTTCGGCTTCTAGCTATGCGTTTGATGCTATAAACACGCGGCTAATGGCGCCAGTGTTCTTGCCGCTCTACTTCATTGTCGTGCAGGCTGTGAAAGCGCAATTAATGCGCGGCGCTGGATCCTTATCGCTCGTGAAGACCCTTTCCGCAATCGTGCTGACGCTAGTCGTTTTGGTTCACTTCTCGAAAGATCTCGTCATGCCAATTCAAAATGGCGCAGGTGGTTACAATTCGGTGGATGTCCAGAGCACGCGAGACCTTGCGTTATCACTTCGAGATGTTCCCGAGGGGGCGCGTCACGCCTCACATCCCGACCTCGTGTACTGGCTTACAGCCGGAGAACTGGTCGTCGACGAGATTCCCAGACAATGGGAGTTCAACGCCCCGCGCGCGGTTGTGGCTACCATTGATGATCTGCGCGGAAACTGGCCCGGACAGATTCCCGCACACATGCTCATCTATCCGGGGCGAGTCTATCAGTTTGGCATCGATCAACTGGGCCAAATCGCGGAAATTACGTTCGTGGCGCGCAACGGAATCGCATCAATGTACGTCGCAACCGAACGAATCAATCCTTAGGCCTGTAACTCAAAGCCGGTTTCTCGGACGCGCCGCCTCGACCTCCGCGGCAGTGAGCCGCATGTCCCTTTCCAATCCTCGGCCACGCCGCAGTCCTACCTGAATACTGACACCTGATCCCTGTCGACTTGCATCTGACTCCTGATCCCTACCCTGCAGTTGTCCTCCGCTGGGCGTCGAGGGCGGCGAAGGCGGTAAGCGCCACGATGCTGTCCACGTCGTCGCCCGCCTGCAAGACCTGCACCGGACGGCCCATACCCAGCAGTACCGGCCCGATCGCCTCGGCGTCGGTGAGCCGCGCCAGCAGCTTGTAGGCGATGTTCGCGCTGCTCAGACCGGGGAACACCAGCACGTTTGCGTCGCGCACGCGGCTGAACGGGAAGCGGTCGTTGGCGATCTGCTCGACCACCGCCGTGTCCGCCTGCATCTCGCCGTCGATGACGATGTCCGGGCGCAGCTTGGTCACGATTTGCACGGCGTCGTGCATTTTGTCCGCCAGCGGATGCCGCACGCTGCCGAAGTTGCTGAAGCTGAGCATGGCCACGCGCGGCGTGAAGTCGAGCGAGGCGGCAAAGTCGTTGGCGAGGATGGCGATCTCGGCCAGTGTCTCGGCGTCCGGATCGATGTTGATGGTCGTATCGGTGAAGAAGTAGACGCGGCCTTTGATCACCATGATGTAGATGCCGCTGGCGTGCTTGGTGCCGGGCCGGGTACCGAACAGTTGGAGGGCTGGACGCGCCACGTCGGGGTACTCGCGGACGAGTCCGGCCACGTACGCGTCGGCGTCGCCGGACAGCACCATCATCGGCGCGTAAAAGTTGACCGAGCGCAGCATCGACCGGACCACGGCCTGACTCGCGCCCTTGCGCTGGCGCATCGTGTACAAGGTATCGAAATAGCGGTCCCGGTTTGGGTCGGTCGCCGGGTGAACAATCGTGGGCCTCCACGAGAAGTTGAGGTCTTCCAGCGCGGCTGCGATCTTTTCCGGGTCACCGAGCAGGATCGGCTCGCCGATGCCTTCCTCTACTACGCGGTATGCGGCGCGGATGATCTTCGACTCTTCGCCCTCGGCAAATACGATGCGCTGCTTCTTGCCCAGCGTGGCCTTGTTGAACAGCGTGTAGCGGAACTGCTGACCGTAACCCTGCCGCCGGATGAGCTCGTCGCGGTAGGTGCGCAGGTCGATCTGGCGGCGCGCAACGCCGCTGTCCATGGCGGCCTTTGCAACAGCCGGGGCGACCCACAGCAGCACGCGCGGGTCGAGCGGCTTGGGGATCAGATACTCCGGCCCGAACTTGAGCGACACGAGGCCGTAGCCGGACAGTACGCTGTCGGGCACGTCCTCTTTGGTCAGGCGGGCGAGGGCTTGGCAGGCGGCCAGCTTCATCGCCTCGTTGATTTGCGTGGCGTACACGTCGAGCGCGCCGCGGAACAGGAACGGGAACCCGAGCACGTTGTTGACCTGATTGGCGTAGTCGGTACGTCCCGTGGCGATGATCGCGTCGGGCCGGGCCTCGCGCGCAGCCTCCGGCATGATCTCCGGCGTGGGGTTGGCGAGCGCGAAGATGATCGGCTGCGGGTTCATGCCGGCCAGAATCTCCGGCTTGATGACGTCCTTCGCCGACAGGCCGAGCACCATGTCCGCGCCGACGAGGACTTCGGCCAGCGTGCGCTTATCGGTGTCCTGCGCGAAGGCTTCCTTGTAAGGGTCCATCTCGACGGTGCGGCCCTTGTAGACCACGCCGTGAATGTCGCACATGGTGATGTGCTCGCGCTTGACGCCCAGCGAGACGTAGAACTCGCCGCTGGCGATGCCTGCCGCGCCCGCCCCGACGATGACGACCTTGAGTTCCGCGATGTTCCGGCCCGTGACTTCCAGCGCATTGAGCAGCGCCGCGCCGGTGATGATCGCGGTGCCATGCTGATCGTCGTGGAAGACCGGGATGTCCAACTCGGCGCGTAGGCGCTGCTCGACCTCGAAGCATTCCGGCGCCTTGATGTCTTCCAAGTTGATGCCGCCGAAGGTCGGGGCCATCGCCCGCACTGCCGCGACGATCTCGTCGGGCGTCTTGGCGTTGATCTCGACATCGAACACGTCGATATCGGCAAAGCGCTTGAACAGCACGCCTTTGCCTTCCATCACGGGCTTGCTGGCGCTGGGGCCGAGGTTGCCGAGGCCGAGGATCGCGGTGCCGTTGCTGACGACCCCGACGAGGTTGCCTTTGGCCGTGAGGCTGTAGATTTCGAGCGGGTCGTCGTTGATGGCGAGGACGGCTTCGGCGACGCCGGGCGAATAGGCGAGGGACAACTCGCGTTGGGTGTTGACCGGTTTAGTGGGGACGACTTCGATTTTGCCCGGGCGGCCCTGCCGGTGATATTCCAGCGCGTCGACTTTAGTGATGCTCATGAGGGGTATCCTGGATATGGAAGAAACTCTATGACGCTTATTCTAACCCGTCGGAGGCGCATCGGTCGCGTGAGGTTGGACTCAGGCGGTGCGCGCGCGCACAACAAAAAACGCCCCCGGCGTGAACCGGGGGCGTTTCGTTTTTGTGTTCGGGACGAACTAGGCGGTGATGACCTTGACGGCGCTCGCCTGCTTGCCCTTACGACCCTCAGTGATCTCGAACTCGACCTTGTCGTTCTCGTTCAGGGTGCGGAAGCCAGCGGACTGGATTTCCGAGTAGTGAACGAAGACGTCCGGGCCGTTCTCCGGGGTGATGAAGCCGTAGCCCTTTTCACCATTGAACCACTTGACGGTGCCGGTAACACGTGCCATTGCGCAATCCTCCTACAGAGTGCGAATTGTGTTTGACACATCCTGCTGCTACTGCTGCACACAATTCCGGAATTCTGGAGGTGCTGCGTCGTGCGTCTGAGGGTTGAAGCGGGTCGGAACCAGCGGGGCACTCAGGGTTGAAACAGGTTTGGTGCAAACATTGGCGCCCGAGGCAACATCGCCCCGTGTATCACGCCGTAAATCAGTGTACATGACTTTCGGTGGCTTGTGAAGTGGCTAGGTGAAAGTCAGGACCAAATGGCTATGCGCGTTTGCGATGGATCAGATGGCGGTCTCGCCAGAGGAATAGGGCGTGAAACATAGAACAGGCCCCTGAATTGCGGTCAGGGGCCTGTATACCACAGCCTTCAGTTACTGCGCGACGTAGCCACCGTCGACGAGCACGGCGCTGCCGGTCATGAACGAGGCGCCGTCGCTGCACAGCCACACGATCAGATCGGCGACTTCTTCGGGCGTACCGAGCCGCTTGAGCGCGTGCATTTGCGCGAGGCCGTTGTACATATCACTGCCCGGCGTGATACCAGCCGCTTCAAGCAGCGGGGTCTGAATGAAGGCCGGCGACACCGCCGTCACGCGCAGGTTCTGCGGGCCGTATTCCAGCGCCGCGTTCTTGGTCAGGCCGATTACGGCGTGCTTGGCGGCCACGTAGGCCGGCGCGTTGGCAAACCCGACCCAGCCCAGAATCGACGACACGTTGACGATCGCGCCGGCGCCGGTCTTGAGCATTTCGGGGATTTCGTAGCGCATGCACAAGAACACGCCGGTCAGGTTGATTCCGATGACCTTGTTCCAGTCGGCCAACGTATAGTCGGCGGTCGGGGCAGAGAGGCCGCCGATGCCGGCGTTGTTGATCCCGAAGTCGAGCCGGCCATACGTTTGTACGGCTTTGTCGATCAACGCCTTGACCTGCTCCTCTGAAGAGACGTCGGCGTGGACGTAAATCGCCTCGCCGCCCTCGGCCTTAATGGCGGCCACGACCTCGTTGCCCTTGTCGTCCAGTACGTCCGAGACGACGACTTTCGCGCCTTGTCGCGCGAACAACTTTGCCGTTGACGCGCCGATTCCTTGGCCCGCACCGGTAACCACTGCCACCTTACCTGAAATACCGTTCATGATTTTTCTCCTGTGCCGACCGCAAAATGCGGTTTAGCGATCTATTTGGATGACTACCGCACGACGAACGTGCAGGTGCCGGTCTCCTCAAGTGTACGCGTGCCGGGGCCGAAGTAGTTATAGCCGTCATAGATCTGCTCCGACCACGTCACGCGGTATTCGATGACGTAAGTGCCGGCGTCCAATTCGCCAGTGGGGTAGAAGAAATCGACGATGTAGTCGGTGCCTTGACGGCGCACTGGCTTGGCGTATTCCAGCGGCCTGCGGACGTCCTGCCCGTTGACGCTGATGGCGTACTGTGCCGTGTTCATGTGCTGCTGAATCTGTTCTTCCGTGCGGGCGTACCAGTACCAGTACACCTCTGCGGTCGACCCGGCGGCAAGGTTCGAAGGCGCGCGCAGTTGGCCGCGCGGCGGATTGTCGCAGTTGACGTACAGGTCGACGCCGGTCTGGACTTCCGGTTCGCCGCTGGTGGTCGGCGCTGCGATCGGACCGCTGTTGGTCGGGATCGGGGCGTTGGTTTCGGTGGGAGTGCCCGGCTGCGGCGTTGGGCCGCCCGGCGTACTGCTCGGCGCTGCGGTGCCGAGCACGGCCGCGAGCGCGGTCGATGTCGCGTTGATCGGGTCGAAGTCGATGATAGGTAGATTCGGCGTGCCGGCTTGCCCCTCCGTCGTACTGGTCGGCGGCATGTCGGGCAGGTCGAGTGCAGGCGTCGCGGTGACCGCGCCGGTCTGCTGCGACGGAGTCACGGTGCCGCCGCCGATGAGCGCGGTCGGGAGCGGTGTGCCGCCGGCCACCACGGTCTGATCGGGCGGCAAAGTGAACGTCGCCAGCGGCGTGGCGGTCGGGTCGATGCGCACCAATGGCGTATTGATCCAACCTTCGCGCCCATCCTCAAGCTTGACGTTAAGCCAACGGCCGGACTCATCGACGCCGATCACCTGCACCTCGGTGCCGGGGAACAAGGCCTCGAACGCGCCGAAGCTCGCGCCCGGCCCGCGCCGGACGTTGACCGTTTGCAGCGAGCTTACGATGCCCATGATGGGCGGCGTGGGCGACGGCGTCAGCGTGGCTGTGGCGGTCGGCGGAACCGGCGTGATCGACGGCGTATAGGTTAACGTCGGCAGCGGTGTGCGGCTGACCTCTGGCGTGGCGGTCGCACGCGGCGTCAGCGTGACCAGCGGTGCAAGCGTGTTGGTCGGAAGCTGCTCGGTAGTTGCCTGCGGTTGGCAGGCCGCCGCGATCAGCGCGAGCGACACGATCGCCAGCACACGCGCCCACTTCCGTTTCCCGCCGGTGATCCGTAAAATACGCGCCATGACTGATCTATTCCTGCTGCTTCTGACGTTGTTAGCACCCGCCTTTGTAACGGGTAATTCTACCATATCCGAGCACGTTATCCGGGCGGCTGACCTCCGGTTGACCGGGGACGGGCGGTTCGCCGAGCTGACATTCGAGGCGCGCGCCGGGGATGTCGTGACGATCACCGCGTGCGCAGAGAACCTCGACCTCGTTGTCGACATACTCGACATCAACGGCAACCGGCTTGCCTACAACGACGATTGGGCAGGCGGACACGACGTCGAATCCGACGATCCGGCGCTGGCAGGACTGAACGCGACCGACGCGGCTGTTGTCCGGCTACCTATCCCCGTAGATGGAGAACTGACCGTGCGCGTCAACACGTTCAACGGCGAGGGGGCAGGGGACGTCTCGGTGGCCGTGCGGCTTGCGGACCCGGTCGAACTCACGATCGGTGAGACGCTGTGGGTGCCTATCCCGCTGGCAGGCAGCACGCCGGTTGCCTTAGCGGTCGAAGGCGGCTCGTTCACGGTCACTGTGAGCGACCCGAGCGGCAGGCTCGATCCAGTGGCGCGCGTGCTCGATGCGTCCGGCGCGGTGGTCGCCGCCAACGACGATCACGACGGACTACGCCCGGACCTCAACCGCTTCGACGCGGCCGTGGGCGTGCGGCAAGCCGGGCAGTTCGAGCTGCAAATCGCCGAGTTTATGGGGCGTGCGGGATGGGTTCGGGTGCAAGTGGCCCTTGACTGACCCGCTCAAGTTTCATATCCTTATCGAACCAAACACCCGTGCCTGTAGCTCAGTGGATAGAGCGCTTGTCTACGGAACAAGAAGTCGGGAGTTCGAATCTCTCCAGGCACGCACGACGCTCACCGCATGGTGGGCGTTTTTGGTTGTACCCTAGCTCAGCCGCTTGAACAGCGCCGACGCATAGGCGCGGGTCGGTGCGTCCGGGTGCGATCCCGCACTTTCGAGCGCGGCGCGAGCATCCGGATTGTGCAGGAGATGCGCGAGCGCTTCGAGCGCCGCCGACCGGACCTCGAACGACTCGTCGTCGAGCGTCGCAATCAGCGCCGGCACCGCCGCCTCATACCGCAACGCGCCCACTGCACGCGCCGCGCTCTCTCGGATAACCTCTTCCGTTCTGTTCAACGCCTCCGTCAACGCCGGGCCCGCATTCATGACCGGCAGCGTGAGCGTCTCGAACGTCGTCCAGCGCACGTTTTCGTCGTCGTCGGCGAGCCGGTCGATGAGCGCCGGAACCGCCTCCGCGATGCCGATCTGACCGAGCACGAATACAGCCTTGGCGCGCACTTTCTTGTCAATATCGCGCAGGCTGGTGATCAGGGCGTGGCTGGCCGTGGGGTCGCCGATCTTCCCGAGCGCATGCACGATATTGTGCCGCCCGTAGGAATTGGCGTCGGCATACGCGTCAAACAGATTCTGAATCAGCATCGATCCGAAGCGGGTCAGCGCCCACGTCACGTCCTCGATCACGTTCAGGTCGCGGTCGGTGCACAGCGCGACGATCAGCGCTGGAATGACGCCTGGATCGCCCGATCTGCCCAGGGCGAGTGCGGCATCGCTGCGCTGATGATGGCTGCCAGTTTCAAGCTGTCGGGTAAGTGCCTCGATGTCAGGCATGCTGTTGTCCTTCGGGTGTGAGTGCGCGACACCGACCGTCACATGGCCGAACGGGTCGCAAGCGCCTGCTACGATACGACCCGAATCCGTACGTTCGTCGTCTCGGCCGTGTCAGCAATGAACCGCACGAGGCGGCCGCCTTCCTCGTGCATGGCGGATTCTACGCCGGACGATGCTTTTCCGAACAGTTCGATTTCGAGCACGGCGTCCCGTTTCGTGTTCACGACTTTCCACGTGCCGGCGACGAAACCGTCGATCAGCACGGTGGCGGCAATTCGCCCGGCAGACAGAAACACACGGCCTCGATCGGCGTCAGCGATGATCCGCGACCGATCCGCATGGCTGATGAGCAGGTTGTCGTATTCCGGCACGAAGCGCACGGGTGCGGGCGTGTCGGCGTGCGGCAGGGCGTTGTCCGGCAGGTCGTACAGCGTGCGGCCCTGTTCGTCTTTGTATTGGACAAGGTCGATCAGCGAGTCCGCGAGCGTCTCCTGCATCTTCGTCATTCCGCTCCAGGTCTGGAAGTCCATGATCGAGGCCGGGCCGAACGCGGCCAAATAGCGCCGGAAAAGCGCCGGCACATTTGGCTCGCCCAGCGGCCCGAGACGCGCCTCGGCACGTTCGTAGGTTGGCGCGCCGCTGCCCCACGTCCCGCTGGGATACGCCTGAATCAGCGGCAGGTAAGTGCGGACGACGTAGCTCAGCGCCTCGGGGTCCCGGTCGGGCGCGACGGCCAGCAGCGCCGGTTTCAGTTCGCCCTTCGTTCGAGCACTGCCGTCGAGGTGTGCACGCGCCGCCTCGATCACCGGTTCCTTGTCGAGGCCGTCGATGCGTTTGCCGAAGAACGAGCGCAGCCCTTTTTCCAGCGCCGGGAGCAGGGTGGGCCGGAACAGGGCGTGGTCGGCCGCGGTCACGAGCTGCAGCGTGGAGCGCATGAGCGCGGCGCGTACGATACGGCGCTCGCGGATCGCGTCCGTGAGATCCGCGCGCTCGAAGTCGCTCAGCCGGCTCCACAGCCCGATGTACGGCGGATTCGGCACCTGCGATTGGAGGCCCGCTACACGCGACGTCGCCGCTTCGGCGCCGAGGTCGGCGCGGGTCAGCAGAAGCTGACGGTCGAGCAATGCGCGGCTGAGCTGGCGTAGAGTGAGGCTTTCAGGCATCCAACTGTTCCCCGAGTAGGCCGGATAGCGAGAGTGTAGCGAGTTCGAATGACGAAAACCCGAGGCACTCATGAACCGTTCGCTGTTATTCGCTATGATTGCCGCATGCCAAATGCAACGAGGAACCATCATGGCGAGCACGACGACGACCACTCCCGAAGCAGCAGCACTGGCGCAGGTTCGAACGGGACGACCTGCGGTATCTCTCCGTTTCGACTGGCTGATGGCGATGCTGTCGGCCTTGTTCTTGGCCGGCCTGTGGGTCGACGGATGGGCGCACTTTCACAGCCGCGTCGACGACAGCTTCTTCACGCCGTGGCATCTGGTGTTCTACGGTATGTTTGTGGTCAACGCGATTGTGCTCGCGCGGACTCAACTGCGCGGCGTCGGGCAGGGGTATCCGTTTGCGCGGGCGATGCCGTTCGGGTACGGGCTGTCGCTGGTGAGCGTGCTGGTGTTCGCGCTGGGCGGGGCGGGCGACATGGTGTGGCACGAGCTGTTCGGCATCGAAAGCGGCGCTGAGGCGCTGACCAGCCCGACCCACTTGATTCTCGGCGCGGGGATGCTGCTGATGTTCGCCGGGCCTCTGCGCTCGGCGTTGGGGCGAGCACGTGCAGGCGCAGCGCTGACAGGCTGGCGCGAACTGGGACCGGCGATCGTCTCCGTCACGCTGCTGCTGACCCTGTTGATGTTCTTCACCAGTTACAGCCATCCGATCACCGCGCCGGTGGCGTACCTGAACCCGAACATCCCCGGCCCGCTTGACCTGACCGATTTCGGGGTGACGAGTGTCATCTTGCAAGCGGCTGTGCTGACCGGCTTCTGGGCGGTGCTTGCAGCACGCTGGACGCTGCCGCGCGGCGCGCTGACGTTCCTTGTCATGGTCAGCAGCGGGCTGCTCACGATCCTCGTGGATGTGTATATCCTGCTGCCGGGCTTCCTGATCGCGGTCGTGCTCGTCGAGATCGTCGTAGCACGGCTCAAGGTTGCGCCCGACCGTCCCAACGCGATGCTGTTGGTCGGCGGGCTGCTGCCGATGCTGCACTACTTGGCGTATTTCGTCACCATGTCGTTCGTGACCGGCGTACGCTGGAACGTTCACGTGTGGGCCGGCGCGATCGTGCTGGCCGGCGCGGCGGGGCTGCTCGTCGTTTACCTGATCAACGCCGTGCGCGATCAGAAGGCGCTGTCATGACGCTGCATGACGAAGTGCTGGCGCGGATGTTCGCGCAGGCCGACGCATGGGATCAGGCCGACGATCAGCGCGGGGTGTTCTTGCGCTGCTACGCCATGATGACCGGTCAGGTGTTGGCTGATGCCGACGCAGGCGGTTTCGCCGACGCGGTGTGGGTGCGCGGGTTGCTGTGCCGCTTTGCCGACTATTATTTCGACGCTCTCGCAGCCTATGATTCCGGCGCGGTCGTTCCCGAGGTCTGGCGCATCGCCTTCGATGCTTGCACGCGTCGCGATGTGCACGTGCTGCAGCAGTTGATGTTGGGCGTAAACGCGCACATCCGCTACGACCTCGTGTTCACGCTGGCGGATGTGCTGCGCGACCAATGGCCGCAGCTCAGCGACGCAGAGCGTGCTCGCCGCCTGACCGATCATCGCCGCGTGAACGAGGTGATCTATCGAACCATCGACAGCGTGCAGGATCAAGTGTTGGAGCGCAACAGCCGCGCGATGGCGGCGCTCGATCTGGTGATGGGCCGGCTTGACGAGTACCTGATCTATCGGGTGATCATGGGCTGGCGCGATATTGTGTGGCAGCAGGCGTGCGCGTTGATGGCGTGCACCGACTCAACACAGATCGACTGCGTACGCGCGGAAGTCGAGGCACAGTCGGTCGAGTCGGCGCGGGCAATCCTCGGCGAGCGCGGCGTCAGGGGTGTGCTCGACCTGTTTTAGGTTCGGGCCAGCGCAGACATAAGTGCAGACTATGTCGCAATTTCGCGGGTCTGCGTACGAAGTGTCGTACGCTGAATGACGCGCACGAAGCAATGTGGAGATTCTAATATGACGACCATGACGAAGCTCGAAAACCTACCCGGCCGGCATCACGAGACAGGGAGCGTTGCAAACGCGCTGGCGCTGGCGGGCGTGACCGCGCCGCACACGGGCGAGCCAGTCAGCGAGGCGCTGCTGCTCGGCCTCGCCGACGGCCCGGCGTTCGGATACTTCACGTTCTTGTACGAGGGGTTCCCACCGCAGTTGGTGCTGCTGCCTCGCAATACGTTCGACCCGATGGAGACGCTGCTCGACCGGCTTGGCAGCCCGCGCGAGGAATACAAAACCGCCAAACCAGAGACGGCGGCCGACAATTTGCGCACGGCGCTCGACAGCGGGCCGGCAATCGTGTGGGCCGATGTGTTCAGTCTGCCGTATAACCCGCACGCGACGTCGTCGCAGATGTGGGGGATGGCGCCGCTGGTCGTATCCGAACTGACCGTCGGCGATGTGGTCATTGCCGACCGCAGCGCGCGACCGCTGCACGTCCCGCTGGCCGATCTGATCCACGCGATGGGGCGGGTGAAGTCGAACCGCTACCGGACGATCAGCATCGAGCCGCCGAACTGGGAACGACTCAAGGAAGGTCTGCGCGCGGGCATGCGCCAGAGCGTCGCGCTGTTTTTCGACACCCCGCCGAAGGGCCGCAAGGAGAATTTCGGCGCGGCAGCCTTCGCGCATTGGGCCGACATGCTGGAAAACACGCGCAACAAGCAGAGTTGGGCGCGCTTCTTCGAGCCGGGGACGCCGATGGCCTCGGCGCTGGCGGGCAGCGGGTGGATGAGCGGGGTGTTCGACTATGTGCGCGCCCACGCGGCGGGCGATGGGTTCGAACGCGGTGTGGCTGCCGACCTGTGCGACGAGGCCGCCGGACTACTCAAATTGCCGGGACTTAAGGACGCTGCCGCGGCGTTCCGTGAGGCGCAGTCGGCGTGGGTCGCGCTGGCCGAAGCGGCGCTGCCGGACAGCGTGCCGGCGTTCAAGCGGCTGAAGGCGCTCAAGCTGGAACGGCGCGCGATCTTTACCGAACAGGGCAGCGAAGGATATGCCCAGCTTGCGGCACTCGACGCCGACATCAGCGCGCTCAAGGCGGAGATCAGCGCGGATTTCCCGCTGGATGCCGCTGCTGCAAACGAGCTTCGGGCCGAGCTGCGGACGCACGTCCAAGCCGTCGCTGCGTTGGAGACGGACGCGTTCACGGCGATTCGAGCGGCTCTCGCAGGCTAAGACTAAGCCGCTTCGGTGACGGCCAGCACGCGGATCGAGTCGCCGACCCACACGCGCCCGCCGCGCACCACGCGGGCCATCACACCCAGCCACTGATCCGGGTGCACGTTCGCCGGGCCGTCGACGCCGCGGGTGGTCGTGCACCCGGTGCGCGGTACGGTGATTTCGATCACGACGTCCGGGCCAATCGCGATATGGGCACCGCGTGGAAGCCGCGACAGGTCCAGGCCACGCAGGATAATCTGCTCTCCGAGTTCGCCGGGCAGGGCGGGCTGACCGTCGACGAGGAGGTGCGCGTGGATCTCGGCCGCGATTACGTTGAGATTGCGTTTTGGGCTGCGGCCCGCCTTTTCGTCCCCAACGATGCCGTGATCGGCGCGCAGGTCGGCGGCGTGCAGGCGGACCGGCTCGGCGTGGCCGGCTTTGCGGATCGTGATGCTGACGACGTGGGCGCTGTTCATGGGCATGTCCTGTTGTGAGTCACATACATTACGTGTGGATTCGCGGGGTTGGATCAGCGGCCCTCACCCCTAACCCCTCTCCCTTAGGGAGCGCGGAATCCGATGGTAAGGTAGGCAGATGTAGTCGCGCCGCTGTAATTTTCGGTACGTTACTATCTGTCGGGTCATGAACTGCGCTGGAGGCCGTGACGAAGATGGACGACCTCGTTATTCGTGTGGCAGATGGTGGCGATCTGCCGTATTTGCTTGAGAAGGATCCGCACATCACGCCGGATATGCTGCGGCGGAAGGTCGCGGCGGGCGAAGTGCTGGTCGCGTCGGTCGGCGGGGGATTGGTCGGTTATCTGCGTTGGGGCTGGTTCTGGGACAACGTGCCGTTCATGAACCTGCTGCGGCTGGATGCCGAGTGGCGGCGCAAGGGGATCGGGACGCAGCTTGTGGCGCGCTGGGAGTCCGACATGCGCGCGCTCGGCGCTGAATTCGTGCTGACCTCGACGTGGGTCAGCGAAGAGGCGCAGCACTTCTATCGAAAGCTCGGGTATCAGGACATCGGCGGCTTCGTACTCCCGCGCGAACCGCTGGAGCTGGTGCTGTACAAGTATCTGAGTGCGTAGTGATCTGTGGTCGTTCGTCCTGCCGGCAGGCGGACGCGGCAGGCCACGTCCCTGCACACAAGCCGAACAGCATGGGTGCCCCAAATCGAACACTCCACACGGTGAGCGCAACTGACAGCTGGAAACTGAATCCTGCCTACTGAAAACCCTGCAACGTGGGCACAGGCTCGACGGACACCGGGTCGCCCACGGCGATGGTACCCGACGCGATCACCGACGCCATCATGCCGAGCCGACCCTGCACGACGGACGGGTGCTGGCCCTGAATCGCCTCGAACTTCTCACATCCGGTGCGCGGCTCGTTGATGACGATGATGGCATCCGTGCCCAAGCGCAAGCGATCGCCGGGCTGCAGCGCGTCGACGTCGATGCCGGCAAGGATCAACTGCTCGCCCATACGCCCCGGCGCGGTCTGAAAACCTTCGCCCGACAGTTCGTCGAGGCGCTCGGCCGACATGATGTTGAGGTGGCGCTTGGGATGATGCCCGGCCTTGCGGTCGCCCGCGATGCCGTGGCTGGCCCGCAGTTGGGCATTCTCAGCCGGCTCGCGATCGTACTTGTCGTCTGACTTGACCGTGACGGACATCGGCGTAAAAACAATGCTGGCGATTTTCGCAGTCATGACGTGGTCCCTCTTTTCCCGGATCATGGCAGTATAGCACGGGTTCTGCGTGAAGATGGGCCAGTTGGTGCACCCCGGGGAGCATGCCGTGCGGTACAATCTGGCCGATATGTGATTTGGCTAAGGATGTGACGATATGAAGTACCGTGCATTTGGGCGTACCGGTTGGGACGTCTCGGAGGTGAGCTTTGGGGCGTGGGCGATCGGGTCGGCGTGGGGCGCGGTTGACGACAGCGAGTCGATTGCGGCGATGCACACGTGCATCGACAACGGCGTCAACCTGTTCGATACCGCCGACGTGTATGGCGACGGCCACAGCGAGCAGTTGATCGCCAAGATTCTGCGCGAGCGCAAGGGCGACAAGGTGCGTGTGATCACCAAAGCGGGGCGCCGCCTGCCCAAGCAAACCGTCGAGGGCTATACCAAAGAAAACCTGACGGCGTGGATCGAGCGCAGCCTGACGAATTTGGGCGTCGAGTCGCTCGACCTTGTGCAGCTCCACTGCCCGCCGACCGACCTGTACTATCACCCCGAAGTGTTCGGCTATTTGGACGATCTGATGGCGGACGGGAAGATCCAGCATTACGGCGTGAGCGTCGAACGGGTGGAGGAGGCGCTCAAGGCGATCGAGTATCCGAACGTCAAGTCGGTGCAGATCATCTTCAATATGTTCCGTCATCGCCCCGCCGATCTGTTCTTCGAACAGGCGAAGGCGCGCGACGTGGCCGTGATCGCCCGCGTGCCGTTGGCATCCGGCATGCTCACCGGCAAGATGAAGCCCGATACGCAGTTCGCAAAAGACGACCACCGCAATTTCAACCGCCATGGCGAGTCGTTCGACGTGGGCGAGACGTTCAGCGGTGTCGACTATGACACAGGGCTGGCGGCCGTCGAGGCGATCCGCGAACTGCTGCCCAAAAACGCGACGATGGCGCAGTTTGCGTTGAAGTGGATTCTGATGTTCGACGCGGTGACGACGGTCATCCCCGGCGCCAAGCGTCCGTCACAGGCAGAGGACAACTGCGCCGCCAGCGATCTCGAGCCGCTCTCGGACGCGCAGATGCACGCCATCGCCAATATCTACAATACGCTCATCCGTCCGCAAGTACATCAGCGCTGGTAGGGCGACGGACAGCATGATTCGAATCCTCACCGCGGACGATCTGCGCGCTGCCCTGCCGATGCCTGCCGCCATCGACGCGATGGCCGCCGCGTTTTCAGCGTTGAGCGCCGGCGACGTCGAGCAGCCGCTTCGGACGAAACTCACGACACCGCGTGGCGTGACACTCGCAATGCCGGCCTATGCCGACGGCACCAGCGCGCTCAAGATCGTATCGGTCTACAGCGAGAATCCGGCACGTGGCCTACCGGCCATCAACGCGCTAGTAGTCGTGCTGGACGGCGAGACTGGCCGTCCGCAAGCGTTGATCGACGGGACGGCCCTCACGGCGCTGCGCACGGGCGCGGCCAGCGGATTGGCTGCCAAGCTGTTGGCGCGGCCCGTGTCGGAAGTGCTGGGCGTGATCGGTGCGGGCGGCATGGCTCCGGCGCAGATCGAAGCCGTGTGCGCCGTCCGTCCGATTCACTTGATCCGCATTTACAGCCCGAACCGCGCCGCCGAGCTGGTCGAGCGCCTGCACGGTAACAACGGCATTGAGGTCGTTCAGGCTGGCTCGGCGCATGACGCCGCGTTCGACTCCGACATCATCATCACGTGCACCAACAGCCACACGCCCGTGCTGACGCGCGCCGACGTCTGCCAAGGCGCGCACATTAGCGCGGTTGGCAGCTACACGCCGGCAATGGCCGAGCTGGCGCCTCAGTTAGTGCATGACGCGCGCGTGTTCATCGATCAGCACGAGGCCGCATGGGCGGAGGCGGGCGAACTGATTCAGGCGCGCGATGGCGGTCTGCTCGATCCTGCGAACGTCCACGAAATCGGGGCCTTGGTGCGTGGCGAGACTCCCGGGCGCACGCGCCCCGAAGAAATCACCGTGTTCAAGTCGGTCGGCGTGGCCGCGCAGGATCTGTACGCGGCCAGCGCGGCGTTGATCGCCGCCGAGGAGCGCGGGATCGGCACGTTGGTGGACATGTAGATAGTTAAGAGGAGTCAGTGTTCAGAAATCAGTTGTCAGTGTCGAGCAGGCTTCCTGCGTGGCCCGATGTCGGCGGGGCGAATATCCCAGATATTGAGGGCGATCCACCGGGTCGCCCTCTACTGAACCGGCCGAATCATGCCCTGACAACTGACTCCTGACAACTGGTTCCTGACTCCTGAATACTTCCTTCCTAGAACTCGAGTCCGAACTGCTGGGCGAAGAACGTGAACTGGTCGGCGACCGAGTCGAGGATGAACGCCAGCGGCTTGCCGATACCGTGGCCGACGCGCGTCTCGACATGCAGCAGAATCGGCGCGTCGCCGCCCTGCGCCGCTTGCATCGCCGCCGCGAACTTGTACGCGTGCGCCGGCACGACACGATCATCGTGAGAGCCGGTCGTGATCAACGTGGGCGGATACTTGGCGCCGGGCTTGATGTTGTGCAGCGGTGAGTAGGCTTTCAGCCATTCGTACTGCTCCGGGTCTTCGCTGCTGCCGTACTCGCCGATCCACAGCCGGCCGATCGTGAAGTGCTGGTAGCGCAGCATGTCGGTGAGCGGCACGGCCACGACCGCCGCGCCGTAAAGGTCGGGCCGCTGGGTGATGGCCGCGCTGGTGAGTAAGCCGCCGTTGCTTCCACCCTGAATGCCGAGCCGCGACCGGTGCGTGATACCGTTGGCCTCCAGCCATTCGGCGGCAGCGTGAAGGTCGTCGAATACGGCCTGTTTCTTCGCGAGCATGCCGGCCTTGTGCCAGTCTTCGCCGTATTCGCCGCCGCCGCGCAGGTTGGGTACAGCGACGACGCCCCCGAGTTCGAGCCACGCCATCCACGGCGCGCCCTGCACCCCGAACGACGGCATGACCGGAACGGCAAACCCACCGTAGGCCGTCATGTAGACGGGCGCGCGCCCATCCAGTTGCACGTCGGCGCGGTGGACGATGAACATCGGCACCCTCGTGCCATCCTTGCTCGGATAGAAGACCTGATCGACAAGAATGGACGACGGGTCGAAATCCAGCTTGGGCGGGCGGAATGCAGTTACGGTGCCATCCGGCACGTCGACGCGGAAGACGGTCGGCGGGTAGGCGAACGACTCGAAGCGGATGTAGAAGTCCGTGTCGTCGGCCTCGCCGAAGCTGTTCATGCCGATCGTGCCGAGCGTCGGCAGATCGACCGAGCGCACGTGCTGGCCGTCGATCGTGTAGTAGTCGATGCGGCTGGTCACGTCTTTGAGGCTGAGCACAACCATGTGGCCGTTACACAGCGCCGCACCGCCGAAATAGCCGGACACCACGCCTTCGCTCTCGGCGATGACCTCGTGCATCACGCCGGGCGCATCGAGGTCGACGTAGACGACCCGACCACGTGGCGCGCCGTGCAGCGTCACCATGTAGAAGCGCGTGCCGATGTTCCCTGAGAAGGCACTGATCTCCGAATCGTCATCCACCAGCTTCACCACCTCACCGGGGCGGTCGAGCGGCAGCACCCAGACCCGGTTGCCGTTCAGGTCTTTCCACGTGTTGAGGACGATGTACTTCTTGTCGTCGGTGAGGATCGGGACGTGGTTGAGTTCGGGCCGGTCGGGTGTCTCGAAGATCAGCGTGTCGTCGGATTGCGGCGTGCCGATACGATGCAGCCACACTTGGCTGAACTGCATGTCGTTGCCGCTCTTTTCCGGGTAGCGGGCGTAGTAGAACGCGCTGCCGTCCGCAAGCCAGCCGATCGGCGTGTAGCGGGTGCGCTCCAATACATCGGGCAGGTTCTCACCCGTTGCGACGTTCAGGATACGCACCACATTCCAGTCCGAGCCGCCGTCGGCGATGGCATACGCGAGCAGCTTGCCATCCGGGCTGGGTTTGAAGACCGGGACGGCCACCGTGCCATCGTCGCTCAGCGTATTGACGTCGAGCACGACGCGCATCTCTCCGGTCGTCTCATCCATCACCATAATCTTGGGCTGGGATGTCGTGCCGTCGTTCTCGAAGAAGAACAGCTTGCCCGCAGCCTTGGTCGGCGGGGTGACCTTGTTGAACTTTGCGAGCGTGTTGAGCCGTTTGCGCAAGTGCTTCCAGCGTGCGTCCTCGCGCAAGATCGACTCGGTGACGGCGGTCTGCGCCTCGGCCCAGTCGAGCACTTCGCGCGACTTCATTTCTTCCAACCAGCGGTACGGATCGGGGACCGCTTCTCCGTGGTACGTGTCGACATGGTCGATCGTGCGGGACGCGGGGTAGTCGATGCGCGGCATGGTGTCTCCATTCGTTGACGGGTCGAGTGCCGGGGCCGCGCTGCGGCGACCCCGGGAACCAGACAAGTGTAACGTTGCGCAACGCCGGATGCGAGACGTTGCGGATTGCTATGGTCGGGCATAGGCGGCGCGGACGCGGGCGTGCGCCATGCCGGTCAGATGTATGCCGTGCGGGTTCCGCCCGAAGGCGAGCCGCTTGGCCCACGATGTCGATACGCCGCGAAGCGCCGCGGCGTCGAGGTCGACCGTGCGCAGCATGTCGAAGCCGGCGTCCGCGAGGCTGTCGCGCACTTGCTGCGCGCCGTCTTTGAGCGACCACCCCGCCTCCGCGAGCGCACCACCATTGAGCCGCACCTCGACGAGCGCACCGGGCAGGCACGCCGCGGCGATCCCGTCTAGGACCGGCGAGGTGATGTCGAGCAGACCGTCGAGCAGGCTACCCCACGGGAAGTTGACCGTCACGCTCGACGCCATGCCGTGCAGCATCACCGGCAACTGCTCGGCATTGGCGATGACGAACAGTGCGTTATCGGGTGCGTTGCGCGAGCGATCCACGAGGTTCTCTCGGCATGCGTCCAGCCCGATCACGAACCGGTGGGGGTGCTTCGTGGCATGATGAACGACATAGCGGCCGTCCCCGGTGCCAATGTCGAGATGGATAGCTCCATAGGCGTTTACGCGCGCGGCGAATGCGTTTGCGCTCAGTACGACCGTGCGTTTTCCTTGCATGATCTCCATGCGAGTTCTCCTCTGCTGTCTTGTCGGATGGAAGTGGACAGAGACGGCAGAGGAGGCGGAGCACGGGCAGCATTAGACGCCTCACGGACGGCGCGGGGTCAAGCACCGTCGAGGTCGTCGGGGGTTGGTTTCTTTCGAAGCGGGAGGAACGCCAAATAGGCCCTGAGGCGGGCCGGAGAGGGGCGTTCGTGTGAGGTTGTGCTAGCTAGCGACTAGCAGGGCGGGCGAGCGAACTGCCTGTACGTATGCACGCCGATTGACTTTCTAGGTCACGCGGACCGTGGTGTTCGATACCGAACAGTATACGCGACTTTTCACGGTGTGCGCCGACCAAACAGTGGGGCGCTGCCCGAAGCGATGTCAGATGGATGTGCGTCTGAATCGGTACCCTCACCCTAGCCCTCTCCCTCAGGGAGAGGGAACCCAGCTCGATTGCCAATCTGCTCAATCTTGAGCGCCGGTCTTTGCAGGTGCTCATGAGGGATTTCGAGCCAACTCCCCTTCTCCATGAGCGAGAAGGGGGTAGGGGATGAGGGCCTCGCAGCGGCCCAGTCATAACTCGAGTTTCGCAGCCTATACTCGGAATCAAAACCGGCCCACGCACTTCGCGGGCCGGTGTGAGTCGTGGTCGTAGAAGGCGGCTAGCGCCAGGCGCGAGCCATCGCGCCGACCGTCGACGCGTTGCTGGTGAGGCTGTTGAGGAAGTCCTCGTTGCTGTCGTATTGGCGCAGGGTCTGCAGGAGCTGTTCGGTCGCGCCGGCCTGCCCGACGGTCTCGTCCTCGGCCAAGTGCGACCACATCCGCCGCAGCAGATACACACGCTGGAGCACGTCCGGCCCGAGCAGAAGCTCCTCGCGGCGGGTTGACGACTGTTCGACATCGAAAGCCGGGAACACGCGGCGCTCCTGCAGCTTGCGGCTGAGGTGCAGCTCCATGTTGCCGGTGCCTTTGAATTCCTCGTAGATCAGGTCATCCATCTTGCTGCCGGTATTGACGAGGCAGGTCGCAACGATGGTGAGCGATCCGCCCTCCTCGACGTTGCGGGCCGCGCCGAAGAATCGTTTGGGCGGTTGAATCGCCATCGGGTCGAGGCCGCCGGAGAGCGTGCGTCCGCTGGTCGGGACGACGAGGTTATAGGCACGGGCGAGGCGCGTGATCGAATCGACCAGCAGCACGACGTCTTTCTTGCCTTCGACGAGGCGCTTGGCGCGTTCGAGCGCCATCTCCGCCACCTGCACGTGATGATGCACGGGATCGTCGAACGTCGACGCGACAACTTCGGCGTCGACCGAGCGGTCCATGTCGGTGACTTCTTCCGGGCGCTCGCCGATCAGCACCATCATCAGATGGACGTCGGGATAATTGTGGCTGATGGCGTTGGCGATTTCTTTGAGGATGGTCGTCTTACCGGCCTTTGGCGGCGAAACGATCAGTCCGCGCTGCCCGCGCCCGACCGGGGCGATCAGGTTAAGCAGGCGGGTAGAGAGGATGCGCGGCGAGGTTTCGAGATCGAAGCGGACTTCAGGGAAGATCGGCGTGAGATCCTCGAAATTGGGCCGCACTTTGTTCTCGTCCGGCGCGACGCCGTTAACCGCGTCGACCCGCAGCAGGCCGTGATACTTCTCGTTGTCTTTCGGAGGCCGCACCTGCCCGATGACCATATCACCGGTGCGCAGGTTGAACCGCTTGATCTGGGCTTGAGCGACATAGATGTCGTTCGGGCCCGGCAGGTACTTGTCTGCACGCAGGAATCCGACCCCGTCATGCGTGATTTCGAGTACGCCGCCGCGCAGCTTGAGGCCGCGGCGCTCGGCGTCGGCGCGCATGAGCTGCAGGATCAGATCCGGCTTCTTCAGCCGGCTGTAGCGCTGAATTCCCGCATCGCGTGCCTGCTGGCGGAGTTCGTCTAGCGTGAGTTGTTCGAGTTGTGCAATATCCATCGTTCCGTCCGGAGGGGCCGCGGCGGGCTGCTAAGGGTGGGCGATCAGCGATGCGCGATCTATGCCAAATACTGGGCAATTACGCATATACGATCCGGTCAAAAGGGTATGACTGCGCGTGATTCACAGCGGTGCGCTGCAGCGCGCAGTGAGGCGGGGAAACCCGGCTCCGAAGGTGTAGTCAGGCAAGATCTGCCTCAACTGAGCGCAATATAGCAGATTCCGCCAGCGGCGTCAAACGGTTTCCTTAATGTTTGGGAAATTATCGGTCAATCGTCCGCAGCTGTCGACGGGGGCGGCTGCGTAGCCTCGGCCAAGCTGCGCTCGACGGACTCCATCGATTTGCCGGCCATGAGCTGCTTTGCCGCGTCGTGATAGGGTAGAGCTTCGTCCGGCGATGCGCCACCAAACTGCTCGCCGAACTGCTGGAACATCTGGCCGACCTGCTTGGATTCGCCCGACTCGAAGACGTTGAGCATTTCGTCGGAGGACAGCTTGGTAAAATCCCGGCTGGAACGCGGGATAGCCACGCCGGAAATCAGGCGGCTGAGCGCTGTGCTCCCGCACGACGGGCAGGCCGGAGCGAGGGCATCGTATTCGGCATAGGTGGCGACCGTCACGGTGAAGCGCGTGCGGCAGTCTTTGCAGCGGAAGTCGTAGTCGTGCATGGCGTCCAATGGAAGTCGGCGGAAACATCGGCAGGAGTATAGCGCGGCAGTGTTAGACGCGGATTGGTGGGTTGGGCGCAGTCTAAGCAGCATGCGAGAGGCCGATGAGACTTGGCCTGTTTCGCTTGCCATGTGAGCAGAACCCGCCTATACTGGCAGTATCGTTTACAACATATTGAATGTTGTGAACGACTGAACATCGCGTGATCGTGGCGGGAAGCGCAGCCCGTGGCCTCCTTGCTGGCGAAGATGTGACAACGTACGGCAGACGCAATCCCTTTACCGTTAGCCGCGTTTCATCCGCCACCGATTACGGCCGCTGCAGTTAGGCGAGAGCTGCAGCGGTTACGGCGGGCCGGCCTGCCCAATGGCCGGTGCGTGGTGTCCCCTCCTTTGCAAGTTCGCTGCTGGCTTCCGGTCAGCGGCGAACTTGCGCGTTTAGCGGCGGCGTGGGCGAGCGATCAGGGCGAGCAGGCCAATCACGAGGCCCGCGGCGATGAGGACGACTCCTCCAACCGGAGGCTGCTGCGGAGCGGCGACAGATTGCTGTTCGGGGGCGATGTAAGGTGCAACCTGCGGCGGTGCGGCTTCTGCGACGGCGGTTGCCGCAGCGGTCGCCGTCGCCAAGGGAGCGCGTGTGCGGGTTGGCACCACGAGCTGGAAACTGGCAGCGGCGGTCAAGTCGATCGCGCCCGGCGCCTGCATGTCGCTGGCCGGTAGGGTGTCGAGTGGTACCTCGAGCGTCGGCATCGCGGCAAGCGCGCCCGCGCCCTGACTCTCGCTGGGTGCCGCGTCGTACAAGACATCCGGTGTGCCGAACGGCGCAGCAGTTGCCGTGCCCATCGGTGCGGCTGACCGTGCGGCCATCGATAGATCGGCGTCTTCGGTACCGTCCGCAGCTTCTTCTGTCTGCGCGCGATCGTCCGCCGCTTGCCGTCCGATTTCGGCCTCACCCAGTTCATCGCGAAACTCGTCGGCGCCTTCGGTCGCCGGGTCCGCAAACGTGGCGTCATCCTCGGCCTCGTTCAGCACAGCCGTCGCAGTCTCGACCGCCTCGGTATTGCGCAGGGCGACAACCGGCGCGGTTGTCGGAGCGTCCACACCCGGCTGAAGCAGGGTCAACGCACCGGCCACCACAAGCACGAATGACGCGGCCGCAGCCACCAGATTCGGCGCATAGCGGAGGACTTGTTGACGGAACGTGGGACGCAGCGGCGGATAGCGCGTCGGCTCGGTGCGCGGGACGGGCTGCTCCTCACCGAGCATTGCGGGGGTCAGGCGCAGGTCGCGCAGCGCGGTCAGCGTGGGCATGCCCTTGACCAGATCGACCGTCCGCCGCAGTGCGGCAAGTTCGGACGCGAATTCCGCGTCGGTCTCGAGGCGGCCTTCGACCTCACGGTGTTCGTCGCTTGAGACGTCGCCGTCGAGGTAGGCTGAGAGGAGATCGTAGTCGCGGCTAGAGAGCGGCATGATGATAGACAATCCGTAACATGTTATGAGTCAAGACGCCGGGGCGCATCGAAAAGTTCCCGTTTGCCCTCGAGGCAGCGACGCATCCCAAGCCGGGCGCGGCTCAGGCGGGATTTCACGGTGCCTAGCTGCACGTCGTTCGCTTCGGCGATCTCCTGATAGCTGTAGTCCTGCATATCGAACATGACGAGCGTGAGGCGCTGGTCGGCGGGCAGCGTTTGCAGGCAGTCTTGAATCACCTGCTGGGTGTCGCGCTGTTCGGCGGCATCCTCGGGCAGCACGTCGTCGCTGGCGAGCGGCGGACCGTCGTCGTACTCGGCGCCCGGCAAGTCCTCGATACCAGTCGCCGGGCGGCGCTGGTCGTAGCGGATCTGATCGTATGCCGTGTTGGTGACGATCCTGAGCAGCCAAGCTTTGAAGCTGCCGCCCCGGTACTCGCGGATTTTGCGATAGGCGCTGATGAACGCGTCTTGGGCGGCGTCTGCCGCGGCGAACGGTTCGCCCAACAGGCGATACGCCACGGTATACGCAACGTTCTGATAGCGCGTGACAAGCCCGTTGAACGAGTCGAGATCGCCGCGCTGGGCAGCGAGTATCAACGGGAGGTCGTCTGGCGGCGGAGAACTGGGGGGCATCTCGCGCACTTGGTCCTGTAGTGAATCCGTAAACGTGGACAGTAGATCGTACCAGATGTTTACCGGTGTAGCTTAAGCTATCGTGGCGTGTTGTCGAATGTGCCCTAGGTGCGGTCTGCGAATGGCGCCGGCCAAACGGGAGCTATGAGGATTCCGGCGGCGATCGGGGATACTAGGGATGGCTCAGAAACAGCCCCATATGCACCAAGATAAGGAAAAAGGGTAATCTTTTCGCCTCTCACCGCAGAAAAGAGACCCTTCTTCCATGACAACCATAACGGAACTGAGCGAAACGCTGCAAGGTCTGTTGAGTACAACAGCCAATGAGTTGGCAAAAAACGGGATTCATCCGTCGGCAGCGAAAAGTCACGGGAGCAGGGTTTGCCCAGACGCTGGTGCTTGGCGGGCTGATGGCCCCGGCAGCGACGCGGCGCGAACAGCAGCACCATGCTGTGCAGGTTGGAATGCCGATCAGTACGCAAGGACTGGAACAGCGTTTCACAGCGACCGCGGTGACGTTCATGCGGCAGTTACTCGAGGAAGGGCTGCGGCAGACCATTCGAAGCGAGCAGCAAGGGACGGTGTTGCCGTCATTCAACGGCGTCTACATCAGCGACTGCAGTCGGGTCGAGTGGTTGGCAACGGGCGTGAAACTGGCGGTACGCTGGGAGTTACAGCGCGGGCAGTTGGAGATTCAACTGCGGGAACTACGAGAGAACGACCAGAAGAGCGCGGTGGTGACGCGGCGCTGCCCAAGGTGCGCTGCATCTGAACGATCTGGGTTTCTTCAAGCTGACCCGCTTCCAGCGCTGGAATGAGCAGGGTGTGTTCTGCTCACCCGCTTCAAAGTCGGCACGACCGTGTTCACCACAGAGGAGAACCGCTCGATCTGCTGCAGCATTTGAAACAACTGCCCGGACCGCAGTGTCTGCCTGTTCAAGTCGGGAACCAAGCGCGTCTGTCTGCTTACTTGATAGCGGCCCCCATCCCGCGCCAAGCGCTGCAAACGCGGATGGCGCGGCTAAAAAGAACAAGCACGGCTGGACCAACGCCCGACCTCCCCCGTCAAACCGCCTGCGCGCTGGACGATCTATCTGACCAACATCCCCGACTTGACCTTCGACCAAGCTCACCCTGCGCGCACGCGCTGGCAAATTGAGCTGCTGTTCAAGCTCTGGAAGTCTCATGGTCAGATCTTGCGCTCAGGCCGATCCCTGTCGACAACTCTGTCAGGGCTACGCCAAGCTCTTGGCGGTTTTGGTCGCCCACTGGATGCTGTTGGTCGCTGGCTGGTCCCTTGACAACCTCGGCTCTCTCGATGCGCTTCGCCTCGTCCGCACGCATACACCTCTGCTCATGCGCGCCTTCACATGCCCACCCCTCTGGCGTGTCCTCTGGCTCTGGCTCACCGCCGATCTGCGTCTCGCCGCACGCCGTTCCAAACGGGCCAAAGTCCCTCTCGCTTTCCAACTCTGGCAGGTTTTCGACTTCTCATGGTCTTAACTTGGTGCATATGGGATGGCTCAGAAACAGCCCGAATCGAGGTTGCGGTACAGTTTGCCTCCGGGGATGTCGAAGACGGCCTCAACCCGTAGTTGATATCCAATGTGTGCGTAGAGAGCTTCGTCGAGAAGGAGATAAGCGGACTTGACTGGAAACGCAATACCGCGCTCGAGAGTTAGCAACGAAAGCCCGATACCGTTGTCAAGCGCGATGCTGACTCCGACATTGTCGAAGATATAGTATGGTGAGACTAGGGCCGTGTTACACCATGGCGAAGGACGTGCAGGATCATACGGGAATGCTTCGGACAGCAAAGGGGTCCATTTGGCGACCTGCCTGTCGACCCGCGACGACACGTGCAGTGCGGAGTTTTCGGCGTAGTACGGAATGGCCCATATCAGCGCGATGGCTTGCACCCCGACCATCGCAATTCCCCAGCGCAGGGGCAACATTACGATCAGTAGCGTCAGCGCCATAAGAAGTGGTGATGTGATCAGGCGAAAGTCGCGGAAGTACTTGATTTGATACAAGACAATCCCGGCGACGAGCGTGACCGAAACGGTTCCCGCGGCGACGAGTAGGGCTGTATTGCGTTCGTCCAGTCCGGCACGCCACCGCCGGAAAACGGAGACTAGCGCGACAGCGGCACCAGCAATCACGAGCAACCTAGTGAAGACCTCCAGCGGATGACCGCTGTTGAACAAGCCGAGATTTTCGCGAATGCCACCAAGTACTGCTTCGAATGTTCCTGTCAGCCCGTCTGAGGAAGCGGCGGCAAATGGATAAGGCGCCGCCGTCAATCTATGGATCACAGCTGCAAGTATTGCCAGCGACATCGAAGCAAAAAGTGCAGCGGCGACCGTTCGCACTAGCACTTTGCGCGATAACAGCACAAAGTACGGGATCCACAGAATAGCCCACGTGACCTTCGTGATTGACATCGCCATAATCAGAATCGCGATTGCGGCACGCGCTGGCCACGGTGTGTCTTGTCGTCTGCGGATCAGATAGACGAATGCTGTCGCGGCCATAACGGCGAGCGCATGCTGAAACAACTCCTGCATTGATGTCGGCGCGTGAATCAGAGTCGACGGGAATGCCCCAAAAACAACGATCAGCATCAGGGTCTGCGGAATACGTGGCCGGACGATGGTGATCAACACAGCTAAGCTACCGGTCAGCAAGGCCAGGTTAACGAGTGGTACACCATAGTAAGGCCACGCGATTGTCGCCGCGGCGCCGTATACGAGCGGCGTGGCCAAACCCCACGCAAAGAACCGCGCGAAAGGCAGTGCAGAGAGTTCTTCTGCGGCCGTCATGTAGCCGCCGTTGAAGCCTGCGCGCGCAAAGACAGCAGCCTGTCTCCAATAGAAGACATCGTCTGGGCCAGCGGGCATTAGGTCCGTGAGGGAGGCGCCATGTACGATAGCCAGCATCGCCATCGTCACAGCGATAGGGGTAGTAAGGAGGATCAAGTAGAGTACGGCACGGATGGCTCGGTGTTCACCCAACATTGACGACTACCTTCATGTTACTTATACTCGATCTTACCACGCCGGAGTGGTGAAATGGCAGACACGAACGACTCAAACTCGTTTGCCGAAAGGCGTGTGGGTTCGACTCCCACCTCCGGCAACTGACGAGCTCGCGATAAGCGCGGGCTCGTTTTGTTTGCGCAACCGTCAGCGCGGATTCAAGATCGCGTCTACTGTCAGCGCGTGCCGCATGTTGGCCACCACCGAACCGCTGCCCTGCACTTCGACGGTGAAGGACAGCGACTTGCGTGAGTCGAGCTGATCAAACTCGACGACCCGATACGCAGTCAGGCGGGGTCCGTCGAACAGGGACACGACAGCGCGTATCGAGCGCACGTCGGCGAGATAGCGGTTGGAGACGATCACGTCGACGCGATAACGTCCGTCTTCGGTTTGCGATTCACGGGTCTCGGCCTCGAGAGTCACCGTGTCACGCGAGGGCGGGCGGGTCTGCGCGACCGAGAACAAAACCGGCCCGGTTACGTCGGCGGCGAGCTGCAGGTGAAAGGGCGCGGCTTGGCCGGAGGTCAGTACGCGCGGAGCCAGCGCCACCCGCAGTGTATCGATGACCTGTTCGCCTTCAAAAACGGCAGCAGCGACTTCGACGGGGCCGACCGGTTGATCGGAAACGACCCGGACGACGCCGATACACGTGAGTCCAACGCCGCTCGAATCGCTGCAGTTCGCATTTTCGATGCGGACGGCCGGGTCCGGGTCGTCCGCAGGGCGCGAGATCAACGCCTCTACTGTCGGCCGTGGGGTAATGGGCGGTCCGGGTGTGCTCTGCCGGATGATCAGGGTTGGGGCTGGCGACGGCGTAACGACGACGGTCGCCGCCGGCCCGGCATCTGAGCATGCGACAACGAGGACGCTGATGAACGCGATCCACGCTGCCTGTCGCCATCCCCAGAAGCCCACGAGCCAATAACCCTCAATTTCCCAAAATGTGCGGGAGTTATCCCACAGTATAGCGCGACTCGACCTCAACGTGTTGTTGATTCCCGGTATACTGGCGGCGTCTGACTGAGTGGCAGAGGACAAACTATGGCGGATGAATTGGCGCTGGACGTTGGCCGGCGGTTGACGGCGCAGGGTGCGACCGTCACGACGGCGGAAAGCTGCACGGGCGGGTTGATCGCCCATCGGCTGACGAACATCCCCGGCAGCTCGGCGTATGTGTTGGGCGGGGTCGTCGCCTATAGCAACGCGGTCAAACACGCGCTGCTCGGCGTCGATGAGGCGGTGCTGGCCGAACACGGTGCCGTGAGTGCGCCGGTGGCGGAACAGATGGCGCGCGGCGCACGGCAGGCGCTGGGGGCGACTTATGCTGTCTCGGTGACCGGGATCGCCGGTCCGGGCGGTGGCACGGCTGACAAGCCCGTCGGGCTGACGTACATTGGTGTCGCGGGGCCGGACGGCGTTACGGTCGAGCGGCACATTTGGGCTGGCGACCGCGAGCAGAACAAGGCATACAGCGCAGATGCGGCTTTGGCGTTACTGCTGAAGGTGATGACGTGAGACGGGTGATCGTCCTGATTGCGGTGGGGCTGGCGCTGACGGCGTGCATGACCGACCCCAGCGCGGAACAGACGGCGCAGGCCATCGGCGGTACGCTGGACGTAGAATTGGCGGCGATACGCGCTTCCGCAACGTTCGAAGCCGACCGGCGGATGATCACGCAAGCAGCGGCCGAGGGCCGAGCGACACAGATCGCCCGGCAGCGCGGCCAGATCGTGGGCACGCTGGTCGAGTTGGGTTATCCGGCGCCCGACCTCTCGCTCATCACACCGGCGACGCCGAACCCCGACGCTGCTCAGCCGCTGTTCACGCCGACCGTGGACGTCCGCGACGTGCCGGCGGGCGGGATCACGCGACTTCCACCGACGGCCGATCCGAACGTCACGCCGACGGCAACCCCCGAACCTGTGACCGCGGTGCCGACGCTTGATCCGAACGGGCCGCGATTCGAGGGCGTTGTGACAGCGACCGGCGTCGGCGATGACGACTGCGCGGTCGAAACGACGTCCGCGTTCAGCCCGACAACCCCTGAAATCTACGTCGTAGCCACCGGCTTCAACATCGCGGCGGGGACGACGATCCAGTCCAACTGGCTGCGCGGCGAAGCACCGCTGACCAGCTTCGACTTTGCGCCCGCCAATCCGGTCAATGGTGCGTGCATCTGGTTTTTTGCAGATCAAACGGACTTCGTATTTGAAGCCGGGGCATATCGGGTCGACCTGCTGATTGGCGGCGTGCTGGCGGGAAGCGCGACGTTCGAAGTGCGCTAGTCGCGCGCGAGCGGCAAACGGAAGCCGAATTCGCTGCCTTCGCCGACCGTGCTCTCGACGAATACGGAGCCTTGGTGTTCTTCTACAATGCTTGTAACGAGGCTGAGGCCAAGGCCGAAGCCGCCAGAGCTGGACCGAGAACGCCGGCCGCCAGTGCTGTAGAACGGCACGAACACACTGCCGAGCTGGTCGGCGGGGATGCCGACGCCGGTGTCTTTCACACGGTATTCCATCACATTGTCGCTAAACGTCAAATAGACCGTCACGGCGCCTTCCGGCAGCGTGAACTTGAGCGCATTGGTGACGAGGTTCTCCATCGCGCGCTGCAGCAGGAATGCATCGCCCATGACGAACGCGTCTGCGTGCCTGTCGAGGTGCGCCACCAGCGTGATGTTCTTCTGATCGGCGCCGTCCATGCAGTCTTCGTACACGGTCTGCGCCAACGCGGCGACCGGCACGCGCTCGTACAACTCGCGCGGGGAGTGGCGAATGCGCTCCAGCCGCAGCAGGCTTTCGAGCAGCTTGTCCATCGAGCTGGTGGCGTTGATGATGCCGTTGACGAATCGCAAGAGCATGGCGTTTTCGGCCACGTCCATTTGCATCAAGTGGGCATAGCCGATGATTTGCGCTAACGGCGTCCGCAAATCATGCGTGACGAGCCGCAGCATACGATCGCGGTAAGCTTCGACCTCGCGTTCGGCGAGATCCAACTCGCGGTCGCGCAGCAGGCTGCCGAGCAAACGCGCAGTGACGTCGAGAATCGGGTGGTCTTCGCGTTCGTCCGTGCTGTCTTCGGCGAAGCGCAGCGCGAGGCTTCCCAGCGGGCGGCCGCGATGGTTGAGCGAGATTGTGCGCGACGGGCCAGAGCCGGGGTCGGTGCCTGCTTGCCACGTCTCCTGGCCTTCCGACTTGACGCTGGCAAACAGCAGCCCGAAGTCATGCAGCAGCAAGTCGAGGATGCCCTCGATTGCACGCTCGGTTACAGGCTCCGACGCGAGGCGTGCTACCTCGGCCAAGAAGTCCGTATCCCTTTCTGTCGGCGTCATCTGCTGCAAATCCACTCGTGACGTTTCCTGAATATTCTAGTCCGGAACTCCCGTTTATGAGTCTCCGTCTGCCTGACGCCCGTCGTCCTGAGAGTCCGGGTCGCCCGTGTCACCCATGAGCGACGCGACCTGAGCCACGGTGTGATGTGTGCGAAACAGACTGTAGAACCCGGGACGTCCATTGAGCGCGTTCAACACGTTTTCGCGCTCCATGATCGAGAACCACAGTTCGTGATCCCACATCTGCGCAGCTTCGCGGGCGGCCGATACTGAGATTAACACGTCACGGCGATAGAGCGCCAACAGAAGCCGAATAAACGCATCGCGCTCTGCCAATACGGTCGTGACCAGTTCGGAGTCAGTGACCAGCGAAATCCCTTTGGTATTGTAGAGGCTCTGCGGGTTCGGATACTCCGCGACCACGACAGCCTCATGATAGATGAGGTACTCGACCGCGCTCTGGAAGGTCATGCCGATATCGTAGGGCCGCAGGCGCTGATGCAGACTGCCCAGCGGACACCACTCGAAGCGGCGGTAACTGGTAAACTGCTCAACGCTCACGATGATCCGCCGCAGCATCGATGCCGTGCCGGGGCTTTCGGCGGTCAGCTCGCGCAGGTTGAGTTCAAGCGGTACCGGCGTAGAGCGTGACGAAGGGTCGCCCTCTTGCATATCGGTGTCCATCGGCCGAGAAGGAGTGGAGTAGTCCTCTGTTGATGCACGCGAGATCGGTGTCGGCATACGAATCACCGGCACGAGGTCTTCGGGGTTGAGGTGGTGCGGCGTCAACTCGCGTACCAGCAGCCCCTCGCGAACGAGGAAGTCGATCCAGTGGGATCGCCACTGATCGTCACGGTTCAGACCGGGGCGCTCCAGCTCGCGATCCATCGCCAGCCCCTTGAGCAGGAACCCGTAGTTGACGTAGTTCCAGCTCCGGGTCTGCAGCGTGTTGGCCACGCGCAGTGTGACACGGTCTCGGATCAGGCGCGTCTTGTCGACGATCGGGTGGCTGTCGTTGAGCGCCAGCGTGCCGGTCGTATCGACCTGACGGAGGATCCCCAGAGAGATGGCCTGTGCGATCAGGTCCTCGCCGCGCTGGTCGGTTAGGACGGCGTTGGTCGCCAGCAGTTGATCGAGCAGCGCGCGATCCTTGACGGTGCGCTGCGTCGTGCCTGCAGTCAGGCGGTCGAACTGTACGATCAAGCTTGACCACTGCGACGGCGCGAACGTCTCGACCGGTTCTTCCGGCACGGCCGCCGCCACCGCGCGACTGGCGTAGGTTTCAAGGTTGGTGAACTCGTCGATGTACTCGACCAGCAGGTTCGGGTTGGCGCTCAACTGGCGGCTGAGCGCGCCGTGCACACCCCAGATGAGCACCGATTTGCCCCGGCTGGCAAGTGTGTTGACGACCTCGTTGAAGTCGCGGTCGCCGGTCGCCATGATGTACACGTCGGCGGCCTCGGCACTGGTGGAGTGGGTGAGGACGTCGTTGGCAATCTTGACGTCGGCGCTGTTCTTGCCGGGCAGGTGATATACCGGGTCGATGTTGGCGAAGGCCAAGCGGCTTTGGGCTTCCGGCGTGACATCGTTGCCGGCGGTATCGACCAGCGGCGGCAGCGCACCGCGGTTGCCCCATGGGGCGTAGGCGGCCATCTTGGTCACGTTGCCGTGCGCCCGGGCCTGCCGAACAAACGCCGCAATCAGCCGATCGAGGTTGACCAGAAACGACTGCTGCGACAGGCTGATGGCGATGTTCTCGAAATCGATGTACAGCGCGACGTTGCGGCTTTCGATGCCGAGCAGTTCGCCCAAGTCCTGAAAGATCGCGCCGTCCTCGATGTCTTCCTCGGTGAGGACGTTGTCGAGGCCCCACAGGCGCGTGCGGGCGCTGCGCGTCATCTTGACGCGTCGCGAGAGCTGCATCAGTTCGTTGCCGACGGTGACGAGGATCAGCTCGGTGACGGGTTCGCTGTCGAAGGCGAAGTAGTGCATTTGCAGCGCGTCGACCAACTGGTCGTGCGCCGGAACGTCGAACAGCTCGAAGCGCGCGTTGCGAAACACTTGCTCGAGCAGCGTGTCGTCGCGCCGGCGGTGTTCTTCCCAGTCGGCAGCGGCAATCGCGCGGAGCTGCTCGGACGGCACCCCCGCGGCGAGCGCGGCGCGCCCGCGCATGGCAACCGCCATCTCTTGCAGATCGACGTTGAAGCTTCGGTCTTTGAACTGCTTGAGGAGGCGATCTAAATCGACAATCAGGTAGGCAGCCATAAATCATAATCCAAAAAACGCATGTGCCAGTCGGACGGCTCTCGGCCCGCCCACCGGCAAACTGAACGAATTGAATGTGGAGAATGCGCTTATTGACTCAACAGTATTGGGTTGTGCAGAATTTCTCAATTGTCAAAAGTGACGAAATCTAATCCTCAGAGTAGCACTATCACTCCAAAAGTATAGTGCAACTCGGTTAAATCCGTGTAAAACCACTTCGGATTGTTACAGCAATCGAATGTTGGTCATTATTGCCCAGACGCGGTCTCGTTGCACGGCTCGTTTATCAGTTTTCAGGCAATCTCGACAACTGTAGGCGGCGCACAACGGGCGTCAACAGCGGCAAACTGTCTCCTGATAACTCGCTCGTCGTCTGCTACACTTGCCGCAATTCGACCAGCCACGTACAGGATGACTCATGCGACTGGGCATCATCGGCCTGCCGAACAGCGGCAAGACCACGATCTTCAACGCGCTCACCGGCCAGAATCTCGAGACCGCCGCCGTCAGCAGCGGCCAATTCGAAGTGCACACGGCCGTCGTCAACGTGCCTGATGTGCGCATTGACAAGCTGACCGCGATGTACAACCCGAAGAAGACGATCTATGCGACGATTACGTTTGCCGATATCGCCGGCATGGATAAAGGCATCTCGGAAGGCGGCTTGAAAGGGCAGTTCCGCAACGAGCTGCAGCAGGTGGACGGGTTGGTGCACGTCATCCGTGCGTTCGAGTCGGCCAGTGTGCCGCACCCCTACGAGACGGTCGACCAGCAGCGCGACCTGAGCATTATCGACGGCGAGTTCATCATCAGCGACCTGATTAGCGTCGAGAACCGCTTGCAGAAGCTGAACGACGAGCTGCGCATCAAAGGCAAGAAGGCCGAGGGCGAGGTCGGTCCACAGATCGAGCTGATGAACCGGCTCAAGGCCGCGCTGGAGGAAGAGACTCCGCTGCGCGACCTCGATTTGACCGCCGACGAGGTCAAGTCGCTGCGTGGCTACGGATTCCTCTCGCTCAAGCCGGTCATCTTGGTGTTCAACGCCAGCGACGGCCAGCAGGTCGATCCGTCACTGCTCGACTACCCGCACAAGAACGCCTTTGCGACCGTGCTGCAAGGCAAGCTCGAAGCGGAGATCGCGCAGCTTGACGCCGAAGGCGCGGAGATGTTCATGGCCGAGTTCGGCATCACCGAGCGCAGCGCCGCCAAGGTGATCCGCCTGAGCTACGAACTGATGCACATCCAGTCGTTCTTCACGGTGGGCGAAGACGAAGTGCGGGCGTGGTCGGTGGCCGTCGGCGCGACGGCGCCGGAAGCTGCCGGCACAATCCACACCGACTTGCAGCGCGGGTTCATCCGCGCCGAGGTGATGTCCTACACCGACCTGATCGCGGCAGGCAGCGAAGCCGCCATCAAGGCCGCTGGCAAATTCCGGCTTGAGGGCAAGGACTACGTCGTCAAAGACGGCGATATTCTCAATATCCGGTTCAGCCCGGCCAAGTAACCCGTCATGCGCTTCGCGATCCTGACCGGTGGCTTCTACCCGGAACCCGGCGGACTGTCGACGTTTCTGCATTACTTCCTGCCTGAAGCCCAAGCGGCGGGCCATGACGTGGCGCTGGTGACGTTCGGCGAGCCACAGCCCGGCGATGCCGCGCGCGGCTATCCCGTGACGCGGATTTCGCGGTCGGCAGGCTTCGTGCGCCGCGTTTTTCGCTATGCCCGATCTGCGCGGGCGATCGCCCGCGACGCGGACACGGTATTCGTCGTCGGGTTCGCCGTGCTGCTGACTCCGCTGCTGGGCCGCCTTCCGCGTCGGACCGTGATGAAGATCGTCGGGGACTGGTCGTGGGAGATGGCGCGCCGGCGCGGCTTGACTACGCTCGATCAGGTCGAGTTTCAGACCGCCCGCCACGCACCGCCACTGCGCATCATGCGCGCCTACTACTTGTGGTGCGTGCGCCGCGCCGACCGGATCATCACGCCGAGCCAGCATCTTGCGCGCGTCATCGCCGGGTGGGGCGTTCCGCAAGAGCGCGTCCGCGTGATCTACAACGCCGTGCCGGAAAGCGACCTGCACACCGCCGATCGCGCTGGCCTGCGCGCCAAGCTCGGCTTGCCCACCGACAGTCGCCTGCTCGTAAGCGTCGCCCGCTTGACTCCGATCAAAGGCGTACATACCGCGATCGAGGCGCTGGCGCACCTGCCGGCGGATGTCGTGCTGGTCGTCGTCGGCGAGGGGCCGCAGTTGGCCGAACTGGAGCGCATAGCGCCGGCGGGGCGCGTGACTTTCGTCGGCGCGCAGCCCCACGACCGCGTGCTGGAATACATGCGGGCCGGCGACGTGTACGTGCTGTCGAGCGTAATCGAAGGCTTGAGTCACACACTGCTCGAAGCGTTGAGCGTCGGCACGCCGTCGGTCGCGTCGAACGTCGGCGGCAATCCCGAGGTCGTCCGCGACGAGGTCGATGGGCTGCTGGTGCCTCATTCCGATCCACGCGCGCTGGCCGCGGCCATCCAGCGCATTCTGGACGACCCGCAGTTGGCCGAACGCTTCGCCGCTGCTGCGTATCAGCGTTCGCTGGCGTTCAACTGGGGCGACGAGGTGCGGCAGGCGCTCGACGTCCTGACGACCGATGGTTGACCGTAGGCCGGGAACGGTTGACGCTTGCGGTACGCTCCGCCGATAATCGCGGCATGAAGACGTATCTCCGATTCCTGTGGATGACACTCGCGGCGCTGAGCTTGGCCGCGTGCACGCTTGGCGCCGCCGAGGACGTGCCGGTCACGTATGTCGTGATCACCAACACGGCGCCGGCCGATGCCTCAAACAGCAGCGCGCCGATCACGTCGGTTCCGCCGCCGACGGTCGCCTCGGCCGCGCAGCTTCAGCCGACCGTACCGCCCACGCCCGCGGCGACCCCCATCACCGATCCGTCGGCCGCGCTCGCCGCCGCCGACCGTGACGCGCACGACGGTTTCTACGACCGCGCCCGGCAGCGCTACAGCGCGCTGTTCACCGTTGCGCCGGAAGCGTCGGCGGGATACGCCAAGATCGCGCTGCGCGAAGGGGATTTCGGCGGCGCGCTGACCGCGCTCAACTCGTGGCTGACGCTGAACCCGGACGACCCGCGCTCTGCCGACTCGTACTTCCTGCGTGGCGAGGCGAACCTCGGCGTGGGCCGCTGGACGACCGCCATCAACGACTACCGGCAGTTTCTGCGCCTGCGCCCGGGTGTGATCGACAGCTACGTCCACGAACGCATCGGCGATGCGTTCTTCGCGCTCGACATGACGTCCGACGCGCTGGCCAGCTACGACGCGGCGGTCGCCGCCTTGCGCGCCCGCGTGCCATTGGCGGCGCTGCGCGAACGAGCGGCGCAGATTTACCGCGCGGCAGGTCAGCCGGCGCAAGCCGTTGCCAGCTATGACGCAATCCTCGCCGACGCGCAGAACCACGCCTACCGCGCCTTCATCGAGCGCGAAGCCGGTGACGCTTTGCGCGCAAGCGGCGATGTCGCGGGGGCGACTGTGCGCTATCAGCGTATCGTCGATACCTATACGGACGTGCCTGCGCACGCCGGCCCGGCGCTGGCCGCGCTGATCGAAAACGGCGTGAGCGTGAACGCCTATACGCGCGGCAAGGTCTACTACTACGCCGAGAACTACGCGGCGGCCATCGAGGCGTTCAACGAGTACACAACATCGGTGACGCTCGATCAGATTCCCGCCGAACTGCACCTGTTCCTCGGCCGGGCATACCGCGCGGCTGGGAACAGCGCTGCAGCACGCGTCGCCTTCCGCACGATCGTCGAGCAGTACCCGACCAACGCATTGTTCGGGGATGCCGTGCTGGAACTGGGCCGGACCGATTTTCTCGCTGGCGACATCCCGGAAGCGATCCGGCAGTACCTGTCGATTGCGGAGACCTACCCGAACCTCGCGGAAACGGCTGCCGAGGCCCTGTGGCGGGCGGGCTTCCTGCACAACGAAGCGGCGCAGTTTGCCGAAGCGCAGGACGTCTTCGTCCGGCTTGCCGAGCGCTATCCTGACAGCGCGCAGGCTGTCAGTGGGCTGGGGATTGCCGCAGCGGCAGCGCGTGCTAACGGGGACACGGGGTCTGCCGAGCAGTTGTACCGTCAGCTTGCCAACGTGTCGACCAAGGCGACCCGCGCGGAAGCCTTGTATCAGGTCGGCCAGCTTGCGGAAGCGCGCAATGCGCCGGATGTCGCCCGTGACGCGTTCGCGCAGGCGGTCGCGGCGGACAGCGACAGCTATTTTGCCGCGCGCGCCCGCGATGCACTCGACGGACGTCCGATGTTCGATCCGCCGGCGAACGTGCAGCTTGTGACCGCTACCGACCCGGCCAGCATCGCCGAGGCCGGCGCATGGCTGATGGCGCAGCCGAGCGTCCCGCCGGAAACGGTGGTCGGCGAACTGCCGCAGACCGTCGCCAACGACCCGCGCTGGACGCGGGGGCAGGCGTTGTGGGACCTCGGCTTGTTCGAGGCCGCAGAAGCGGAGATCCTCGACCTGCTGGAGGCCATGAAGGACGATCTCGCGACCAGCTATGCGCTGGCGTTGGCGCTCAGCGAGATGGGCGTGTACTACCCCTCGCAGCAGGCGGCCGCGAATTTGATCGCCGCGGCAGGTGTCGGGACGCTCGACGTGCCGCCGTCGATTGCGCGCTTGCGTTTTCCGGTGCCGTATGCCGATCTCGTCGTCCAGCAGGCCACCGAGCGCGAGTTCAACCCGCTGCTGCTGTTCGCGCTAATCCGGCACGAGAGCCTGTTCGACACGACTGCGACGGCGGCCGCGGGCGAAAAAGGCCTGACACAGGTCATCCCCGGCACCGGCGACTACATCGCTGGGCTGCTGGCGTGGCCTGACTACGAGCACAGCGACCTGTTCCAGCCGCAAGCCGGCATCGCGTTCGGTGCGGCCTATCTCGACGAGCAGCTTGACCGCTTTGGACAGGACGCCGTAGCGGCGCTGGCGGGTTACAACGCCGGCCCCGGACGTGCAATTGCATGGCGCGAGGCCGCCGGACCGGGCGACGACGCGTTCATCAACGCCATCGCCATTGGCAGCACGCGGCTGTACGTCCAGCGAATCTACACGTTCTTCACCATCTACCGCGCCCTGTACGGCGCATAAGAACGGGTGAATTCGGCACATCGTGGCGCGCGTTAAGCAAATGTGAAGTATAGTATTGAGCAGTACCGTGCGATCGACTGCTGAAACCTACACGCATGACGAGCCTACTTGACCCCAACCGACTCAAGCGGCAGTACGCGTCAGACAAACTCAATCGAGATATCGTAGAAACGCGTGAGAAGTACGCTGTTCCACGGATCGACTTCGTCTCTTGGGCGCTGAGCAGTATCCGCTGGCAGGGGGACGAGTCTGTATTGGATGTCGGCTGCGGCTATGGGCAGTTCTACGACAAGCTGATGCCGCGGATTCCGGACGGATCGTACCATGGGGTCGATCTGCACGCCGGCACGCTGTCGAGCCACCCGGCTCAACACAGCCAGTTGGCGGTCGGCGATGCGGTGAAGCTCCCGTACGCGACCGCGTCGTTCGACGTCGTGATGGCCAACCATATGCTGTATCACGTCGCGGATATCGACGGCGCGCTGGTCGAAATCCGTCGTGTGCTCAAGCCCAATGGCGTGCTGATGGCGACGACCCACAGCGTGCAGACCATGCCGGAACTGCGCTCGCTGCTGCGCCGCGCGGTGATCATCTTGACCCAACAACCGCCGTCCGCGGTGCGCATGCCGCTGACCGCCAGCGACCTGTTCGGCCTCGAAAACGGAACGCGCATGCTGTCGCGCCATTTCTACGCCGTCGCCCGTTCCGAGCTGCCGACTACGATGATCTTCAGCACGGCCGAGCCGTTGATGCAGTACGTCAATGCCTTGCGGGACATGCTCGAGCTGTATCTGCCGCCGGACGTCAGTTGGGAATTGGTGCTCGACGTGCTGAACGATCAGGTCGTGCAGCTTCTCAACCAGTGGGGCGAGCTGCCGATCTCTCGCCTTGCCGGCGTGCTGGTCGCCAGCGATCGCGGTGACTTTATCCGCGATTTTCTTGCGCGCCGCGCTCAAGCTAGGGGCGAGGCTGTCTAGCCGGTGCGCCGCCGCCGCATTCTGGTCGCGTTCCCTTTACTCGTACTGATCGTACTGGTTGCGCTGATCGTCGCTCGGCTGAGCACGCCGCCCGTTCAGCTTGCCCAACCCTCGGGCGCGCTCGCATTCACGACGAATCAGGGCGGAACATGGGATATCGGCATGATCGAGCCGGACGGCGCCGCACGCCTCGTCACGCCGGAAGACGGCTTTCACGACTACTTCGCCAGCTTCGACTTCGCCAGCGAGCGGATCAACTTCCTGTCCAACCGGCTGACTGACGATGCGCTCGGCCCGACTCAGGTCCAACCAGACGGATCGGGGCTGCGCACGCTCGATATCCTCAGCGCAGTGACGACTCTGTTCTTCGAGGGGCGCCTCGATTGGGACCCGGCCTTTGCGCCCGGCGGATCTGCGCTGGTGTGGGCGTCGCTGCGCGACCTCAACCTTGAGCTGTACGTGGATACCGACCCTGTCAGCGACACGGATTCGCCGGTGCGAATCACTTCGACCGGCGCGCGCGACTGGTTCCACAGTTGGTCGCCCGACGGGCAGTGGATCGCATTCGCCAGCGACCGCACCGGCAACGAGGACATCTACGTCGTGCGCCCGGACGGGTCGGACCTCGTACAGGTCACGACGAACGCGGCCGACGACATCTACCCGGTGTGGACGCTCGACGGCGATCGGCTGCTGTTCGTCAGCGAACGGGATGGCTTATTGAGCGACGGCAGCCTCACGCTGTATGCGATCGACGTTGCCGACGCAGTGGCGGGCCGCGGCGACGATGCCGTGGAACTGCTGGCACTGGTTGACGGGCTGGAGGCCGACCCGACGTACTCCGCCGACGGTAAGCAGGTCGCGGTGATGCGGCGTCAGGATGACGAGTGGCGCATTGTGGTCATGGACATTTCGGACGACGGCGAGCCGATGCGCGAGTCGGCACAGGTGCTGACCCGCGACGGCGACGCGCTGTTTCCGGTGTGGCGTCCATAGCACGCGTAACGTATTCAGGGGAGGATGGACGATGGCTCTCAACGGTAAGGTCGTCATGGTGACGGGCGGCAGCGGAAACCTCGGCCGTGGCGTGGCGGCGGTGTTTTCCGGCCACGGCGCGCAGTTGGCGCTGGTCGACTTGCAGGCCGACCGCGTTAACCAGATCGCGTCGGCGCTGCCCGGCGGCGCCGAGTCGCACGCGGGTTTCGCCGGCGACCTGTCCACGCCCGAGGGCGTGCAGGCGGTGATCGACGCAGTGCTGGACCGCTTTGGCCGCATCGACGCGCTGGTGCACACCGTCGGCGGATTTGCCGCCGGCAAACCGGTTCACGAAGAATCGCTCGACGTGCTTGACAGCATGTTCAACCTGAACGTTCGGCCGCTGTATCTGGTCGGTGGGGCAGTGGCGCGTCACATGCTCGACCGCGGCGAAGGCGGCAGCATCGTGTTTATCCTCGCGCGCGCCGGGCAGAAGGGCGCCAAGAACATGGCCGCCTATACCGCCAGCAAAGCCGCCGCGACCCGCGTCATGGAGGCCATGGCCGCCGAACTCAAAGATTTCGACATCCGCGTCAACGGTGTGTCGCCCAGTACGATAGATACCCCGGCCAACCGCGAAGCCATGCCGAACGCGGACCCCGCCAAGTGGGTCACCACGGCGCAGTTGGCGGAGGCGTGTGCGTTCCTGTGCAGCGGCGACACCGGCGTCTACGGCGCTAACGTCGAAGTGTTCGGGAAGAGTTGACGGGCTGGTATTTGCATTTTTCCCGTTTTGCCCCCATAGTTTAGGTAACGCGCGAACTTGTTACTAACTCTTATGGGGGGACTATGACGCGCCGCGCCACATTGATCGTTACGCTTTTATTGGCCGTGCTGCTGGCTTTGCCGGTAGCGGCCGCAGATCGCAACAATCTCAGCTTGACCGTGACGTGCACCGGGTTCACGACGCAGGGCGGATCCATTACGCTCGATCGTGATAACACCGGCGCGGGCCGCGAACGGTTCTCGTTCGTCGCCAGTGACGGCAACGGCACGACCATCTACAGCGGGCCGGTCGAGTCGTTCTACGTTGGTTCCACCATCAGCTTTCCGAACGGCCTCGCGACGAACTTCACCGCGACCCCGGCCGCCAATCCGATCGTCGTATCGTTGGTGAGCGCCGCGGGTAACGGTGTGGGTGAGCAGGTCGTTTACACCGCCGCGGGAAGCTGCCCGAGCCTGCCCACCGGCACAGCCGTCGAGTCGGTTGCGACCGGCCCGGCATCGCCAAGCGTGCCGGTCAACGTGCTGCCGCCCAGCGACGTCAACAGCGACTCCGCGATAGCCGGCCAGCCCGGGTATCTCGTCGTCAATACCAGCTACCTTAACCTGCGCAGCGGTGACGGCCCCGAATTCACCATCGTCGGGCGCGTGCGCGGCGGCGACAAGCTGATCGCGCTGGGCCGCAATGACGACTTCTCGTGGTGGTACGTACAGGCTGGCGACTTGGTCGGCTGGGCGATCAGCGATTTCCTCATCGCACGCCTTGACCTGACCGACGTGCCGGTGGTGATCCCCGCCGGTGAAATCGCGCTGCCGCGTTTCTTCCTGTACAGCTCGCAGAGCCTGCTGCTCAGCCCGTCGGTGGGTTCGCCGGCGCTGTGCACGATCCCCGGCAACCTCGAATACGAGATCGTCGGGCGCAATGGTGACGTGAGCATGGTGCGCGTAATCGCCGACTGCGGCGGCACGTTGGTACGCGGTTGGCTGCGCACGTCGGACGGAGCGGTGCGTAACCCCGGCAATCTGGTGATCCCGATCGCCAGCTAGCCGCCGAAAATCTCATATCGACAAAGACGACCCGGTGACACGCCGGGTCGTTTTTGGTGTGGCGGGAGATGCCTTTCGCACACAGGCGCGACCGCTATTCGCGATGCGCGACAACGAGTCTTGGAGTACATGTATGAAAATGCTGCTGACGTCTGCCGGCGTCCGAAACGCCAGCATCCACAACGCACTGGTCGAACTGCTGGGCAAACCGATAGCCGAGTGCAGCGCGCTGTGCATTACCACCGCGAGTTACGCCTTGCCCAACGGTCCTGCCCTCGCATGGAGTTTCATCACCGGCGAAGGCTCCCAAACGCCCATGACGGAACTGGGTTGGAAGTCGGTGGGCGTGTTGGAATTGACCGCGCTGCCCAGCCTCGACCGGGCGATCTGGCTTCCGCCGGTTCAAAAAGCCGACGTCCTGCTGGTGAATGGCGGCGACCCCTTGTACCTGTGCTACTGGATGCGACAGTCGGGGCTGGCTGATGTCCTGCCGTCGCTGTCTGCCGTCTACGTGGCGCTAAGCGCCGGAAGCATGGTGATGGCGCCCCGTATTGGAGACCACTTCGTCGGCTGGACGCCGCCCTCCGGCGGCGACGAAACGCTGGGACTGGTCGACTTCGCGATGTTTCCGCACCTAGATCACGTGATGCTGCCTTACAACACGATGGCCCACGCAGAAAAGTGGGCCGCCGGGATGCAGGTGCCGAGCTACGCGATGGACGACGAGACCGCCCTCAAGGTGGTTGACGGGACTGTCGAGGTCGTCTCCGAAGGTCACTGGAAACGGTTATCGCCCTGAATAGGGCGCTTCAGCACCGAACTGTTCAGGACTAAAGACTACGCCGTTTTATCGGAGCGTGGGTCGAGCGCGTCGCGCAGGCCGTCGCCGAGGAAGTTGATGCTCATGACGGTCAGCACGATCAGCGTGCCGGGGGCGACCCACAACCACGGCGCGCGGTCGAAGAACTGGCGCGACCCGTCGAGGATGTTGCCCCACGTCGCGGTCGGGGGGCCGACGCCGACGCCGAGGAAGCTGATATAGCTTTCCTGTAAGATCGCGCCCGCGATACCGAGCGTTGCCGTGACGATCACCGGGGCGAGGATATTGGGCAGCAGGTGGTTTGCGATGATCCGAACGTCGCGCGCACCGATCGCTCGAGCCGCGACGATGTACTCGGTCTCCTTGAGCGACAGCACGAGCGAGCGCACGATGCGTGCTAGATACATCCAGCTTGTGAGTCCGATGATCAGAATGATGACGACCACGCTGCCGCTGAACGTGCGCCCGAAGAGCTGCACGGACGGGAATCTCGAGCCGAACACGTTCGCGATCAGCAGCAGCAGGAGCAGGGTCGGGATGCTCAGCATGGCCTCGGTGATGCGCATGAGGATCGAATCCACGATCCCGCCGTAGTAGCCGGTCACGACTCCGATCGTCACGCCGATCGTCACCGACACAGTGACGGCCAGCAGGCCGATCATCAGCGAGATTTGGCCGCCGTAGATGGTGCGCGCGAACACGTCGCGGCCGATGTTATCGGTGCCGAAGATGTGTTCGGCGGACGGGGGCTGCAAGCGTCGCCCGGAGTCCGCGAAGTTGGCGTCGGCCTCGCTGAAGATCAGCGATCCGATGGTGACGTACAACAGGATCAACGTGAGGAGAATGGCCCCGACAACCGCGCCGCGGTGCGCGAAGAAGCGCCGCAGGGCGCGGTTCTCGCTGGCCTTGCGCTCGCCCCGTTCCGACGACAGTGTGACCGGTTTTGCTGCGCTCATGACCTGCCCCTACGAGTACCGGATGCGCGGGTCGAGCAGCGTATAGACCACGTCGGTGATGATCTGGAATACGACGACCGCGATCGAGATCATCATCAACAGCCCCATGAGCACCGGATAGTCCTTTCGTTCGATCTGCTGGATGAACAATTGACCCAGCCCCGGCCACGCGAAGATCGTCTCAGTGACGACCGCGCCCCCCAGCAGAAATGGAATATCCAGACCGATTAGTGTGACCAGCGGCAGCGAGGCGTTCTTGAAGGCGTGGACGAGCACCGTGCGCCGTTCGCTCAAGCCCTTGCTGCGCGCGGTGCGGATGTAATCGCTGTTGATGACTTCGAGCATGGTCGAGCGGATATAACGGCTGTACGCGGCGATGCTGATGAGCGCAATCGTCGTGACCGGCAGGATCAAGTGCCACAACACCTGCTCGGTGGTGCGCCCGACGGCCGGGTCAAAGATTCCGCTGGTGGGCAGATAGGGTAAGCCGGCACTTCGGAAGCCGATCGAGAAGATGTAGATCAGCACGTAGGCCATCAAGAAGACCGGGAAGGAATACAACACGAAGCTGACGGCGGTGAAGAACTGATCGAATAAGGTGTATTTACGGAGCGCCGAGTACATGCCGAGCGCCAGCGACGCGACGATGATGATGACCTGCGCCGTGCCGGTCAGCAGCAGCGTATCGCCGACCCGTTCGCCTACCACCGTCGTCACAGGCTGGCGGCGCGTGATCGACTCCCCGAAGTCGCCGCGGATGACGCCCTTGCGCGTGCCGTAGCGGCCGGTCTCCGGGTCGACCAGCACCCAATCGTTGCCGATCAGCCAGTAGACGTACTGGACCAGCACCGGCTGATCCAGCCCGAGCTGGCGGGCGAGTCGTTCGCGGTCTGCCGCACGGGTCGGTTGGCGTCCGCCGAGGGTCGCCAGCGGGTCGCCGGTGCCCTGCATGATCACGAACAGCAGCATGCTGATGATGAACAACAGGGGGACAGCCTGCAAGACGCGCCGCAGTAAGTATCGGGCCATGGCGACTCTTCCTCGGTACGTTCGCCTCAGATCCGGCGAGGTGCCGGCTTTGGTCCGCGCATGCGCCCATGAACGATACTCATGGGCGCATGCCGCGGGTTGGACGATTAGCCGGCGATATCCCAGTTGTGGGCGTTCCAGAACGGGTACGCGGCGTTGATTTCGGCGTTCAGCAGGCGCGGGTTGTGGATCCACACGTCGGCGTCGTGCCAGATGCCGATCCAGATCACTTCGTCGTGCATGATCTGGTCGATCTGATGGAACAGGTCGACACGCGCGGCCGTGTCGGTCGTAGCGGCCTGCTGGCGGAACAGCGCGTCGAGTTCCTCGTTGCAGTAGTAGTTGTCGTTGCTGCCGGTCGGGTTCTCGTCGCTGGGGATTTCCGAGCACAGCCACCGCGACGTATCCGGGTCAGGGAAGGCCGGATTGGTCGACAGCTCGGCAATGTCGTATTCGCCAGTGCTGATCGGGCCGCCGCTGGCGTAGTCGTTGAAGTAAACGTCGCTCGGGTAGTTGATCAGCTCGGTGCCGACGCCGATCTGCAAAAGTTGCTGCTGAGCCAGCGCCTGCAAGTCCATGCGGATGCCGCGGGTGTTAGTGATAAAGCGCAGCACCAACTCGACGCCGTCCTTGTCACGCGTGCCGTCGCCGTTGCTGTCGACCCAGCCTGCGTCATCAAGCAGGGCCGCCGCCGCTTCCGGATCGTACGGCCACGGCTCGATGTCCGGGTTGTCGTACGGGGTGTTTTCCCAGAAGCCGGACGGAACGAACGTCGCGCCGTAGTTCAGGTCTTCGTTGAAGCTGAAGCGGTCGAAGCCCAGCGCCAGCGCCTGACGCACGCGCACGTCCTGAAGCGCAGGATGGCCGCGCTCGGCGCTCATGTTCAGATACCAGCCTTCGTTGTAGCCGGACGGCAGGATTTCGACGTTCAGGCCGGCTTCTTCGAGCACCGGCACGTCACTAAAGGCGACGAATGTGCCAACGTCGGCATCGCCTGCGACCAAGCCAGCGACGTACGTCACGTCGTCAGGGACGAAAGTGACGACCATCGTGTCGAGGATGGGGCGGCCGAGCGCGAAGCTCTCGTTGGCGGCAAAGCGCATAAACGAGCCGACCGCCCACTCTTCGAACACAAATGGGCCGCTGCTGACGGTCGGGTTACGGTTGAAGTCGGCACTGTCGAGCGTGCCTTCGGCGTCGAACACCGGCTGAAGCACGTGCTGTGGAAGCACCGACGTGAACAGCGTGGCCTGCCACGGCGCGTACGGCTCGGCAAACTCGAGCACGACGGTAGATGCGTCGGGGGCTGAATAGCTGTTGAGCAAGTCGTACGGGTTGCGCGAGTTGACGGCGTTGGCATCGTTCATGATCATGTCGATCGTGAAGATGAAGTCGGCGCTGTCGAGCGGATCGCCATCCGACCACGTCAAGCCTTCCTTGAGCTTGAGCGTGAAGGTCGTGCCGTCCTCGCTGATGCCACCGTTTTCGGCGGATGGCATTTCGGTGACCAGCACTGGGAACGCGTTCAGATCCTTGTCGAACGTCCACGCGGGGGAAATATAAAGCTGGTACGTGTAGAAACCGAATGTCATCGAGGTATACAGCGGGCTGAGGGAGTCAGGCTCCTGCAGCCAGCTTACGGTAACCGATTTGCCCTGTGCCTTCAGCGGGACTACGGCGAATACCGCAATCAACGCCAGAAGCAGAACGACGCGAACGATGCGCATGCTCTGTCACTCCTGATCCAATCGGACTGCTCAGCGGAACGGGCAAAATCGGTTCGTCCCGTACCGTGCCGTAGACTATAGCGCGCGTTGACTCGTTTGCAACACGTTACAGACCACGTTGGGTTAGCGCCTGGAAACCTGATGGATTTCTGACACAGATCGCGGCGGGTTCGGTACACTACGTGCCGGATGAGGAGGGGGATATGACGCATCCGTTTTTGCGCAGGGACTGGTTCATCGCGGCTCTGGCCGCTGTCATCGCGGCAGTCGTGATCGTGTACATGCTGGTGCCGCGGCCGACGTACCTCGACTCGTACTATCACTACAACGCGGCGGCGCGCCTCGCCCAAGGCGACGGTCTGACGGACATGGCGCTGTGGACGCATCTCGGCCTGCCTCCTGAGCTGGTGCTGCCGGCCACGGTGACTCCGTCGCACCTGTACTGGATGCCGATGAGCGCGCTACTCTCCGGCGTGTCGATGGCCGTGTTTGGCGTGTCGATGGACGCCGCGCAGATCCCGATGGCGGTGTGTTTTGCCGGCGCGCTGCTGGTCGCGGTGCTGGCCGGGGGATGGGTCACACAGACGCGGCGCGGGACGTGGCTGGCGCTGGCGCTGGCGATACTGTCCGGCGGGTTCGTTGACGTCTGGGGCGAGATCGACACGTTTGCGCCGTACGCGTTGTTCGGCGGGCTGGCGCTGGCGGCAATGATCGCCGCCCGTGAACGGGGGCGGGTGTGGCTGTGGGCTGCGGCGGGCGTGCTGGGCGGGTTGGGTCACCTCACACGCTCGGACGGCCTGCTGCTGCCGATCGTTGGCGTGCTGGCCGCGCTGAGCGCCCCACGCGGGCGATATGTGTCTGCCGCGGCGGTTGCCGTCGGATACCTGCTGACGATGGCGCCGTGGTTCGTGCGCATGCTTGATGTCGTCGGCGCGCCACTGCCGTTGGGCGGGTTGCAGACTGCGTATATGACCGATTACGCGCAGATCTTCACCTATCCGTGGCGGACGTTAAGCCTCGGCGACGTGGGCATCGGGCCGCTGCTGCAATCGCGGGTCGAACCGCTGCTGATCAACTTCGGCGTTTTTGCGGTCGCGCAAGGCAATCTGCTGCTGTGGCCGTTCATGCTGTGGGGGCTGTTCCGCGCCAACCGGCATTTACTGATCACGGTCGGGTTGTTCGCGCTGGGGCTGCACGCCGCGATGACGTTCGTGTTTGCGTGGCCGGGCGCGCGCGGCGGGCTCTTTCACGGCGCGGCGGCGCTCATCCCGTGGTGGGCCGCGCTGACGGCATACAGTGTCGACGCGCTCGCGCGCAGGCTGAGCCGCCGGCGGCCCCGCCGCCGTACGCTGAATTGGGTCGCCGTCACCGCGATTATCCTGTTGATCGCCGGCTTTATGACCGCGCTGTCCGTCCGCCGCGCATCGAGCGACGCGCCGCCGTATATCGAGGCGATCCGGCCGTATGTGATGCCGGGCGACCGGGTTGCGTCGGTCGATCCGCCAGAGGTCGCCTACTGGCTCGGGGCCGGTGGCGTTGTGCTGCCGTATGCGGCGCCTGACGTGCTGGCGCAATTGGCCGAGGACTTCGACCTCGATCTGCTGATCGTGACTGGCGTGGAGGTCGGCTCCGACGGCCCAACTTCCAGCGCGCTGCCGGAACCGCTACGTCCGATGTTGGCCGCGCTGCCGCCGTCACTGACTCTGGAAGCGGACCTGGGCGCGACGCACGTTTACCGCTTCGTGCGCTGATCGCTACGGAGTGTAGGTCTGAATCCGCTGGCCCGGCACGCGTTGGGCGAGGCGCTGCATCTGGCGGCTGACGTTGGCGATCACGTCGTCCACGTCGATGGTCAGAAGCTGCCGGTCGCGCATCACCACTTGTCCGTCGATGACGGTATGCACGACATCGGACGCCATCGCGCTGTAGACGAGGCTGGTCGTGACGCTGTGCAGCGGCTGATGATGCAGGCCGGACGTATCGACCACGATAAGGTCGGCCAGATAGCCGGCGGCCACCGCGCCGACGCGCCCTCCGAGTCCAACGACGTTCGCCGACTCGTGCGTTGCGATTGCCAGCGCTTCGGGGATGGTTAGCACCTCCGGATCGAGCGCGCGGTCTTTCTGAAGCATTGCGGTCAGGCGCATCGCTTCCCACAGGTCGAGCGTGTTGTTGCTGACGACGCCGTCGGTTGCCAGCCCGACTGGAATACCGACGGCGCGCAGGTCGCGCACCGGCGTGACATCCATGCCGAGCTTGAGGTACGTTTTGGGCGCGGTCGCCACGCCGACGTTGGCGGAGGCCATGCGCTCGACGTCGTCCGGCGTCACGCCGCAGGCGTGCGCAATGATCGTGCCGGCCGCGAGTAAGCCGGTCTGCTCCAGCACTTCGATCGGCGTGATGCCGCGCTTAGCGAGGCTGGCTTCGGTCTGTTCACGGACTTCGGAGGCATGGATGTGGACCCGCACGCCGTGGCGCTTTGCGATACGGCCCGAGGCGGCGAGGAACGCGTCGTCGCAGGTGTACGGCGCGTGCGGGGCGACCATGGTCGTGATTCGCCCGTTGGCCGCGCCTTGCCACTCGCGGATAAACGTGTCGGTCTGGTCGAGCGCAGGCTGGCCGAGGCTGCCGAACATCGCCCAACCCAATACGCCGCGCATGCCGATCCGATCGATGGCCTCGCCGCCGCGATCCATGTGGAAGTAGTGGTCGGCGACGGTCGTGATGCCGGCGCGGATCATCTCGGCAGCGCCGAGCAGCATGCCCCAGTACACGTCCTCGGCGACAAGGTTGCTTTCCAATGGCCAGATGAACTCGTTGAACCAGCGGTCGATACTGACGTCCTCGGCGAGCCCGCGAAACAGCACCATCGGCACGTGCGCATGGCAGTTGACGAACCCCGGCATGACGACCTTGCCGGTGGCGTCGATGACTGTACGGAAGTGGGACGGGTCGGCCATCCGCGCAGGCTGAACGGCTTCGATGCGCTGGCCGCGCACGAGCACGTCATGGCGCCAGAGGATGTCGGCGTGCTTTCCGTCAGGCGATACTGACAGCACATTTCCGTTGGCGATCAAGAGGTCGTTCATGGGACTCCGCAGTGGGTGATGGCACGGGTTGATAGGCGTGCCAGTGTAACGCGGCATGCTGCGGTGTCACAGTCCAATGCGGGCTCAGCGGATGATCTCCAGCCAAAGCACGCCGAACGCAATCGTCAGCAGCGTCACCGGCACGCCGACCCTCAGAAAAGGCATGAAGCCCAACGATTCGCGCATGCCGCGCGCCACTTCCGCGACGATCAGCGTCGCCGCAGAGCCGAGCAGTGTCAGGTTGCCGGCCAGCGTGGACGCCATCGCCAGCGTGAGCCACGCGTGGCGTGCATCGGGCAGTGCGGCGACTTCGGGTCGCATCAGCAGCACCGCCGGCACGTTCGAGACGAGGTTGCTCAATACGCCGGTCGTCAGCGTCAGCGGGACTGTGCCGCCTTCGATCAGCGGGCGCAGCGCGCCAAACACGACCTCGCCCAGTCCGGCCGACTCTATGGCGCCGGTGACGACGAACAGACCGGCGAAGAACGCTAGCAGTTCCCAGTCGAGCGCGAGCAGCTTGGCCGGGCGCAGGCGCGAGATCAGTAGCAAGCCCGCTGCGGCGCAGGCGGCGGTCACGACGCTCACGCCGATCAGGAACAGCACAAACAGCAGGACGACGATCGCCAGTACGCGGTTGAGCAGCGGCGTATACGGCCGGGGAGGGGGCAGTTCGGCGGCGGCAAGCGTCCCGCGGAATTCGTCGCGGAACATCACGACGATCACCGCCCAACTGATCGCCAGACCGACCAGCGCCACGGGCGTAAGCGCGGAGGCGAAGTCAAGATAGCCGATGCCGCTGGCCTGCCCGATGATGACGTTTTGCGGGTTGCCGGTGATGGTCGCCACCGACCCGACGTTGGCGGCGACACCTATGCCGATCAGGTACGGCAGCGGGCGACGACCGAAGCGCCGCACGATGTCGATGGCCAGCGGGGTGACCATCAGGCAGATGGGGTCGTTGAGGAAAAACGCAGACAGCACGCCGGACGCGCCGATCACCAGCGCGAGCAGCATGGCCGGAGTCCGTGCCAGGCGAAGGGTCCGGCTTGCCACGAAACGGAAGAACCCCGCCAGCCGCAAATGGACGTTGATGACCATCATCGCGCCGAGCAGCAGAATGGTGCCGAGGTCGATCGCGCCTAGCGCATCCTGTTCGCTGATGGCCCCGATCAGCACCAGAACGACCGACGCGACGAGCGCGATGGTGGCGCGATTCATGGCGAGCCGCGGCACGCTCCCGACCGCGATTGCCGCATACGCTGCTGTCACCACGATCAACGTGACGATCTGAAGGGTGCTAATGGGGAGCCTCCACAGGTGCGGTCGGAGCACGGGCGGCGATCAGTAGCGAGGTGCGTGACGTTGACGCAAGGGACGGAAAACGACGAAGGCGCTCGGTGTGATACGAGCGCCTTCGCGGGACTGCGAACTGGCTGGTCCTACTTGAACTTCTTGCGCAGGCCGGGCGGCAGAGCGCCGGGTGTGACGCTCACGCCCTGACACTTGCGGCGCCAGCCATGCGCGGGCGCCCACGGCGGCGGCGGATTGCCGCACTCGCCATCGTCGCGGTAGACATCGTCGGGGAAGTCACCGATGTAAATATCGACATCGACGACGATGATGATCACCGCAATGATGATCCCGCCGTCGCCGGACGTGCCGTCGATGCGGACGATGTCACCGATACGGATCACCGTCAGCATCGGGTCGTCAGGGTCGAGTTCAATTGAAATGCCGAAGATGATGATGATGTTTCCGTCGATGGCCTCGATCGGCCCTTCGATGATGATGACGATGTCGTCGTCGGCCTCGGAGACGACGAAGTGCGCCTCGTCGCTTGCGGTGACCGGAGTGTCGCCAGCCATCGCGGTTACGGTGGCGATGTTCACCTGCTGGCCTTCGTCCTCAGGCGAAATCGGGCCGACGACGCACTCGAAGCTCAACCCGGGCGGCAGTTCGGCAGGGATGACGCACGACTCGAGGCTGACCATGCTGTCGGATAGCACGATGTCGGTGAGCGTCTCGGTCCCGTCGTTGGTGACGATGATGCGGAACTGCACCTCGGACTCGGTAGTCACGGCGAGGCCGGGTTCATTGTCCGCCGAGAACCACGCGCCGCCCACGCCGACGAGCTTCTCGATCCGGACCAGCGCGATGGAGCCAGCGAACGCATACGCCGAGTCGGTCGCGGTCAGCGTGGTTCCATTCGCCTGCGCGGTGACCAGCACGGTGTTGACGGTTTGGCCGTCCGCGGCGGCGATCGGACCCAGCACGCATTCGGTCAGCTCGTCAGGTTCGAGCGATTCGGGCAGCGTGCAGGTCGACGCGTCCAGCAGCGTGTCGACCAACGACAGCCCGGTGACAGTCTCATCGCCGGTGTTTGCGATTTGGATCAAGTAGGAGAGCGGGTCGCCCGCAGACACGATCAGTCCCGGCGCGATTTGGGCGTCGTGCCACGTCGTGCCGCCATCCGACGAGACGGACTTGACGACGCTGATCTCGGCGGTCGAGTCGTCCTGTGCGGCGGTGATGCCGACCAGCAGTGCCCCAGTCGCCATAACCAACATGATACGCATGAGAATTCGGATCATTGCGATACTCCTAACGTGCCGTGTCGCTAAGGGCCGGCATGTCTTGAATGATACGTGTTACACCGTTGAGCCAACGTGAATGTTTCAACAAAAGCGATCACGCGTTGGGGGCACCGGAGTCCGTCTCGCCGCTTGACAGCACAACCTCAGCGTCCGTATCATGGTTCCAACAGCGTTGCGGGGGACAGTCCGCGCGCGCACTGACTCGCCAGAGAGCGACCGTCACAGGCTGAAAGCGGTCGCGGAGGCAGGCGCGGAATTCACCCCCAAAGTGGACGGCCCGTCCGTCCTATCGCTGGCTCGTTGAACGAGAGTTATCAGTCGTCAGAAATCAGTTGTCGGGGCAGAGCCTAATCCGGTTCGTTGGGCACTGACGACTGACCACTGATAACTGTCAACTAGACAAGCCCGGTTTGCCCGCCGTTATCGGGGCCAATGAGTGGGGCGCGGTGCAAAAGCCGCGGCCAATCAGGGTGGTACCGCGAGCGACACACATGACACGCTCGTCCCTGCTTGCACGTGAATCGTCGGCCGGGGCGGGCGTTTTCGTTTTCCCTCCGCCGTCCGGCGATTTCAACCGCTCGATTGAGGAGGGTTCATGCTGGAGAAACTAGAGTCGGTACACCAGCAGGCGCAAGCCGAGCTGGCCGAGGTGCGCGACAGCGCCGCGCTGACGGCGTGGAAGTCGCGTTACATCGGAGGAAAGGGCGCGGTCAGCCAACTGCTGCGCGGGATCGGCGGACTGGCTGCCGAGGAGCGCCCGGTGTTTGGCAAGCGCGCCAACGAAGTCATGGCGGCGCTCGACGAGGCGTATGCCGCGCGCGAACTGCTCGTACAGGACATCGAGATGGCCGCCGATCTGGAAGGCGGGGCGCTGGATGTCACGCTGCCGGGGCGCCAGCCCGCGATGGGGCGGCTTCACCCGTCCACGCAGACGCTGCGCCGCTTCAACGAAATCTGGGCGGAGATGGGCTTCAGCGTGTACCGCAGCCGCGACGTCGAAACCGACGACATGAACTTCACGCTGCTCAACTTCCCGCCGCACCATCCGGCGCGCGACATGCAGGACACGTTCTACACGACCGATCCCGACGTCATCCTGCGCACGCACACGTCGGCTGGGCAAATCCGCGCGATGCACGAGCTGGGCGGCGGCGGCACCAAGCCGATCCGTGTCGTGCTGCCGGGCATGTGCTACCGTTTCGAGCAGATTACCAACCGCAGCGAGGCACAGTTCTATCAGGTCGAAGGCATCGCCGTCGGCCGCAACATCACCATGAGCGATCTCAAGGGCACGGTGGCCGAGTTCGCCCGCAAGATGTACTCGCCGGACGCCAAAGTGCGCTACCGCGCGTCGTACTTCCCGTTCACCGAGCCGAGCATGGAGATCGACATCGAGTGCTTCCTGTGCGGCGGCGAAGGGTGCAGCGTGTGCAAGTACACGGGCTGGCTTGAGATCGCCGGCAGCGGCATGATTCACCCGGTTGTGCTGCGCAACGGCGGTTACGATCCGGCGGAGTGGTCGGGCTTCGCATTCGGTATGGGGCCGGAGCGCATCGCCATGCTCAAGCACGGCATCACCGACATCCGCAACTTCTGGGCCAACGACTCGCGCTTCCTCGAACAGTTCTAGGGGCTGACGACATGCAGATACCACTTTCATGGCTGAAGGAACTGGTCGACATCGACGTGCCGGCCGAGGTGTTGGCCGACCGCCTGACGAAGGCCGGCATCGAGGCGACGCTGACGTACATCGGCGTCCCGCAGCAGCACATCCCCGGCATTCAGGTCCCTCCGAGCGACCATTTGGTGTGGGACCGCGAGCGCATCAAGCTGGCGCGCATCCTCGAAGTCAAGCCGCACCCCGACGCCGACCGCCTCGTGTTGGCGATTGTCGACTACGGCTCGGCGGAGCCGGAACAGTGCGTCACCGGCGCGCCGAACCTGTTCGAGTACAAGGGCATCGGCCCGCTGCAAGCGCCGCTGTGGACGATCATCGCGCTGGAAGGCGCGGAAGTTTGGGACGGCCACAGCGACACCCCCAAGCGGATGATCCTCAAGGGCCGCCCGCTGCGCGGCATCTATAACAAATCGATGGTGTGCAGCGAGAAGGAACTCGGCATCAGCGACGAGCACGAGGGCGTGATCCTCATGCATGAAGACCCTGGCAAGCCGGTCGGGACACCGCTGCAAGATGTGTTCGGCGACGTGGTGCTCACAGTCGAACTCACGCCGAACTTGGCGCGCTGCTACAGCGTAGTCGGCGTCGCCCGCGAGATTTCGGCACTGCTGGACAAGCCGCTGCGCGCGCCCAGCACGCACGTGATGATGGCGGGGCCGGACATCGCCCAATCGGTGAAAATCCTGATCGAGGACGCCGAACTCAACCCGCGCTTCACCGCCGCGCTGCTGATGGGCACGACCATTCGTCCGTCACCGGAGTGGCTGCAGCGGCGTCTAAAGCTGATTGGCCAACGTCCGATTAGCAACATCGTCGACGTGACCAACTACGTGATGTTCGAAAGCGGTCAGCCGCTGCACGCGTTCGACTACGACAAGCTGGTCGAACGCGCGGGCGGTGCCGTCCCGACGATCATCACGCGGCGGGCGCGCCCCGGCGAAACGCTGGAAACGCTCGACGGGCAGGTGCGCAAGCTGACGACCGACAACGAACTCGTCTGCGACACGGCGGGCGTGCTCGGCCTTGCCGGCGTCATGGGCGGCGCCGAAACGGAGATCAGCGACGGCACGACCAACGTGCTGCTCGAAGCGGCCAACTGGTACTTCATCAACATCCGGCGCACGATGCAGCAGCACAAGGTGTTCACTGAAGCTGGCACCCGCTTCAGTCGCGGCGTGCATCAAGCACAGGCGGAGATCGGCGTCCGGCGCGGCATCGAACTGATGCGGCAGCTCGGCGGCGGAACCGTCAGCAGCGGGTTGGTGGACGTGGTCGCCAAGCCGGCGCCGCATATCGCCATCACGCTGTACGAGACGGAGATTAAGCGCCTGACCGGCATGGCGGTCAGCATCAAGCAGGCGGCCGACATCCTCGCGCGGCTGCAGTTCGACGTCACGCTGCGCGCCGACTCGCTGGTCGCGGTCGTGCCCGATCACCGCACCGACATCAGCGACGACTCGGTGATCGGCCAAGCCGACCTGATCGAGGAGATCGCGCGGATTATCGGCCTCGATAACCTGCCAACGACGCTGATGGACGAGACGCTGCCCGAGCAGTGGTCGAACGTGTCACTTGACCGCGAAGAGCAGGTGCGCGACGTACTGGTGGCGCTCGGATTGCAGGAGAACATCACGCATCGGTTCACCACGCCGGAAGCGGAAGCGCTTCTCGTCCCGCGGGGCGGGTCGGGTCATGCTGGACTGAATGTGCCGAATGGCGCCGGCTACGTGCGGATCGCGAACCCGATTCAGCCCGACAAGACGGTGCTGCGCCACTCCCTTCTACCCAACATGCTGAATGCCGTGCGCAGCAACTTGCGCCACACGTCGCATCAGGCGGTGTTCGAGATCGGGTCGGCCTACTTCCGCATCGAAGGGCAGCAGCTTCCCGACGAGCCGAGCCGGCTGGCGATCGTTCTGGCCGGCCCGCGCCAGCCCGATCACTTCTCGCGACAGGAGGCGCCACCGGCCGATTTCTACGACATCAAAGGCGTCGTAGAGGGACTGCTGCGCGGCTTGCACATTCCGGCGTGGTCGCTCAAGGCGCAGGGCGGACCGTCGCTGCACCCGGGCCGGTCGGCGACCATCACGATCGACGGTGACGTAGTCGGGCATTTCGGCGAGCTGCACCCGCTGGTGGTGCGGGCTTTCGAACTGCCAGCCGACGTGCCGGTTATGGCCGGCGAGTTCGACCTCGAACGGATCCAAAAGGCCGTTCAGGCGCTGTACCGCACGTCGGCGGTGCCGACGACTCCGCCGGTGTACGAGGACATCGCGCTGATCGTGCGCGATTCGGTGCCTGCCGGCGATCTGCATGCGCTGATCGAGCAGTCCGGCGGCGATCTGCTGCGGTCGGTGCGGCTGTTCGACGTGTACACCGGGGCCAGCGTGCCGCAAGGTCACAAGAGCTTGGCGTTCAGCCTCGTGTATCAGGCCGAAGACCGTACGCTGTCCGACGCCGAAGTAGCGGCGGTCCGCAAGAAGATCGTCAAAGCGGCGCAGAAGGCGTTCGACGCGCAGCTTCGAGGGTAGAGAGAGGGAAAAGGGGAAGGGGGAAGGGGAAAGGGAACCTCGCCCCCTTCGTTTCCCCTGCGAACCTCACCCCTGGGCCCTCATACGGACCTCACCCCCGGCCCCTCTCCCGAGGAGAGGGGAGAACGATAGGCGTGACATCGCGGTTACTGCTGCTGCTCCGCCTTGCCAAAAAGTGTTACCCATGTCTCCGAACGCTGTGTTACCTATGTCCCCGGTCTTTACGCCGGAAGAGGGGAGAACCACACGCGCAGCATCCTAAAGCCCCTCTCCTCGGGTGACGGGTTTGGGGTGAGGTGCATCGCTAACGGGCGGCGGAGCGCCTTGACGCGGGGTGAGGCCGGGCAAGGCGGGCGAGCCAGCGGCTCGCCCCTACAACCCTTGTTGTTGGTATACGCTGACACCCCGATTCCTGACAACTGACCACTGTCCTCTGACAACTGTCTCCTGATCACTTCCCCTCGGCAATCGCCTTGATCCACGGCAGGTGTTCTTCGTAGTGCTCGTAGGTGGCGATGCGGAACCAGTGTGCGACCGGAACCTCGATCGTGCTGTCCGGCTGATAGTGCCGATAGGGGAGCATCAAGTCGTCGTCGGCCATCGCGGTAAGGCGATCGAGGACACGCTGCCGGCTTTCCGCAAATGCGGTCATCACGTCGTCCCATGAGCGATCACGATAGCGCCGCTGGATGACTGCGTTGACGGCGTCCCAGCCCGTTTCGTCGCTGCCGCTCCATGCCGCGTCCCACAGCTCGATCGGAACGCCCAGCACGTGCGGGCGCGACATGCCGTCGAGGAGCGCGGGTAGGCTGTCCTGCCACGCAGCGAGGTGCATCACGTGGTCCTTGACCGTCCACCCGGCGGCGTCGGTGCGTTGAGCGCGTTGGACGTCGGTGAGCTGCCCGAGGTACTGCTGCAGGAGGTTCCAATGGGTGTCGATCTGCCCGAGTATTGCTGCTTTCGTGTTGATGTCCGTCATGGCAGGCGCCCCGTTTATGGGTGGTATTGGTGCGAGATTGGATCCGAATCGTACGACGTTCCGTATAATCCGGGCAGGGGGAAACGGAGGAATCTCGTGATTGTTGTCAGCCACAAAGGCAACCAACTCATCGAAATCGTCGGTGTCGATACTGCGCTCGATCCCGCGATTCCCGTCACGTTTACACAGACGATCGTCGAACGCGATCGGCATACGCTGCTGATCTTCAATGCCGAGCGCAACCAATGGGAGATCCCCGGCGGCGGCCTTGAACCCGGTGAAACACTGGACGACTGCGCCGCCCGCGAGTTGTGGGAAGAGGCCAGTCAGGTGGTCGTGTCGCTGGAACGTATCGGATTCCTGCGTATCAAGCTGGTCACGCGCGGTGGCGTCGAGGTGTACGGCGCCATTTACGGCGCGTCGATCGGTGCGGTGCAGCCGTTCGTGCCCAGCGCCGAATGTTCGCGCATGATGTTGTGGGACGGTATTGCGCCACTGGATGGCGAGTTGGGTGCGTTCAGCCGTGCCATGCTGGCATGGTATGCCGGCCGGCTAGGCGGCTGATTCCGTCCGATCAACCCGGATAGCTGTCGACGATATCGCGCATCCACGGGATGTGTTCGACGTAGTGATCCGCCGTGTCGCCCATGATCCAGCGTACGACCGGATCGGTGCGCGCAGACGTTGGCTGATAGTGGTTGAACGGCTTGAAGAAGTCCTGATCGTCCATCTGCTCAAGGCGCGCACGTGCGCTCTCGTGGGTATCGTGCAGTCGCTGAAGCACTTCGTCCAGCGAGACATGCTGAAACCGCCGATGGAGTTCGGTGTTGACGGCTTCGTAGCCCTCGCGGTAAGTCTCCTCGGTCACTTCGAGGGCGGCGGCCAGCGAACGACTCTCTACCAGCGCGGGCACGGTCTGAAGCCAGATCACGATGTGAACGAGATGATCCTTGACCGTCCATCCGGCGGCATCGGTCGGCACCGTCATTTGCTCCTCGGTAAGTGGCTCAAGGAATGTCGTGAGCGCGGTCCATCCGCGGTCGATTGCGTCCAGCACGTCGGCTTTGCTTCTGGGATCGCTGTCGTTCATGGCTCTCTCTCCTTGACGTGCGCGGCATGTGCCGGCGATGACGATAGACGATGCGCCGCGATGGCACTCATCGCGGCGCGTGATCTCGAAGGTGATGCGTCAAGTTGCCCGATGGCTCCGAGCGACCGGGCGCGAATGCTGCCGAGCCGCTGGTCAGAGCGTCGGTTAGAACGGGTCCGGCGTCGACGTCGCGACCGGGTCGAACGGCAGCGGTGTGAACCCGGGTTCGGCGGGCTGAGACGTGAACGCAGGCGGGAAGGTTCCTGCCGGCGGGAACGTCTCGATCGGCGCAAAGGTCGGGAACTGCGTTGGGAGCAGCGTGGGCTGCGGCGTCGGCGTTGGATCGGGATTGTCGACGTTGAACGTCTGCGTGCGGATCATATAGCCGCCCTCGTTGCTGAAGGCGATCAGACGCATCGTGTACGCGCCATCGGGCCGTCCGATCGTATCCCATGTCGCCAGTACCGCGCCCGGCACCGGTTCCTGCGTCTGCCTTGGGAATCCCGGCAGCAAGTCGAATGTCGACGATCCGGGCGCGGAGACCTCAAGCTGCCAGCGGTTGAAGTTGGCAGTGCCAGCAACTTGGCCGGTGATCTGCACGCTGCCCTGCACCGGCGATGTCGTCGGTCCGTTCAGTACGAGAGTCGGCACCTGCGTGTTGACGTCGCATTCGGCGGTCGGCGCGGCGGTGACCTCGGTCAGGCCCAGACGCTGGGCGAACGCTTGGCCCTGCGCGCTCTGCAGATAGGCGATGATGAACGGGTCGCTGCTGTTCAAGAAAGCCGCCTGAATTTGATCTTCAGGGGCATTGCAGTACTGGCTGACGCGCAGGCCTGTCCAGCTGTTGATGGTAACGCGCGCCACTGGCCCGAGCGCGACGGGCAGCGGTTGACGCGTCTGCGCGAAGTATTCGCTGCGTCCCGGTCCGGGGCAGATGCCCTGCTCGTAGACTGTTCCGGTCGCCGCGCAGATAGCCAGTACCGACATGTTGCCGGGGTCGGGGAACGGCCGTGGCTGACTCTGGCCGCTGATCCCCGCCAGCATCGTGCGCATGACGCTATTCCATAGCGGGGCCGCAGCCGTGAACCCGGTCTGGTTGGTGAAGACCACATTGCTGTCCGGCGTGCCGAGCCAAACACCGACGACGGCATTGGTCGTGAAGCCGAGCGTCCACAGGCTGGTGCGCGCCTGATTGGTGGACGCGACCGCGCCGACGAAGTTCTGGCTGGGCTGCCCTCCCAGCGTAAGGGCGCTGTTGCGCGGGAACATATTGGTGAACCGAGATAGGTCGTCGCTGAGGATGTTTTGCAGCAGGAAAGCGATCTGCGCAGGCAGGACGCGTTCTTCCGGCGGCTTGATCAATTCGGGCAGTTCGACCGTGACGCCATCGCTGTCGGTAATCCCGCCGATGATATAGACCGTCCGGCGCACGCCGCCGTTGGCGATGGTGCCGTATGCGGTCATCAGGTCGCGCAAGCGCACCGGCGTATTGCCGACCGCCGTGGGCAAGCCGAACACCGCATCGCTGTTGAACGAAATGCCCATCTTCTCGGCCATTGCGACGAACGCCGCATCGCCGTATTCCTGATAGATGCGCGTGGTGGCGGGCGCAAGCTGGTTGACGAGCGCCTCGCGCACGGTGATCGGGCCGTAGTACGCGCCGTTGATGTTCTGCGGCGAGAACGCGGGTTGTGCGCTAGTGCCGGGATACTGCGCCGGCACGTCCCAAGCCAGATGACCCGCGGTGGTGTAGTCGCCGAAGTCGACCGAGCCGTTGCCGTTGCGGTCGATGCCCTCGAAGGCGGTGGCGTACACGATCGGGGCGATGGCGCCGCCGGGCTGCAAATATTCGCGGGCGTAGTCGCGCTGGCCCTGAATGAGCGGGTCATCGTAGTTCGGGCTTCCGACGTACGCGCGCACTGCGCCGGTGGCCGGGTCCGTCCACATGACCGCGCCGACCGTGATGCCGGTCCCGTTCAACTCCTGCAGGCGGGCGCGCAGCAAGTCCTCGGCGAGGTTCTGCGCGGTGCTTTCCAGCGTCGTGCGCACCGTGAAGCCGCGGCGGTAAAGCTCTTGGCCGAAGACGGCCTCAAGCTGCTGGCGGACGAGATTGACGAAGTGCGGGTAGCGCGTGACCAGTTCGCGCGGCTCGTAGCGTTCTAGCTCGACGTTGGCCTTCTGGCGGACGACTTGCGGCGTGTTGAAGTCGGCCTCGCTGACGCACGTGCGCCCGCGGCCGGGAATATCCAGACAGCCGATGGCTGCCATACGCGCGAACACGTTTTCGATGGCCGGCTTGATGATGCCGGGGTTGGTGACCGGGTCGATGCCGGTCGGGTTTTCCATGATGGCGGCCAGCAGCGCGGCTTCCGGCAGGTTGAGGTCGGCAGCGGCTTTGTTGAAGTAGAAACGCGCGGCGGCCTCGGCCCCGAAGCTGTTGTTGCCGAACGAGAATTCGTTGAGGAAGAGTCCGAGGATGAAGTCTTTGCTGTAGCGCTGGCTCATCTCGCCCGCGACCACCACCAGATCGAGCGGGGTGCTGGCGCGCGGCTGTGCGGCGAGGACGAGATTCTCGCCGACCAGTTGGGTGATCGTGCGCTGCGGCTCGGCCGCGCTGCCGCCGAGGCTGCGGAACCACGTGCTGAGGGTCTTGCCGGTATCCCAGCCCGGGTCGGTGTAGAAGGTCGGGTTGCGCGTACTGATAACTGCGTGGATCAAGTACGGGTTGATCTGGTTAAGTTCGACCTCGCGCCGGTCGCCGCTGTTGGACAGCCGCGCGATCTCTCGCCCGGCGGCGTCCTGAATTACGACGGTCTGGAACTCCGGCGCATAGGCAGCCAATCCGGCGATCTGCGGTTCGTAGCTGCTGACGATTCCGCTGTACCACCCGTTTGCGAGGAACAGGATCAGCGCGCCGGCAATCAGGAACAGCGCGATGACCGCGACTAGGATCAACACGCCGGTGCGTGCGGCCGCGCTGCGCTGGCGCTGTTCTGCCTGATACGCCAGCTCGCCGACCGGCACCGCATCGATCTGCGGCGGCATCGTTTCGTCGATCGCCGATTCGATGCTTGCGCTGCTGCCGTAGCCCAACGACGATACGTCGGTGCGGACAGTCGCGCCCGGTTGGGTCACGCCTGCATCGAGCGTCTCGCGGTAGGCCGCCGGGCCGACGACCGTGCCGTCGAGATTAGTCGGCGCTTCGGATGGCAGCGGCGTATAGCCCGCGGACATGACGGTATCGCCCGGGCTGGACACTTCGACTTGCACGCCGCTGTCGGGCAGGTAGGGCAGGGTCGAGTCGTACACATCCGCGCCGAACCTGTCGGTCGACAGCGCGGCCCGTGCCGCCTCAGGCAGCGGCGGAATGGCCGGCACCCACTGCTCGTCGACGAACTTGTACCACTGCGCGTCGTCGGCGCCCATGCGCCACCAGATCTGATCGTCGTCCAAGATCATCCGGGCTTGCAGCTCGGCTTCAAACTGCTCGGCGTTGATGGTGTTCTGCTGATACAGCGTGCGCAGATGCGCGATCTCTTCCTGCTGCGTGGCGAATCGGCGCGCCAGCTCTTCGCGGCGCATGTCCGCGCTGGTCAGGCTCGGCGCCTCTTGCGCGGGTTCCGGCTCAGCTTCCGGCGCGAGGTAAGTCGTGCCGCCTTCCTTCGATGCGGCTTCGAGTTCGGCAAGTTTGCGGCGCGCGACCTCGGCGGGGTCTTCCACGCCTTCTGCGGCTGGCGCGTCCTCGGTCGTATCAGTTGAGGCCTCGTCGCCGGCGAGCATGTCCAGCGCCAACAACTCGGTACGGACGCCGGCTTCCTCCTCGTCTTCATCGTCCATCAAGGAGACCATCGAGAGCGCATCTTCAGGCGACAGCGGCGTCGAATCGAAAACCTCGACCGACTCGGCCGCAGTCTCCGGTTCGTCACCGGGCAAGGTCTGCAGCGCATCTTCGGGCGAGAGCGCCGGCGGCAGGTCTTCCGGGGCGACAGGCGTCGCGTCGGCCGGGGCGGTTTCAGGTTCGCCCGGCAGCACGATCAAGATCGCCTCGTCGGTCGGTGTTAGAGTCGTGTCGGCCGGGCGCGGGCGGTGCCAACCGCCGGGCGTGTCCGGCACTTCGGCCATGTCTTGAGGCAGCGCCGATACTTTCCAACCCTTGGCCTGCGCTTGTTCCTCAGGCGCCGGAGTCGTCCCCTCGTCGGGAGTGGTCCACCCGCGCTTGGCGTTCGAGTCGTCGGTGTAGGCATCAGACATGGGTAGCTGCCCCGAGGTTGCAAGCGAGAATAGGGCACGTCGGCCCGTGCCGTTAAGTATACTGCCTAGCACATCCCGCGCAAACGCGCGCACCCTGCGCTCACCGTTGTCGTTGGACTTTTGCCGCGCGGTGTGACACAATCGTAACGACATAGAGGCGAATTATTTGCTGTGTCATCCCGGGCCCCCTGCGCGCCCCTTTATTCCCAGCATGCTTCTTGCGTTTGGGCAGACAGGTGGGGATGCGGACTATGCAGCTTTGCGTGATTGAAGGGGACGGCGTCGGCCATGAAGTCATTCCGGCCGCCGTACGCGTCCTGAGAGCGCTGGTGCCGGAACTCGACGTTATTCCGGCCGAGGCCGGTTTCGAAACACTTCAACGTACGGGGACGCCGCTGCCGGAGGAAACGCGCCGGATCGCGGAGCAGACCCGCGCGGTGCTGTTTGGCGCCGCGGAGTCGCCGTCGTTTCATGTCGAAGGCTACTATTCCCCGATCATTGCGCTGCGTCAACAGCTCAAGGCGTACGCCAACATCCGCCCGACGCGCTACCTGCCGGTTGCCACGGCGCGGCCCGGTGTCGATTTCATTATCGTGCGCGAGAACACCGAGGACCTCTACACTGGCGCAGAGACGGTCGACGAGTCGGGCGACAGCGGCGTGGCCCAGAAGATCATCACGCGGGCCGCGACAGAACGCGTCGCACGTCGAGCATACAAGCTCGCGCTGGAGAACGAACGGCAGCGCGTCACGATCGTCCACAAGGCGAACGTCCTGCCCAAGAGCGACGGCCTGTTCCGGCGTGTCGCGTTTGAGATCGCCGAGCGCTACCCGGAGATCGAGACCGACGAACTGTTGGTCGATACGGCCGCCTACTGGATGGTCAAGTCGCCGACGCGGTTCGACGTCATCCTGACCAGTAACCTGTACGGCGACATCCTGTCGGATATGGGCGCGGCGTGGGGCGGCGGGTTGGGCCTCGCACCGGCGCTCAATTTGGGTGACGATGCGGCGATCGCCGAACCGGTCCACGGGACCGCGCCGGACATCGCCGGCAAAGGCGTCGCAAATCCGACTGCCGCGATCCTCAGCGTTGCGCTTCTGCTGCGCCACCATTTCCAACGGCCGGATCTCGGCTATCGCATCGAGAGTGCCGTCACACGGGCCATCACCGACGGCTTCCACACGGCCGATGTCGAACTCCGCGGCGCGCTCGGGACCGAGGACTTCGCGGACAAGGTCATCGAGTTGGTGACAGCCCACAGCGCGAGCACTGGATAATGATCACGCTCGGCGACCTGCGGATACACTTCATTGACGACGGCGTGACTCACGTCGACGCCGGGGGCGCGTTCGGGCTGGTGCCACGTGTCTTGTGGTCACACTACTTGCAGCCGGACGACGACAATCGCGTGCCGATGATGAACCTTAACCTGCTGGTCGAAACGGGCGGGCGCAAGATCGTGATCGACACCGGGTTGGGCCGCAAGCTGGACGCGAAGGCGCTTGCCAACTGGCGCTTTGAACGCCCGCGCGGCGACCTGATCGACGCGCTGGCGCGTCTCGGCGTTCAGCCGGCGGACATCGACCTCGTGATCGACACGCACCTGCATTCCGACCACTGCGGCGGAAATACGGTGCTCGATGAGGTTGGCAACGTCCGGCCGGCGTTCCCGAATGCCGAATACGTTGTACAGCGCCGCGAATACGAAGACGCGATCCGCCCGAACGAACGCACTGCCGCCACTTACCTGTTGTATAACTACGAGCCGTTGTATAAGTCCGGCCAGCTTCGGCTGTTGGACGGCGACGTCGAATTGGCGCCGGGCGTGACGGGTCACATCACGCGCGGGCACACGCCGGGCCATATGTCGGTGCGGTTGGAAGGCGGCGGCAAGCACGTGCTGTTCGTATGCGACATGGCGAGCTATGCGGTGCACTTCGAACGGCTGGCGTGGATGACCGCGTATGATGTCGAGCCGCTGGTGACGCTAGAGACCAAGCGCCGCTGGCAGCAGTGGGCGCTGGAGACCAACGCGCTCCTGATCTTTCCGCACGACACGCAGCGCCCGGCGGGCAGGCTGGCGGAAGACCCCAAAGGCAAGATGCACATCGTGCCGGAGCCGGTCGAGTTCGCATAAGAGCGACGTCGGAAATATCAAGTGATGCGTGCCGAGAAACCTGCGCCCAGCCTGCGAACGTAAGCCCAGTTCGCGCTATACTGGGATGGACGTGCCTGAACAGGGGTGGTGACGACCATGAACCCGATCAGTCAGATCTCGCGCTATGCACTAATCGCTGTGATTTGGCTCGGCGTGCTGATCTTCAGCATGGGGATGACCGCGATCATCAGCGTGTTCAGCGATGCGGGGATCGCGTTTCAGGACGTGTTCCCGTTGATGGTCTTGTCTGTCATCGGCGCGGCGGTTTCGACCTCGATTATCGCCGCGACGAGCCGAGACAGCGGTGCAGGGGTGCAGGCGCAGTCTCAACGCGTCGACAGTCGCGTCGCCCAGTCCAAGTCCAAGAACGATCAACTGGGCCTCGACCCGGTCAGTCTGCTGACCGAGGACGACCTTGAAGAACTGCGTGCCGAGGTCAAGCAGCATCTGCGCGCGCGGCTTCTTTCGGGAGAAGGCGCCGAAATGAGCAGCTTCGAGGACCTGCTGGCCGAGCGGTCGCAGCAGCGCCAACGTAAATAGCACCGTCCTCGCAACCCTGCCACCCGGTCTCGCGTATATCAACGTAAGCGGGCGCGCTGTCGTACGGCCCCGCCTCTCCCTCGAAACACGCGGAGCAGCCTGTAATGTCAAAAGAGAATTCGTCGAGCAGCCTATCGCGCAACGATCTGGTCGGGTTGATCTGGGGGTGCGTGATCATCCTGATCCTCGGAATGAGCGGGATTGTCGGATTTTCCGGGCTGTCCGAGTCGGTGGCGTTCAGCGACCTGCTGCCTGTCTTTGCCGTCGCGCTGGTGTCTGCGGCGGTCGCCACGTATATCATCATCGAGCGTGTGCCGGACGCGGCGCGCCGGTCGGCGGCCTACCATGACGAGACGGCGCTCGACAAGACGAAGAACGATCAACTGACGCTCAGCGCACTCAACCTTCTCACCGACGAGGACTTGGAAGACCTGCGCTTCGAGATCAAGCAGCACCTTCGCGAACGGCTGTTGACCGGTCAGGATGGCGAACTGGGCGGCCTTGACGCGTTGATCGCAGAGCGGGCACAGAAGAGCCGGCGCGGCTGAGCGCGCTTAGTGAGTTCCGGACAACGTGGACATGACGAATCAATCACCATGGGTTGCAGCACTCCGATACCTTGTGATCGGGATCATCTGGTTGGGCGTGCTGGCGTTCGCGCTGATTGCGGCGTTGGGCACGGCATCGGGCACGGTCGACGCCTCGCCGTTGGAAGGCATCGGCTTTGCTGCGTTCGTCGGGGCGGCAGTGGCGACAGTGGCGCTCACGTCGCCAGATTTTCTGCGGCTGATGCAGCGTGGTTCGGCCGTGGCCGAAGCGGCCAAGGCGAAGAACGAGGACAGCGCGAATCCGATGGCGCTGCTCACGCCGGAAGACCTCGAAGATCTGCGACACGAAGCGCGCGAGCGCATCCGGCAGCGGTTGATCGACGGCGGCGACGGCGAGCTGAGCACGCTTGACTCGCTGCTGGCCGAGGATGACCGGATGCAGAGGCGCAAGTGAGCTGTCTGCTGCGTTAGGTTAGACCACCCCGTCATCGATCGCGGTGGGTTCATGTCAGGAAAGGATCATGACGATGAGCCAGACCTTGATCATCATCTTGCGTTACGCGTTGATCGCACTGATCTGGATCGGCGCGCTCCTGTTCGCGGGCCCATCTGAGACCGTGCTTGGCATCACAGCACTCATCTGCGCGGCAATCGCGTCCGCGGCGATTGCGTCGCCGCAGGTCGATTCGGCAAGATCCAGAGAGCAGAACGCGGCATCGAAAGCCAAGAATGACCGGACAGCCGATCCGATGGCGCTGCTCACGCCGGAAGACCTCGAAGACCTGCGGCAGGAAGCCCGCGAGCGCATCCGGCAGCGGCTGATCGACGGCGGCGAAGGCGAGCTGGGCACGCTCGACTCGCTGCTGGCCGAGGACGACACGGCGAAGCGCCAGACCAAGTAACTGAACGGCCAAGCAGGAACGCGCTGCAACTTTGCTTGCGCGCCAACGTAGATATACTCATATCAACAGTCAGAGCGAACGAGTCGACTATGGTTCAGTCCCCGTGGGTAGCCATTGCGAAGTACATCGTCGTCGGCCTGATCTGGATCGGCGTACTGACGTTTGCCGTGGTCACGGCGAGCACGTCGGCGCTGAGCAGTTCCAATCTCGAGCCGTTGGCCGCGATCGGCATCGCCGCGTTCATCACCGCCGCGATTTCCACCGGCGTGATCCTCGTGCCGGGCGCGTTTAGCAAGAGCGACGGGGATACTGCGGCGCGTACCTCGGAAAAGCCCAAAAACGATAGGTCTGCCGATCCGATGAGCCTGCTGACGCCGGACGATTTGGATGAACTGCGCGCCGAGATGAAGCAGCGCCTGCGCGAACGGATGCTCAGCGCCGGGGAGGGCGAGCTAACGCCGCTCGACTCGCTGTTGGCCGAACAAGAGCACAAGGCGAGGCGCTAAGCCGTGCGCGTAACGGCTGGCGGACTACTTCGGACAACCGCCATCGTGATGGTGTGGCTTACCGCGATGTTCGCAATGGCAGTGGCTGTGAATCGCAGCACAAGCAACGGAAGTTCGTTTTGGCTTCCGTTGATCGTCACGGCGATCGCGATTGCAGCAGCAGTGTTCTTAAGCCGGGTGATCGCCCGCGCCAGAGTCTATATCGAATTCGGACTCGAGCCGAAACGCGTGCCGGCATCCACTGCACTACCGCGCAAGAATAGCGACCTATCAGTGGGCGACCTGCGCGAAATGCTGCACCTGCTCAACGAGAACGATCTCGACGATTTGCGCGCCGAACTGCGCGAGGCGATGCGCGCGCGGATTCGCAACCTGACGGGTCAACCCGAATTCGAGTCGTTCGAACATCTCCTAGCTGAACCGGAACCGCGTCAGCGCGCGAAGCGCGGATAGCGACGAACACCGTGCAAGACGCTATACTTCAGATACGCGCCGCTCGAGGATGAGTTTGCTGCCATGACCGCTGGAAAAGTCGTTGCCGTCCTTGCTGTTTGGATTACCACCGGCATCTTGTTTGTCACGACCCTGAACACGGAATTTGTGCAGGGCGGCAATTTCTTCGGCTGGATCTTGCTTGTCTCGATCCTCGGAATTGCCGCCGGCGCGACCGGTTCGATAACCAGTGGGTCGAATGCCGCCGTTCAGTCCTCGTCGTCCAAGGACTCCGAGCGCAAAGAAGCCGCCGGAAAGGCCAAGCGCGGCGAGAACATAGAAGAGATGCTTGCCCTGCTCGACGAGGACGATCTCTACGACCTCCGCCAGCGGGTGAAGCAGCGCCTGATCGACCGTCTTGAAGACGGTGGCGCTTCTGATGTCGCGTCGTTCGAGCAGCTCCTGAACGAGCAGGGCCGCAAGCGGCGCTAGTCCAGTTCGACCGGGTCCTCCGCGCCGACTCCGAATCCGTCATAGAATCACATCAGCCGAAAGCCGTTCGCGAGGAGTGCGTCAATGCGCCGTCTTTGGATCGTACTGCTTCTGGTTGTGCTGGGTTCATTGGCGGTCGCGCAGGCGCCGCGCGGTGTCCCCGATGCACGCTACGCCCGTCTTGCCAGAGGGATCAACCTCCCGTTCTGGTTCTGGTACGGACCGGGGGAGCAGGCGGGGATCGAGGCGCGCTACTCCGACGAGGAGTTCTCCACGCTGGCCGCGGTCGGCGTGACGTTCGTGCGCATCCCGATCAATCTGCCGTTCGTCCATGACGAAAACGCGGGCGATCATCTCAACGCCGCTAACGTGGCACTGCTCAAGACACAAGTTCAACGTGTGCTGGATGCCGGGCTGGCGGCGGTTGTCGACATTCATACGACCGACGAGAATCAAGACGGATTCTCATGGTGGTTGGAAAACGACCCGACGTTCGAAGCGAAATTCGTCGCGTTCTGGCAGGACTTCGCCGCCAGCATGGCCGCGACCTTCAGCGCCGACGATGTCTTCTTCGAAATCCTCAACGAGCCGATCTTCTATGACACGCCGGGAGATTGGCCGCCGATTCAGGCCGGACTCGCCGCGGCGATCCGTACCGGTGCGCCTGATCATACGATCATCGCCGGCGGGGCGCGCTGGAACAGCTACGACACGCTGATGGACTTGACGCCTCTGGCGGACACGAACGTGATCTACACGTTCCACTTCTACGAGCCGTTCGCGTTCACGCATCAAGGCGCGACATGGGCGGGTCCCGACGTCGAGCCGCTGGGCGGTATCCCGTATCCGTCCAGCCCTGCGATCATCGCACCGCTGTTGAACAATTACATCGGCGGAGCGCGCGCATTGCTGGAGGATTATGGCAACGCGAATTGGAACGCGGCCAAGGTCGCCGGCATCATCGCGGACGCGGCGGCGTGGGCGTCGACCAACAACGTCAAGCTGCTCGCCGGCGAGTTCGGCGTGTTGAAGACGTACGCGCCCAAGGACGACCGCGCCGAACTCATCCGCGACGTGCGGACGGCGCTCGAAGCCAACGGCATCGCGTGGTCGATGTGGGATTACGACAATTCGTTCGGGCTGTTCGTGCGGCAGGATCCGGCCCCGCCGCGCATCGACCCGGCGATTGCGACGGCGCTGGGCCTCGACCCGTCGGCGGCGCTGGCCGCAACCCCGTTTCTCACAGCGACGCAGGCCGGCTTCAACGACCCGGCCGACCCGCTCGAGCCGTTCAAGATCAAGAATGTCTCCGATGGGGATGGGGCGTTCTGTGGACTGGGCGGCGGGTACTACGACGAGCAGTGCGCGCTCGTGCTGACCGGCGGGCCGACCCAAGACGTCAAGGTCAAGCTCAAATGGGCGGGTGATGCGCTCAAGCTGCTCGGTGCGGGGAAGGGCGACGCGATTCAGCTCGTCTTCGACCTGCTGCCGGCGACATCGTTCACCAACGTGAACGTCAAGCTGTCGGTGACGTACACCAACGGCAAATCCCCGTCGGTCACGTCGCATACGTTCATCGACGAGGTGTACGACCATTGGCTGAACCCGCAAATGCTGGTGACCATCGCCAGCAAGAAGATCAACGCCGCCAAGCTGGTGATCAAGGATCGCACCAGCGGTGGAGAAGTGTACATTGACCGGATGAACCTGATCCTGCTGCAGCCACCGGCCGCGCGCCGTGTGCTCGGTGTACCGCCTGCGCCTGAAGTGTTTCGTCATTTCAGCAGCAGGGGTAGCTGAGCCGCGTTCCCTTGCGGTCTGGCGATTTCCAACAACAAACGCGCTTCATTCAACAAAACAGACAAATTGCACACGGTCGGTCCGTTTCGTATGTGGTCTTTTAGTCAACTGTGCTAAAAGCCGCTTGTCCCTTTTTGCACTTTCTCGCTGAATACAGGCGTGAATTGTCACCATATACTTACTCGCTATTGGCGGCTTTAGTGATTCTCAACAACGACGGAGACTCCCCCAATGGCTGATTATCTCGTGCCGGCAGAGGCGAAGGCCTCGCCCGATGCGCTGTTGAAATGGGCGCGCGCGAACGGAATCGAGGAAATCGACGTTCGCTTTCCTGACATTCGCGGCATCATCCAGCACTTCTCGCTGCCGCTGGGTGGGGTCGACGTAGGCAACTTCGAAGACGGGTTTGGGTTCGACGGCTCGTCGATCAAGGGTTTTCAGACGATCGACAAGTCCGACCTCGTACTCTTTGCCGACCTTGCGAGCGCGTTCGTCGATCCGTTCATGAAGCGCAAGACGCTTGCGTTCTACACCGACATCTACGAACCTGCAGGCGGCCCGGCGTACGGCCGCGATCCGCGCGCCGTTGCCAAGCGCGCCGAAGCGTACCTCAAGACGACCGGTATTGCCGACTCGGCCTATTTCGGCCCGGAAGCGGAGTTCTTCGTCTTCAGCAACGTGCGTTACAAGGTCGACCATAATGTCAGCTACTACGAGGTCGACAGCCACGAGGCATTCTGGAACACGGACAGCCCGCAGCCCGGCATGAACTACCTGAACCGGCTGAAAGAAGGGTACTTCCCGCTGCCGCCGTTGGACAAGCTGCAAGACCTGCGCGCCGAGATGGTCGCCACCATGATCGCGTGCGGCATCGATATCGAGGTGCATCACCACGAAGTCGCCGCTGCCGGTCAGTGCGAGATCGACATGCGCTTCGACTCCCTGACGTCGATGGCCGATAAGCTGACCAAATACAAGTACATCGTCAAGAACGTCGCTGCCGCGCATGGCCTGATCGCGACCTTCCTGCCCAAGCCGGTGTTTGCGGACAACGGGTCGGGCATGCACGTGCATCAGTCGCTGTGGAAGGATGGCAAGCCGCTGTTCTTCGGGGACGGCTACGCCAACCTGAGCGAGATCGCGCTGCACTACATCGGCGGCATCTTGAAGCATGCGCCGGCGATCCTCGCTTTTGCCGCACCGACGACCAACAGCTACCGCCGTCTGGTCCCGGGCTACGAGGCACCGGTGAACCTCGTGTACAGCAACCGCAATCGTTCCGCCGCGATCCGCATCCCGGCCTACAGCAAGAACCCGAAGGCCAAGCGTATCGAGACGCGCTTCCCCGATCCGATGGCGAACCCGTACTACACGTTCCCGGCGCTCATGCTGGCCGGCTTGGACGGCATCGCGCACAAGATTCACCCGGGCGAGCCGGCCGACTTCGACCTGTTCGAGTCGCACGTCAAGACCCCGACCGTCCCGGGCAGCTTGCACGGCGCGCTGGACGCGCTGGAAGCCGATCACGACTTCCTGTTGGCGGGCGGCGTGTTTACCAAGGACATCATCGAAGGCTACATCGAGTACAAGCGTATTCACGAGGCCGACGCAGTCGCGATGCGCCCGCACCCGTACGAGTTCGTGCTGTACTTCGACCACTAGACCGGCGACGCACGCTCCATTCTCAGTACGAAGGCGCCCCCGTCGCAACGACGGGGGCGCGTTGTTGTGTACCGCGGCGCGCCAGAAGGCCGCGGATTGAAAACGGATCGACGGTATGCCTCTAGCCGTGGCGCAAGACGGCAATGGCCGGCGCATTTTCGGGCATCGCCGCGCGTTCGACGGCATGTGCGGTGCCGCCGTTTCGAATGGTCTCCACAGCCGCGAACTCGATCAGGTCGACATCGTCCGGTTCGGCCGATTCGTCGTCGTGCACACGCACCTCGAGCGTGTATGGGTCGTACTGACCGCGTACGACGGTATCCATCGCAACGACTAGCTGACCGACGCGACCGGTCGCCGCGCCGACGACGATGTCGGGCAGGCGGGCCGTGGCGAGGCCGCTGTGGCGGCGGTTATGGAACGCCTCGAATACGCCATCCAGTTCACGCTTGAAATGGGCCTCGACGATCGGCCACGCAGCCTCGCGCAGCTCGTGCGGTTTGAGATGATCGGCGTTGCCGACGACCATCTCGTCTAGGATCGGAGCATACTTCGTGGCGCTGCGGAACATGGCGCCCTGATAGTCGACGGTGGCCAGCACAAGCGGGCTTCCGCTCCTGTCGATCGCGGAGCGAACGCCGCGCTCGACCTCTTGGATGTACTGGGCGATCAGCACCTTCTCGTTCTCTGCCTCGCCACCCTTGCCGTGGAACTGCGCGACGCCGCTGCCATACTGCGGGGTAGCGGTGTGGTAGTTGAGCTGGCGTTCGGGGTCGTCCAACTGGGCGGACGCGCGCACGCTTCGCGGCATGTCCTCCGGCAGTTCGACAGCGCGTTCGGATGCGCGCGTACACTCGAACAACCTGACGGCCTTCTGACTCAGCGCCAGCACGAAGAACCGGCCGTTGTGCGTAAACAGGGGCAGCAGCGGATAGATGGCATAGGTCGTGTTGATCATCACGCGCTGTGGCGGAACATACGGCAGGCTGTACGTCAGCATTTCATCCGGGCTGATCAGTACCGCCAGTCCATCCGACTGATGCCGCCAGAACTCCACATCGCGCAGGAGCAGTTTGGCGGGCGCCAGAATCTGGTCCGCGTCGTCCGGCGCGATGCCGCGCGCGACGAGCTGCTGTTCGGCCTGCTTGAGCAGATCGCGGAAAAGCACAGGGTCTTGCTGCGCGTCGGGCCCGGCGCGATGAGTCCGGAGGTAGATCGATACACTGGGGAAATGCTCGCGTTCGGCAAGCTCGCGGAGCGCATCGCGGGTCAGGTCGGGCAGGGTGGGGGTCGACATTGTCACTCTCCTTCTCCATGCCGATATTGAGTTGTGCGCTATCTCCATTATAAGACCGTACCGATCCGATACGGGTATTCGTTTGGAACGCGTAGGATTACGAGTCGATGCGGAACGCGCCGTCGTCAAGGCGAGTCACGCCGTTCAGCGCGATGTCGACCCCGTCGGCGTCGACGCGCAGGACTCCCGCGTGATATTCAACGGCGCGGGCCGGAACGATCGCGCGGCGGTGCGCGATGTCGTCGATCGCCGGCACGCCGTCCGACGCGACGTGTCCCCGATCCGGCAGCATCAGCTTGAACATCTCGCGGTGCAGAATTCGGCCATCGCCAAGCGGCTGCATCGTGTTTGGGCTGAATGCGCGGAATACCGGTGTTCCGGCAGGGTACTCGATAACCAGCCCGGACGCTTCCAGCGGCGCGGTGAGGGCGTCGATCTCGGGCCGAAGCGCGGCCACGGCGGCACGCTCGATATCCAGCGCGTCGTCCCACCCCAACGCGCTCAAGTCAAGATCGCCGGCGGCCGAGCCGATGACGATGTCGCTGGGCGATTCACCGGCCTCGATGCGCTCCATCCAGCTCGTGTGCGTCTCGTCCATCAGGCGGCACAGCGCGGCCCCGGCTTGATAGAAGCGCGTCCAGCCGAACTCCGGAATCACCGGGCCGGGTTCGATGCCGAACAGTGCGTGCCGCGTGGCCTGCTCGACATAGGATGCCGTGCCTTCGAATCGTTCGAGGTAGCGTTCGTAGTCGAGCAACCCGCCAGCCTCAGAGATGTAGCGCGCGCGACGGTGGCGCAGCAGCGCGCCCAACACAGCTAGACGCTCGGCCGCCGGGCGCGTACGATCGTTGAGCAGGTCGGCCTCGATGCGGCACAGGGCCCGGTATTCCGGCACGAGTTCGGGATAGTGTGCCATGGCGGTGAACATATCGGCCGGGGTCGGAACGAAATGGTGCGCTTGATAGACGTGGAAGCCCTCGTGATAGGCGATGGTAACGGCGCGCTCGTGGCTGTCGCACACCCATGTCGGGAGTGTCGCGGTCTGTACGCCGCCGATCTCGACCGCCGTCGCGGCGACGAGCCGGTCAGGACGGGCGGCGGGCGGGCTGGGATGGTTGACGTAGGCAACCACGTCATCGTCGTAGACGGCAAACGGGATCGATTCGAAGTGATATTCGAGCCACGGACGGACGGGTGCTGTGCGGGCGTTCTCGACCCAGTGTGTAACTTCGGAAACGCTTGGCATCGGTTGCTCCAGGGAGTCGGCGGGATTCGGATTCAGGCGCAGATTGGATCATCCGTTCGACCCTATTCTATCGTAGAATAGGCAGCATGATGCCGACACCGGACGAACTCATTCTGGCGTTGCTCTGCGCCCAACCGCAGCACGGGTATGCCGTCGCGGAAGCGTTCGCGGATCCCGAGCGGCTTGGCCTGATCTGGGACATGAGCGTGAGTCAAGTGTACAAGGTGCTGAAACGGCTCGAACAGGCGGGACTGCTCGACGGTACCGATATTCCAGTCGCTGCTGCGCCGAACCGAACCGAGTACCGGATCACCGCGGCCGGGCGCGACGTGCTGAACAAGTGGCTCGACGAGCCAAACCCGTCGCCCAGTATCCGGCACGTACGGGTCGTGTTTTTGAGCCGGATGTACGCCGCGCATGCTTTACAGCGTCCGATTGCCGGCATTGTCCAGCGGCAGATTCAGCAGTGCGAGCAGCAGCGTGCCGTTGTCGCCGCCGAATACGAAGCCGCTCAGACCGATCCGGCACGTTGGGCGCTTGGCCTGCATCTGCACCAGATCGATGCGGTGCTGGCATGGTTGAGTCGGCTCTATGCAGGTCACCCGGTTTCCTGAAGGAGATTTCATGCGCTTGCCGAGATCACTCGCCGCAATCCTGCTGCTTGCCGCAAGCCTGAGCGTGGTCACCGGCCAGTCGCCGCGCACGCTGATTGTGTTCGCTGCGTCCTCGCTGACCGACGCGTTCGAGGAAATTGGCGCGACCTTCGAAACCGAGAACCCCGGCGTCGATGTGCTGTTCAACTTCGGCGGTTCGAGCACGCTCGGCGCCCAACTGAGCGAGGGTGCCGAGGCGGACGTGTTCGCCAGCGCCAATCAGCGCCAAATGGCAGCTGCTCAGGAGGCGGGACGGATCGCCGGCGAGCCGCGGGTGTTCGCACGAAACCGGCTTGCGCTGATCGTCCCGGCCGATAACCCTGCACAGATCGAGTCCCTCGCCGATCTCCAGAATCCGGGGGTCGTGCTGGTGATCGCGGCGGAAGGCGTACCCGTGCGCGACTACACCGAGACGATGCTAACCGCCATGAGCGCCGACCCGGCCCACGGCCAGATGGTTGTCGTTGGAATCCGCGCTAACGTCCGCAGCGAAGAACCGAACGTCCGGCAGGTGACGGCCAAGGTCGCGCTCGGCGAGGCGGACGCCGGCATCGTGTATTCGTCAGACGTGACGCCCGATATCCGCGAGTCTGTCATTCAGTTCGAAATTCCAGACGCGTTCAACGTGATCGCAGAGTATCCGATCGCGGTGGTCGAAGGCGCTGGGGATGCGGTACTTGCGCAGTCGTTCGTCGAATTCGTGCACTCGGACGCCGGGCAAGATACGCTCGAGCGTTGGGGCTTCGTGCGCGGCGTACCGGAGCGGCGCTGCTGGCGGTTGCTGTTCATTCCTGTGTGCAGGTAGCCGATGCGCTGGGGACAGGTCGGAGTATACGGTGCCGCGAGCCTTGCGCTCGGTTTCTTGACGATTCCGGTGCTGGCGCTGCTGCTGCGCGGCGTGCAGGAGCAGGCGTGGGTTGGTGTACCGGTCGACGTTCTGCCGCCGGCCATCGGGCTGAGTTTCGCGACGACCGGCGTGTCGCTGCTGCTGACGGCCGCGTTCGGGACGCCGCTGGCGTTCGTGCTGGCCCGCAGCCGCTTTCGTCTCAAGCGACTCGTCAATACGTTGGTCGAGCTGCCGATCGTGCTGCCGCCGGCAGTTGCCGGTCTCGCGCTGCTGATCGCGTTCGGCCGGCGCGGCGTGATCGGCGGGGTGCTCGACGACGCCGGCATTGCGATTGCATTCACGACCACCGCGGTTATCCTCGCGCAGTGCTTTGTCGCCGCGCCGCTGTATGTCCGTGCCGCGCAGGTCGGCTTCATGAGCGTGCCGAAGGAGATCGAGGACGCGGCACGTGTGGACGGGGCGGACGGATTCATGCTGTTTCGCCTGATCACGCTGCCGCTGGCACGGCGGGCGATTGCGGCGGGACTGGTGCTCAGTTGGGCGCGCGCGCTGGGCGAATTCGGCGCGACGCTGCTATTTGCTGGCAGCTTGCAGGGCCGCACGCAGACCATGCCGCTGCTGATCTACAACATCATCGAGCGTGACATCGACGCCGCGATCTGGACGGGCATCATCCTGATTGGGCTGGCGCTGGTGGCGTTGGCCGCTTCGCAATGGCTGTCCCCGCGAGAGCATAACGACGAACCCGGCTACGGAGTGTTGTAGAAAGTCGTCAGGATTCAGTTGTCAGTGGTCAGGGTGACGTGGGCCGTATAGACTTGCGCTGTGTCCGACAGGTGCGTAAATGGTAGGGACGCGGCGTGCCGCGTCCGCCGTTGATAATGCGCACATTTGCGCCATGGTAGGCCAAGTGCGTGTGTGGTAGGGACGCGATACATGGTGTCCGCCGTTGGTCAGGAAGTACGATCTGTGCTCAACAAACTCGTCCGATTTGCCCGCAAGGGATTTCGCATTCTGTACCGTCGTCTGCGCGATCAAGGTGTGCGGACGACTCTCGTATGGGTATATGGACGCGGCCTATCCAAGCTGACCGGTGTACCGCTGCTGCAGTACAGCCGCGTGACTCCGCAGCTCTACGTCGGCCCGCAGTTCAATGCGCGCGGCAAGCGTCACCTCGAAGCCCACGGCATCACCGCGTCGGTCAACCTGCGCACCGAGTTTGACGACGCGGCGCATGGTTTGGCGCTGGATCACTACTTGCACCTGCCGGTGGTTGACGACTCCGCGCCGACCATCGAGCAGTTCGAGCGCGGAGCCGCGTTTATCCACGAGCAGATCGAGGCGGGACGGGCGGTTTACATTCACTGCGCAGGCGGAGTGGGGCGCGCGCCGACCATCGCCGCGGCTTACCTGATCTCGACCGGCAAGTCGCTGGACGACGCGCTGGCGGCGATCCGCAAAGTGCGGCCCTTCGTCAGCATCACGCCGCCGCAGATGGAACAGCTTCGCGCCTATGAGGCGCAGCTCAGCGAACCGGAGCCTGCCGCATGAACATCCTGCGCAAAGAAACCCCGATCTATATCGTCAGCGGGCTGCCGCGCTCCGGCACGTCGCTGATGATGCAAATGCTGGAGGCTGGCGGCGTACCGGTGATGGTCGACTCTGAGCGGCCGGCCGACGAGAGCAACCCGCGCGGCTACTACGAGTATGCACCGGTGAAGCGGCTGTATGCCGGCGACGCGGCGTGGCTGCGCGGCGCGCGCGGCAAGGCGGTCAAGGTGGTGTCGGCGCTGCTCAGCGCACTGCCGGCGATCCACACCTACCGCGTGATCTTCATGCAACGCCCGCTGGACGAGGTACTGCGTTCGCAGAGCGCGATGCTGACGCGGCTGAACCGCGAAACCGCAGAAACCGACGACAGGATGCTGGAAGACACTGAGCGCCACCTGTGGGCGATCGATCAGTGGCTGTCGACTCAGCGCGGCGTGTCGGCGCTGCATGTCGGCTATCACGACGTGCTGGCCGATCCGCGCGCGCAGGCCGAAGCGGTGGCGAAGTTCCTCGGCTTGAAACCCGACATCGACGCGATGGTCAAGGTGGTCGATCCGGCGCTGCACCGCGAACGCAGCGAACCGGAGTAGCCGTGGCAATCGGCACGCCCCGGCGTGTCGAATGACACTGTCGTCCGAAACGAAGACGCGACATCCTCATCCTTATAGACAATGAACCGGTCAATTGCGTACGAGGCTCGCAGCCGTGCGATGCGCGATTCGCCGGTATTTGTGCGTGTCAAATACGAGATAGAGGGTTATTCCGATGAGCAGCACCGCAACCGTACCGCATTCTGTGCCCGAGCCTCACAGCCGTCCGCTCAGCGTGCTGGCGTTCGCGTGGATCGTTACGCTCGCCGTGTCGTTCATGCCGGACATTCTGATCACCGAGCTTCGCATCGACTGGCCGATCCCGCTGCTTTGGACGAAGGTGATCGCGCTTGCCTTCTTCTTTGGGATCACGTTTGTTTGGGCCGAAGTGCGAGCGCTGCGCTTCTACTTCATTCTGTTTGCCACCCTGACGCTCGCCACCGGGCTGACAACATGGGTAGCTGGGACCGAGTTCTGGCGCGGCACGTTTACCGGCAGCGGGTTTACGGCTCGGATGCTACCTGAACAGCTGCTGCGGCTGATCGTCGCGCTGATCGTGCTGGCCGCGCTCTTTGCGATCTACCGTCGTGGCGAACGGTTCTTTTCCGCGTCGGCAACCTGAGCGCACCCGCCCGGCCTGTTCCGCTGCTGGGCATCGACGCGTCCGTCCGCTGGTCGCGGCTGGGCTGGATCTCGGCGCTGTGCATTGCGCTAGGCGTGGGGGCGTTTGTATTTCTATTTGGGAACGTGTCGCTGGGCGCGCTGGACAGCGTGATTCCGTTACTGCCGGCGGTGCTGCTCTTCGCGGCCATGAACGCCTTCAACGAAGAACTGCCGATGCGTACGGCACTGCTGGCCCCGCTGCGTGACGCTGTCGGGGCGCATCAGGCGGTCCTGATGACGGCAGCACTGTTCGGCCTGTGGCACTTCTACGGCGTGCCCTATGGCGTGCTCGGCGTCGTGATGTCCGCCGCGTTGGGCTGGTTCATCGGCAAGTGCATGGTCGAGACCGACGGCCTGTTCTGGCCATGGTTCATCCACTTCGTGCAGGACATCGTGATTTTCAGCGCGATCGCGATCGGCAGCATTACGCCGGGCGGATGACGCCGCCTACACCTGAAGCGCGAAGGTGATCCGGCTGAACGGGTCGCTTTCGACATCCGGCCCGAACAATCCCGCTGTTTCGCGGTCGACGATCAGGCGCAGGGCGTGGTACTTCTCGCGGTGTGCCCAGTCGCGCAGGGCTGTCAGCAGCACCGGGTTCATCGGCCGCGCCGACCAGCCCCACAGGTCGACGATGCGCGGGTCGTGCGGGACAGGCTGCGCGCAAATCAATACCTCATGGCCGCTGGCATTGAGTTTCACGCGACTGATGTCGCGCTGGGCGAGCTGCGGGATGACCTCCCACACCGACACCCACACCGACTCCCACAGCATTGATGCGCTTTCGGTACGCCCAAAGGTCATCAGCATGCCGTCGATCTGGTCGACGCCGGATTTGGAGTGTTCGGTAACTTGATAGAATCCTTGGCCGGCCTTGGAAGGCACAAGGTAGCGCCCGACGCGCGCTAGCGGTGCGAACCCGCGCTGGCGATAGAACTGCGCGTCGTCGCCGGTCTCGCTGGGCAGCGAGACGGTCAGACGTTTGTCGGGCAAATGGCGCGCCACGTCGCCTGCGCGGCGCAACAATGCGTCGGCGATCTCGGCGTCCGGCCCGGTCGATCCGCCGGTGACCAGATACGCCAGATGCAGATGCCCACCGAACGGCGCCGGTTCGTAGCCCGGATAGGCTTCCAGATAACCGACGATCTCGCCGCGGCGTTCCGCGACGAGCGCCAGACCGATGCCGTGGAGCAGACGTCCAAGCGCAATCGCCGCTGTCTCGACGCTCATCCACGGCCCGCCGTGCGTCCAGCGTTCATAGACAGTGAGCGAGTCGTAGGGCAAGTTTTCGACGCTGCCGCTGGCGGTCAGGCGCTGCCACACGGGAATGCGCGAGCGAAACAACATGCAGATCGCGCGCGTATCATCCAACAGCGCCTCGCGTACCGTGATCTGTTCGGCCATCAGCCGCCTGCTTCCTTGTGCGGGGCAACGGAGGGACTCGTCATGCCGAGATCTCCTGCCCATCTTTCACTGCGCTGAATGTCAGGCCGTCCTCGCCGCTTCCGACGTGGATTTCGGTGCCGGCCTCGGGGTTGGCCTTGAGCATGAACTCGGCGAGCGGCACGCGCACGAACCGCTGGATGATGCGGCGCAGCGGACGCGCGCCGTATTCCGGCTCGTCGTACTGAGTCATCATCCAGTCGACCGAGTCGTCGCCGAACGACAGCGTGATACCGCGCTCAGCCACCAGCTGCGCTTCCTTCTTGAGCTGAAGCAGCAGGATTCTGCGCAGGCTGTCGCCGTTGAGCGCGTTGAACATGACGACTTCGTCAAGGCGGTTGAGAAACTCCGGCCGGAAGTACTCGCGCACCTCGTCCATTGCGGCCTCGCGCACCTCGTCGTCAATGACCGGTACGGCAAGCTGCCTGCTGCCGAGGTTGCTGGTCAGGATGATGACCGTCTCGCTGAAGCTGACGGTGTTGCCGCGTCCGTCGGTCAGGCGGCCTTCTTCCATCATCTGCAGCAGGATGTCCATGACCTGCAAATGCGCCTTCTCGACCTCGTCGAACAGCACGAGCAGGTAAGGCTGTTTCTTGACGCGCTCGGTGAGCTGACCGCCGGCCTCGCTGTCGACGTAGCCGGACGGCGAACCGAGCAGGCGGTTGATGCTGCTTTCGTCCTTGAACTCGGACATATCCAGCGGCAGCATAGCCGACTCGCTGCCGAACATGAACTCGGCCAGCGCCTTCGCCAGCTCGGACTTGCCGACGCCGGTCGGTCCGAGAAACAGGAACGACCCGATCGGGCGCTTGGGGTCCTTGAGGCCGACGCGCGCCGCTTTGATCGCGCGGCTGACGGCGATCACGGCCTGATCCTGCCCGATGATGCGCTCCTGAATGTGCTCGACCATGCTGGCGTAGCGGCTGCGTTCGTCGGCACCCAGCTTGTTGACCGGCACGCCGGTGACCTGACTGGCGGCGAGTGTGACGTCTTCTGCGTCGAGGCGCGTGTCGGCGAGTTCGGGCCGGAACGCCAGATGCGACTGCTTGCTCATGTTGACCATCGCGGCGGTGCGGTGCATCAGATGCTCGGCGCTGCGCGGCAGCGGCAGCGCGCCCATGTAGCGCTTTGCCAGCGTGACGGCCAGCCGGATCGCTTCGTCGTCGATCTCGAGGCCGTAGTCGGCTTCGAACTTCTCTTTGCTAACGGTCACGATCGCGATCGACTCGTCAATCGACGGTTCCGGCACGCGCAGCATCTGGCTGTTCTCGGCGAGGCTGCTCACGGTGAGCAGACGGCCGTTGTATTCCTGCTCGGTGGTCGTGCCGATGATGACCGGATTATCGCTGAGGAATGCCTTCTGGAGGGTGGCGGTCGCCTTGTTGAACTCGGCCTTGGCCGGCCCGCCGAAGAAGCGGTGCAGGTGCGGCACGAATAGGATGCCGTCGCCGGCTTTGGCGAGGCCGGCGCGCACGGCGTTCAGATCGTTGTCGAGCAGGGCGGTTTCGTCCAGCGTGACCAGCGACTTGAGGCCGGTCGGCCCTTTGCCTTCGCCCATCAGCACACCGAGGCTGTAGACCAGCGTGCGCTTGCCGACGCCGTCCGGCCCGACGAGGATGACGTGGCGGTTGACCGACTGCGAGAGGATGTTCATCATGTCGCGCAGCAGCGACTCGCGGAAGTAGACCGGTTTGGCGTCGCCGGCCTTGGTCGTCGCCACGACATCGCGCGCCGTGCTGTCTTTGCGCACGATTTTGCCGGATGCGCGCGCATCTTGAATCGACTTGGGCGTCACGCCGTACTGGCGCAGGATGCCCGACGTGCTCATGCTGCTCTCGGCCAGCACTTGCAGCGCGTGATCGGTATCGACGCGGGTCTCGTTGGCTCCTTGCGCCACCGACAGCGCATCGTCCAGCATAATTACGGTCTGCCGGCTGAGCGGCACGGTCGCGCCGCCCTTGGCGAGAAAATCGAGATTGCCGGGCTGGTCGCGGTTGACGTCGACCGCCAGCTCGACCTGCCGTTCGATCTGCCGCTTCTGGAAATTGCGCGACACGCTGAGGACGTCCAACAGGCGCGCTGCCGCCGTGTCCGACTGGCGGGTCAGGGCCAGCAGGACCAGCTCGGGCGTGAGGTACGTAGCGCGGCGGTTGACCACGACCTGTGCGGCGGCGCTCATCGCCTCGGACAGGTCGCGCGAGAGCAAATCCGGATTAAGCTGTGCCATAAGTTTCGGATGTCTCCATCGGTTCGATGATGAGTTCGTCAGGTACGGATTCGCGGTCGCCGAGCACGTCCTTCACGTAGACCTCGTCCAGCAGCACCAGCAGGATCGCCATCAGCGGCACGGCGAACATGATGCCGAGGAAGCCGAAGAAAATGCCGAACACGATCTGCCCGATCAGGATCAGCACGGGCGGCATATTCATATCTTCGTTCGCCAAAATCGGCGAGACGACTTGGCTTTGCACAAAGCTGACACCGTACACGATCAGGACGATCACAAGCAGCCGGTCGGGCGTCTGCACGGCGCCGACCAGCAGAGCCGGGATCAGCGCCAGCAGCGGCCCGAAGTTCGGGATGAACGACGCCACACCGGCAATCACGCCAAGCGCCGCCCACTGCGTGCGCAGGTCGGCAAGCACAAGCAGCAAAATGCCGGTCAGTACGCCTGCGACCAGCATCGAGACGCCGGTAATCTTCAGCCATGCGCGGATGGCCTCGTCCATGCGGTTGAGGATCGTGCGCATGCGGCTGCGATACCCGACCGGCGTATAAAGGATGATACGGTCGACATAGCGTCCCGGTTCCGCCAGAAAGTACATGCTGATGAAGACGACGATCAGCGTACTGAGCAGGAAGTTGGCGACGCCGCCCAGCAGCGGGAGGACCGACCCGCCGACCGTGCCCAGCGCGGATAAAAGCTGAGTGCCGATGTCTTGCAGAACGGACTGGCTGATGTTGAGGGTCAGGCTGGGCTCGATGACGCCGACCATCTGCGCGATGGTGGGGGCGATACCGGGGCGCCGCAAGGCGCCCACAATGTCGAGCGACGCCACACCTGCCGCACCGGAGTCAAGGCCGGCGGTACTGCCGAAGATACTGGTCAGGTCGACGTTTTCGAGGAAGGGGATCTCGTTGAGGACGCGACCGCCGTCCCACCACTCCGACACGCGAGCGATGCCGGCCGGAATCGTCGTATTGAGGAGCGTGACGAACTGCTCGATGATCTGCTGGGAAGCGACCGCGGACAGAATCATCAACACAAGCACAACACCGACCAGCGTGATGATGATGGCCGTACCGCGGCCCATCTTGCGACCACCGTTGAACGGCAGTGTAATCTTCGTCAGGCGCCGGATCGGAATAGTGAAAAAGATGACCAGCACGATCGACGTGAAGGTCAGCAGCAGAATGCTGCGAATCTGCCAGAGCGCAAGGATGATGATTCCGGTCAGGAACAGCAGGAAAACCCAGTTGGACGACCACCGGTTGGTGACGGGAGTCGCGGAGTTCGGGGCTGTGGACATAGACGTTCGAGTCCTCGATTCGTGCAGCCTCTCAATGATAACGTACTTTCGCCTGTGCGAAGAAGACTGGCTACCTGCTGTTCGGGCGCTGGTTGCCCTGTGTGATCGACTGGCAGCACGCGTCAGCATGCGATGTTGCGGTGTGGGTTTGGGGGCTTGACAACGTTTCAAAAGCCTATATGCTTTAGGAATACCTAATACTATTAGGTTTACGAGGCGAAAAACCGTGAGCACCACGAGATTCCCTACACCCAAGCAGCGGCGCCAGCGCCGCCGCGACGAGATGATCGAAGCGATTGTCGAGGCGTCGCGGACCATTATGCGCGAGCACGGAGTGGCCGCTCTGAACCTCAACGAAATCGCGCGCATGTTGGGCATTCGCGCGCCGTCGCTGTACGAGTACTTCCCCAACAAGATGGCGCTCTACGACCACCTATTCCGGCTTGGGACGCGGCTCGCGCGCCAGAGCCTCGCCCATGTTGATGACGGCCCTGACGTAAACGTTTGGGAGGTTGCCGAGCGCGCCATGACGGCCTACTTCCAATGGTCGATCGACAACCCCGACCTGTTCAAACTCGTGTTCGAGCGCCACGTGCCGGGGTTCGTGCCATCGGACGACACCATGGCGGAGATGATCGAATTCCTGAAGGAAGGCACGGAGCGCATGCAGCGCGTGTTCAGGTCGCTGCCGGCGTCGCGGCGCCTGTCTGTCGAGCAGATGCGCGACATGTTCATCGCCATACAGCACGGAATCACTGCGCTGCATCTTGCCAACAGCCCCGACCTGCCATTGGGGCAGGGGCGCTACGGGGGCATGGTCCCGTTGGTGATCGCCATGCTTCAGGCCGCATGGTCGGAATAGCGAGTACACGTTGAATGTGCTGAGTCATGTGTAGGAGTCGCGCGCTGCTTGACTAGTTCGACACCGCGACACGGCTGATCCAATTCCGCAATTACGAGACGTTGTGCTAAAGGGAGAGGGGTTTGTCATGAGCCAGTCCGCCGCCATTTCCGCGTTTCCGATCGAACGTTCCGCCACGCAGCACGTCCGCGAGATTCCGCCTCTAGCGCGATCCGAGGTGATGCCACAGGCGCGGGTCGAGCTTGACCGCTTCCTCGCACTCGTCGAGCATCTCTCGCCTGACGATCTTCAACAGCGCACCGACTGTGCGCTGTGGTCGGTCAAGGACATCGTCGCGCATCAGGCCAGCCACGTGACCGGGCTCGTCAGTGTGGGCGAATGCCTTAACCAGTTCAACCCGCGTAACTACCGCGAGTACACCGCAAAGGGCATGAACACGCTCGATGCGGCCAACCAGCGGCAGGTCGACATGCGCGCGGATCGCACGCTTGCAGAGTTGATCGCCGAGATGCGCGAAAATGCCGAACCGTCGTTTGCAGGCCGGCAGCGATTCCCGTTCTTCCTGCGTTGGGTCCGAATGCCGGTGCCGGGGTTTGACGGGCGCATTAGCATCGGCTATCTGATCGACACGATCTACACCCGCGACATGTGGATGCACCGCGTCGACATCGCCCGCGTCACCGGTCGCGAAATGGTCCTGACGCCCGAGCATGACGGCCGAATTGTCGCGCTGATCGTCCGCGAGGTCGATGGGCGGCTCGGCAAGGCGCTTGGAACGACGTCGGTGACGCTCCGGTTGACCGGCCCGGCAGGCGGCGAGTGGATTGCCGGCGGCGCAAACGCACCCTCTGCACTGCTCGAATTCGACCTCGTTGAGTTCAATCGGCTTGCGTCAGGACGTACCACCGCGCAGCACGTACTCGACCACGGCTTAGTGCGCATCGATGGCGAGCGGGCAGCTGCAGAGACGGCGCTCAGGAACATCGTCGTTCTGTACTAGGTCCGACACAGCACACATCGCAATCCCCCAACTTTGGTGGGCTGTGCAGGCGCGGCATAGGGTATCAATCAGCCCGGCGTAGGTGCAGAGCATCGTCGATTGCACGTATAATCCGGAGTAGATGTTCTGCATTTCCTCTGGGGACGAAAGGGAATCGACCATGCGTCGGATACTGATGATCTTGAGCGTGCTTGCGCTGGGCGTTCTGACTGCCTGCGATACGATACAACCTACCGGCGACTCGGCGTCTGACGCCGAGTCGGCGCAGAACCAACTGCCGGCGCTGTCGCAGTACACGTCGACGGACGCCGATAATGTGAAGGATGCGCTGACGCGGGCGCTGCAAGTCGGGTCGCTGGGGACAGGTAACCTGATTGCGGCAGGCCTGATCGAACGGCTGAACAACACCGCCGACTGCCTCGGCAACGTCGGCGCGATTGCGGGACGTGTATATACGGGTCTGACTCCGCCGGTCGTCGGTGTGTTGGCCGTGGTCAACAACGAGCGCTTGACCAACAACTTCCTGCAGTGTGCGATCAATCCGGGCTTGGAGGCGCAGAACGAGGGCCGGCAGGCGCTTCAACCATGCGCCAAGAGCGGTTCGTACACCGATAACGGCATCAGCTACAGCTACATCTACGCGGCCAGCGACATCAGTATGTGCAACGCGTTCGACGGGTGGCTGGCGACCAAGAACTAGCGGGGCATTCTGAACATGCTCAACAGGGCGACTCAGTGGGTCGCCCTGTTCGATTCAACTGGATGTCACGGAGTGACGAGAACCCGCTCCAGAACGAACTGGATGAGCCAGACCACCACCGGGAGCAAGATGGCTGCGAGCACTGCGCGCGGCGTTTCCGGTCGCCACGGCCACGTCGGAATGGCCGACAGGGTTCTCTGTTCGGTCTGCAAGCCGTCAATGGCCCGGTTCAGGTTCTCGATATTCGTTAGGTCGTCCGCTTCGATGCGGCGGTGCAGTTCGGCAAACGTCGACTCCATGAGGCGCGCGTTTTCGCGCAGTCGCGCATCTTTTTCGCGCTCCATCAGCCGGTGGACGCCGAGCAGCGGCCACACAAATGTGAATGCCACAACGGCCATCGAAGCGAAGCGAACGATTGTCCACACGGCGGAGTCTGAAAACCCGGCAAGGATGAATACCGGCGAATACATGGCGAGGGCAACGCCGACTGCCGTGCGCGCACTAACGCCGGAAAATGCGTACAGCGGGCCGAGGTTATAGAGGTCGACTCGTGTAAGGCGGTAGATTCGGCTGATCACCCGAAGCTGATGGATGATGTGATACGTGAACGTGCCCACGATGATCCAGTTCACGAAGTAGCCGATACTGTTATACGCAACAGATAGTGTTGTCGTTCCCATCCCAACGATGTTGAGCTGTTCCACGATCGGTGTGCCAGCGATCAGCGTGATGACCGCGACGGCAACCCCGCAAAGCCCGGCCACCAGAGTCCGCCTAGCCGGAAGCGTGGTCAGGCGATACTCCAGCGACTTGACCGCCGCGCTTTCGGTGTCAATCGCAGCGGAGTATGCGACCCAAGCACGCGCCGCCGATCGGTCTAGAAAGTGCATCAGGCCGACAAAGTAGACCGCGATCAGCGTAAAGTAGATGTGGTAGGCGCTGAATGTTCCAACATGATAGGTTCCCGCCTGCCACTGTATCGCGCTCTGGATGATGACCAGCACGAGGGCAATCAGGGCGTAAAATGCGGCAGGCGGGTAGGATTGCCTATCCACCCACTCGGTGAGTCGGTCAATCCAACTGGGCGCATAGGGTAAGGGCTCGATCTGCCGTGAATCCGCGGGCGTTACCGAAACCGAATCGTCCATATCGAATCACCCATAGTGCGGAGCTTCTGTCGCGCTGCGCTTCAGACAGATGGTAAGTGCTTCGGCAATCAACATGAAGATCACCGCACCATCTGCCTTTCGACCAGCCCGGCAGCATACGTCAGCCACAGACTATATTGCGAATCGATTGAACGTGCCACGAACGCAGCAAGGGGCAGCACGCGTGACCGCTTATATTCCTCCTATACAACCCCGGCTTCACCTAAGGCGTACATAAAGAAATCACGGATCGCACATCTTGTCCGTGTACAATCCATTCGACGCTTGTGAAGGGAAATACAAACATGCGCGTCATCGTCCATACGGGTAAAGGTGGCGTAGGCAAGACATCGATCAGCGCGGCGACCGCGCTGCGTTGCGCTCAACTGGGCTTGAAGACCATCGTCATCAGCACGGACACCGCCCACAGCCTCGCCGACTCGCTCGAAGCCAAGATCGGCCCCGAGCCGGTTCAGATTCGCGAAAACCTGTGGGCGCAGGAAGTCGACGCCCGCTACTCGATGGAGAAGTACTGGGGGCGCTTCCAGAAGTATCTGGTGGCGCTGTTCAGCAAGAACGGCATCGACGACATCGTGGCCGAAGAGGTCACGCTGCTGCCGGGTCTCGAAGAGGGCGCTCACTTGCTGTGGATTAACAAGTACATGGAGGACGGCTTCTTCGACGTGCTGATCGTCGATGCCGCGCCAACCGCCGAAACGCTGCGCCTGCTCAGCCTGCCGGACGTCACACGGTGGTGGGTGGAACGCGTGCTGACGCTCACACGCGGCGTCAGCCGGGTGCTGAGGCCAATCGGGCGGGTGCTGGGCCGCAGCATGGACAGCGTGCCGGACGAACAGTCGTTCGATCAGGTCAAATCGCTGTTCGACACGCTCGACAAGATCCGCGGCGTGCTGGCCGACCCGTCGATCAGCAGTGTGCGGCTCGTCGTCAACCCGGAGAAGATGGTCATCAAGGAGACGCAGCGGACGTACACGTACCTGAATCTGTACGGCTACGCGACCGACGCAATCCTGTGCAACCGGATCATCCCCGACGAGGTGACCGATCCGTACTTCACCATGTGGAAGGCCAATCAGAAAGAGAACATCGAGTTCATCAGCGAGGCGTTCGGCGGCTTGCCGATGCTGAAAGCCCCGATGTTCAACGGCGAGATCAGCGGGCCGGAGCGGCTCGAGATGCTGGCGCAGGAATTGTACGGCGACACCAACCCGGCCGATTACCTGTTCGACGGGCAAACGCACCGTATCGAGAAGGCCGACGACGGCACCTACCGCCTGATCGTCCCGCTGCCGTTCGCCGAGAAGTCCGACATGGACTTGTACCGTTCGCGCGACGAATTGACCCTGCGAGTAGGGCCGTATCGCCGCAATATCGTCCTGCCGTATGCGCTGTGGGACCTCGAGGTCGCTGATGCAAAGTTTATCGACCAGAACCTCAACATCCGTTTCGCTGCACGACAGCCCGACGGCGACAAACAACCCGCCTGACCGGGTGACAGCGACCAGCAGCGACGGCATGGCGACCGGCATGTACGGCGCTGTCGACCAACTGCGCGGTCGCCCGCAAACTCCACCCGAACGCACCGAGCCGGAGCGCCCGCCGCACTCCGGCTTTGTGCCGGTGGCCGCAGGCAGCACCGTCCCCGCCAGTATCGCGGACGTCCCGCGCGGGCGCTCGATCACGAACCAGTACCGTTTCGTGATGGTGCTGCTGTGGGCGGCGCAGCTGTTCGCCCGCGTGCTGTTCTGGCAAATCTACATGCGCAAGATCGTACCCGGCTACGTCGAACGGACGAACCCGCAGCGGTGGGTGCGCTATGCCAAACAGTTCCGGCGGTTTGCGCTGGCGCGGGCCGGGCTGTTCATCAAGCTCGGCCAGTTCATCAGCACACGCCTCGACGCGCTGCCGGAGGCGGTGATCCGCGAACTGGAGAGCTTGCAGGACGAAGTGACGGTCGTGCCGTATCATCAGGTTCGCCGGACGCTCGAACGCGAACTCGGCCCAATCGACACTCACTTCGAATGGTTCCGCGAAGAACCGGTCGGCGCGGCGTCGTTGGGGCAGGCGCACCGCGCCAAGCTCAAGACCGGCGAGCGAGTGGTCGTGAAGGTACAGCGACCGGGCATTCGCGGCATTTGCTACACCGACATCGTCGCGCTGCAGATCATTGCGTGGGTGGCGGACAAGTTCGCGTTCATCAACCGCCGCGCCGACGCACCGGCGCTGGTGCGCGAGTTCGGTACGGTCGTGCTAGAAGAACTCAGCTACTACCACGAGGCCGGCAACGCGCATAAGTTCGCCGCGATGTACGAGACCGACCCCGGCGTGTACATCCCGGAGGTCTACGACGACCTCAGCACCGACATCGTGATGACGATGGAGGACGTGACCAGCATCAAGATTAGCGACTTCGCGGCGCTGGAAGCCGCGGGGATTAGCCGCAAAGCGGTTGCCGAGCGCCTGATGGACACGTACCTCAAGCAGATCTTCGAGCACTTCTTCTTCCACGCCGACCCGCACCCCGGCAACCTGTTTATCTATCCGCTGCCGGTGGACGATCCGACGCCGTATATCAAGGCCAAGGGCGGGCGGCCGTTCTACCTGATCTTCATCGACTTTGGCATGACGGGCCGGCTGACGCGCGAGATCGCCAGCGGTATGGTCGACACGCTCAACGCGGTCATCATGCGCGACCCGCACAAGCTGGTGCGCAGCTACAGCGAATTGGGGTTCATTCTGCCCGGCGCCGACCTCGACCGCATCGAAGAGGCGGCGAAGGCGGCCTTCGACGAGGTGTGGGGCATGAGCCTCACCGAAATTCGCGATATGGACTTCGATCGCGCCGCCAACCTCGCCGGCGAGTTCAGCGACCTGATCAAGTCGATGCCGTTCTACCTGCCACAGGACTTCATTTACCTCGGCCGTACGATCAGCATCCTGAGCGGCATGAGCACCCAGCTCGACAGCAGCTTCAACCCGTGGACGGAACTCGAGCCGTACGCGCAGCGTCTGGCGCTGCAGGGATTCGGTGCGCCGGTCAGCTTCAACGCGGGGGACAAGACCGGCTGGGAATTGGCGCGCACGCTGTTTAACGGCGGGGGCGGGCAGGTGCTTCAACTTGCCCAGCAGGCCGTCCTGAGGCAGTTCCCGACGCTAAACAACGCCGTCGAAGTGCTGACGCGATTGAACGCCGGCGACCTGCGCGTGATCAGCGAGCCGAGCAGCGCGTACAAGGCGCAAATGCGGTCGCTCGAAAGCGCCCAACGCGCGACGAGCCGAGCGGTCGTGTTCGGGTCGGTGCTGGTGGCCTCGACGCTGTTGCTCACGGCGGGCGCGGCAGTGCCCGCGGCTATCGGCTACGGCTTCTGCGGCGTATCCGCCCTGTACGGATGGTTCAAGCGGTAAGTGGTCAGGAGTCAGGAGCCAGTAGTCAGTAACAAGCTGAATGGAGGGACACGGCACCTCCGTGTCGGGTAATCACGGGCTTGAACCCCAGAGGCCGCAGACCTCACCCCAAGCCCCTCTCCGAGCGGAAAGGGGCTTTCGTGTCCAGCACGTGTCTTTCTCACCTCTCTCGACCTACCGGCGCACCGTAGGTCGAGAGATCGGGATGCAGCGGCGCAGGAGAGTTCCGCACCAGTGAAGGAAAGAATCACGCGATTCGACTCAGTTAAGGTACCCGATCATAGACATAAAGCAGCCCATGTGTCCACAGGGGAATGGCACTAGCAGCGTGGCGCACGTGCTCCAATTCCAGGAAGGTCACTTGGAGCCCGGAGTACGATTGCTCTTGGAGCGCGTCATAGGTCCGCCGCGCGTCGCGTGCCCCCACGGCAGCTGCTCCAAGAAAGAGCCTGGTCGGTTCACCAGTCGGTTCGGCTCCAAAGACAGAGCTCAAGCCGGCGAGTTTCTCCGGTTCATAGGTTGTGACTCCTGTTGCCACGTAGCGCCCAAACAACTCGGGGCGATTGACCAAGACATACATGACAAACTTGCCGCCGACGTCATGTCCCATCAGCGTCCGCTGAATTGGTGTCGATTCTGTCCGGTACTGCGCGTCGACAAGGGCAATGAGCTCGTCGCCAACGAAATCTAGGAAGGGGCCCGGAGAGCTGGCCATGTCAGACACTCGCTGATTGATGAAGTCTTCGGTATATCCTATTGCAACGACGATGAAGGGTGGCAGTTCGTTCACGCCATCAGTGAGCCAGTTCAAGTTATGCATCGCCCCGAATAGTATGTTTCCATCGAGGACGTAGACCACCGAATAGCGAGTGTCGGCATTGGCGGCGTCGAAGTAGGTCTCCGGCAGTGAAACGAAGATTTGGTACTCGCGGCCGGTGATCTCGGATGTGATGTTGAACGTCTCGGTGTTCGGCAGCGTGACCTGTGGTTGGCCATCGCCGATGATGTCAGCGTCCGACGTGGTCTGGTCGGTCTGATCCTGTGTGCCGCTGGCTACCAGCCAGAGATTGTCAGGCGGACGGATTGACAGCAGAGCAGTGATCGCGGGGATAACGAGCGCAATTGCCGCCCATCGTGCGAGCTGGCGGAAACGAGGTATGGACTTGCGCGAATCACGGTGGGGAAGCGCGATCGTGGTCATGGCGTCAGGTTTCCTTCCATTCGAGTTTGCATGCGAAAGACGCGCGACGAGCATAGCTTCGAGGGCGTCCGCCGTAGCCGCGTCCGGCGTCTGGCGAAGTTCCTCGAAAAGCTGCTCAACCCGATCGTTGGGGCCGTCCTGCTGGATGTCGTTCATTCATGTTCCCCAATTTCAACGTTCCACAGCACGGGCTCGGAGTGAAGGTTGCGACGCAGGTGTTTGACCGCGCGGTTGAGCGTAGATGCTACCGTCCGCTCGTTAATCTCGAGGACGACGGCAATGTCCCGGTTGCGCACCTCGCCGAAATACCGCAGCGTGATCACCTCCTGCTCGCGGGGCGTCAGGCGTGCGATCAAACGGCGCAGCGCCGCGAATCGCTCCTTACGCTCTACCTCGTGTTCCGGCCTCGCGTCCTCGCCGGCGATGTCCGGAACATCGTCGATGGGGACATCACGCAAGCGGTGTTTCTTGACGTGCCGCACGGCCTCGTGATAAGCGATTCGGAACACCCATGCGCTAAACGAACCCAGCCCGCGGTATTCATAGCCCGCGAGGCCATTGACGATACGCATGAACACATCCTGCGTGACAACGTCTGCATCGTGACTGCTGTCCACGCGCGACGCCACGTAGGCAAACACGCGCGGGTGATAGCGCCGGAACAGAACGTGGAACGCCTGTCCGTGTGCGTTGTGCCGCGCCGCCTCGACTAAGAGGGCATCATCATGGGAAGAGTCCGGGTCGCTCAGCGTAACTGCCCTTTGCTGCTCTACGCGTCGAATCTTAAACCGGATCGGACTCGAAATTACTCCACAGTTTGCGATCAGCGTAGGGATTCCGTAGGTTTCAGTGAAGGTGTCAGGCGTCAGGAATCAGTTGTCAGTCGTCAGTAGGGAAGTGGCACTGCCGTGTCCGGTTGGCGATGACTTAAAGCCCGAAGGCTGCGGCGACCCCAGAGAATCAGGAGGGGCGACCGATCGGTCGCCCCTGCATATCTGTTTCGTCTTGGTGGAATAGGGCCAAGGCACGCCTTGGCCGGTCGATGTCAAGCGCGACTGGGCGCTACTCTTCCGCGGCGTAGATGATCGCCACGTTGCTGGCCGATGCCCATTCGAGGATCACGGCGGTGGCGCGGTCGTACGGCGCGAAGACCACCATCCCCTCGTCCATGCGCACGGCCACCGCGCGGTTGAGGTAGACCAGCTCCGCCGCCGGTCCGCGGTCGTAGATCATATCATCGCCGCCCGCGCGGCCCGGATCGGCCACGGCCAGATACAACCCCACGGTCGTGCCGGTCTCACGCAGCAGCGGGGTGTCGGCGTTGAGCCGGATCAGCAGGCGGCGACTGACCGCGACGGTCGGACGGCTCGGGTCATCGGGGATTGGCGTGGCGGTGACGTATGGAACAACAGTTGGCAGCACCAGCGTGCTTGGGTGCACGGTCGCGAGTGCCGACCCTTGCTCCGGTATCGTCGTGAACGCCGGGTCGACAGGCGGTACGGTAGCCGGGAACGGCGTCGCCGTGATGACCGGCACGTCAGTCGGCGGGCGCGTAGGTGGCGGCGTGTCGCTCGGCCGCTGTTGGCGCGGATCCTGATCCTCGCCGGGCGCGCCGACGACCAGCGGGCCGTTCGGTTCGCCGCCGCCGGGGGGCTGCATGGCGAATACGAACACGATCCCGGCGATGAGCGCGGCGATTGCGGCCCATCCGGCCAAGCGGTACAGCGGTGATGCGGTCGGCGCGTTGGCCGGAGTCGGCAGGGTGACAGCAGTCATGGTCTTGTGCTTCCTTCCGTTGAAATTCGGTCGGGCAAGACGCGCGGCAAGCCGATCTTCGAGTGCATCCGCACGGGCCGCGTCCGGCACCGGGCGATTCTCGCGAAGACGGCCTTCGAGCGGGGCGTATAGGTCGTCGCTGTTGTAGTCGTTCATCGTCAGTCCACTCTGTCTTCGACCCATGACGCAAGTTCGGGGCGGAGCGTGAGGCGCAGGTTTTCGAGCGCGCGGATGATGGTCGATGCGACCGTCCGTTCGTCGATCCCGAGTGCTTCGGCGATTTCGCGGTTGCGCACCCCAGCGAAATAACGCATCGACACCACCTCCTGCTGGCGCGGCGGAAGGCGCAGGATCGCGCGGCGGACCGCGGCGAACCGCTCCTTGCGCTGCAGCGCGTGCTCGGGGCCGGTATCGCCGCCTGCGATTTCCGGCAGGTCGTCGATCGGGACGTCACGCAGGCGGTACCGCCTGACATGCTGTACGACCTCGTGATACGCGATGCGAAACACCCACGCGCTGAACGAACCCGGCCCACGGTATTCAAAACCCGGCAGGCCGTCGACCACACGCACGAAGACGTCGGCGGCGATGTCGTCTGCATCGTCCGCGCTGCCTACGCGCGCCGCCACGTAGGCGAACACGCGCGGGTGATAGCGCCGGAACAGCACGCGAAACGCTTTTTGATCGTGCCGCGCCGCCGCCACCACCAAGGCGTCGTCGTAGATCGGTTCTGGTTCGCCCAGTGCAAAAGCCCTTTGCTGCTCTACGCGTCATAGCATAAACGGGATTGCGGCGGCAAATACTGCTCCGAGCGGAAGCAGCGTAGGGAGTCCGTAGGTTTCAAGGTGCGAAACAAATTACGTCCCGGCGGGTCCGACCGGGGCGATCTCTGGAGGGACTTCGCGGGATGTATGAGATCGGGGACCCACTCACTACTGCTTCGACGTGCTCAACGAGCGACGAAGTCGGCAGTTTCTCATCACTCGACACTCTCAACTTCTCACTTCGCTGGAGTGCGTGCCTTGTTGAATCGGCCCGCGACGTTTGCCGCGACGGCTAGGCTGGGCAGGGTGCCTTGAAAGTGCGGCATGACGTGGCGCGCGAACAGTTCGTAGCTGCGGAACATCGCCTCGCGGTCGGCCCACTCCTTCACGGTCAGGAGCAGTGTCCCGAACCCGCCGGACGCATCGACCATGCGCTGAATCGCGGCGATGGCGTCGTCCGGCGTGCCGATGATGGCGCGCGTTTCGGCAAGCTGATCGACCCATGAGTCGCGGCTGACAGCCGGTTCCGGATGCCCGTTGACGCCCGCGGCGAAGTCGAACGCCTCGTGCGCCGCGCCGGTGCGGGTTTCGTCCAATGCGCGCTGGCGGGTGTCGGCGAGATGCATCTGCGTGACCATGGTGATCTGCGACGGATCGGCGATTCGGCCCGCGGATTGCGCCCCGCGTTCGAGATGTTCGCGCAGCTCGGGGATGCGGTCAGCACGCGCGCCGGCAAGCCACCGCGCGCCCCACCGCCCGACTCGTTCGAGGTTGATCGGGTTGTCGGACGCGACAGCCACTGGGAAGTACGGATAGGTGTACGGCCGGACTTGAAGGAGCGCCTCGCGGACCTCGTACCAGTCGGTGCGCTCGGTGATCGGCTCGACGGTAGTCAGCATGCGCATTATGAGGTCGAACGCCTGCTCGAAGCGGGGCTGCGCGTCGACGATCTCGACGCCGAACACGTACAGGTCGCTGGGCAGTCCTCCGCCGACTCCGACGCCGAGCATCGCGCGCCCGCGAGTCAGATGGTCGAGCAGCACCATGCGATCTGCGACGTGGAACGGATGGTGGATCGCCAGTTGGACGACGCCGGTACCGAGCTTAATGCTGCGCGTACGTGCGGCGGCAGCCGCGATGAAGATTTCGGGCGAGGCGATCAGCTCCCAACCCGTGCTGTGATGCTCGCCGATCCACGCCTCGTCGAATCCGAGCGCGTCGAGGTGTTCGAGAAGCTGCATGTCGCGTTCGAGCGCCAGCGTGGGATTCTCGCGTACCGAATGAAGTGGCTGCAAGAACACGCCGAAACGCATCGGGGGTGGGGGCAGAGTCATGAGCGTTACTCCAGTGCTGTGCGTAGGTCGGCGATCAGGTCGTCGGGGTGTTCAAGGCCGATGCTCACGCGCAGCAGGTTTTGCGGCGTGGCGGTGGTCGGCCCTTCGACCGAGGCGCGGTGCTCGATCAGGCTTTCGATGCCGCCGAGGCTGGTGGCGCGGGTAAACAGCGAGACTCGCGCGGCGACCTGCATCGCCGCATCTTTGCCACCGCGCACCTGAAACGACAACATCCCACCGAACCCGCGCATCTGGCGGGCTGCGACAGCGTGGTTGTCGTGGTCGGGCAAGCCGGGATAGTGCACGCGTTCCACTGCGGCGTGATCGGCGAGGAACTGGGCGACCTTGCCGGCCGATTCGGTTTGGGCGCGCACGCGGATCGGCAGGGTAGGTAGGCTGCGTAGGATCAGCCAGCAGTCGAACGGCGACGGCACAGCGCCGGACAGGTTCTGAACGGTCGCGATGCGCTCACTCAACTCGCCTAACCCGGATCGCAGAACGAGCGCCCCGCCGAGGACGTCGCTGTGCCCGCCGAGGTATTTGGTCGTGCTGTGCATCACGATGTCCGCGCCGAGCGCCAGCGGAAGCTGCCAGACCGGCGTCGCCCATGTGTTATCGACGACGGTGAGCGCACCGGCGGCTCGGGCGATCTCCGCTGCTGCCGTGATGTCTACGATCTTGAGTGCGGGGTTGGTCGGCGTCTCGACCCAGACGAGTCGCGTATAGGGCCGGAGCGCTGCGCGGATGTTTTCCGGGTCGCTCATGTCGACAAATGAGGTCTGCAAGTTCCACCGTGCCAGCACCTCAGACGTGAGATAGCGCACGCCGTGATACAGGTCGTCGCTCAGGATGACGTGGTCGTCGGCGCTCAACGTCTGCAGAATGGCCGCCGCGGCCGCCATACCCGACGCAAACGCGAACGCGGACTCCCCGCCTTCGAGCGCGGCGAGCGCCTCCTGCAGTGCTGCGCGGTTCGGGTTGCCGGATCGCGTGTAGATGTTACCGTGCGGGAACGATCCATCCTCGGCGCGCTCGAATGTTGTCGAGAGCGTGATGGACGGTGTGACCGCGCCGGTGTGGTTCTCAACAGGGCGTCCGGCATGGACGGCAAGCGTTTCAATGTTCATGGCGTGGCCTGCGATGCTGGGTATATGGCACAAGTGACCGTCAGTGTAGCACCGAGGGCGGGATGGTGCATCGGAATGGGACAAAACTTAACCGGCGTGAAACTGAAGCCGCGTGCGCCGGAAACTCTACTTTACACCGCGCCAATCGTGAAATTAGCCGCGGGCGTTGAAACGGACGCTCGTCCACAAATAAAATGACAGCGGTTTCGCAGGGCACGTCCACCAAACAGTCCCCTGCGCGTCCGCTGTCATCCGTTGTGCGCGAATCCTAACCGGGATTCGCTGCTGTTTCAACAAGGAGCTTTCATGCAGAAGTCACGTGTACTCGTCTTGATCCTCGCAGCGCTCGTCTTGAGTCTGCTGCCCGCGTCCGCCCAAGCGGGTGGTGAAAGCCTCGTGGTGTATTCGGGCCGCAACGAGACCCTGATCGCGCCAATCCTCGCGCAATTCACCGAGGAGACCGGCGTTGCGGTTCAGGTCGTCTACGGCGATACCTCCGCGGTCGCCAATCAAATTCTCGAAGAAGGCGCCAACAGCCCGGCCGATGTCTATATCGGTCAGGACGCTGGCGCGCTGGGCGCGTTGTCGAAGGCCGGAGCGCTCGCGCTGCTCCCGTCGGATGTGCTCGAACGCGTACCGGCTGTGTTCCAGTCGCAGCAGGGTGAGTGGGTTGGATTGAGCGCCCGCGCTCGCGTACTGGTCTACAACCCGACCGAGGTCGAAGCGCTCGGCCTCGAGATGCCGCAGTCGATCCTCGACCTCACGAACCCCGAATACGCCGGACTGGTCGGCTGGGCGCCGGCGAATGCGTCGTTCCAGTCGAACGTCACGGCCATGCGCGTGCTGCTCGGCGATGACGTCACGGCGCAGTGGCTGGCCGACATGGTCGCCAACGGTGCGGTGAGCTATGGCAGCAGCAACACCAACCTGAACCTAGCGGTGGCCAGCGGCGAGGTGGTGTTTGGCATCACCAACCACTACTACATGCACAACCTCAAGAAGCAGGACCCGGCGCTGAACCTCGAACAGGCCGTGTTCCCCGCCGGCGATGCCGGGTCGCTGGTCAACATTGCCGGGGCGGGCGTGCTGACGACCAGCAGCAAGCCAGCGCTCGCGCAGCGCCTGATCCTGTACCTGCTAGGCGACAACGCGCAGACGTACTTCACAGAGCAGACCAGCGAGTATCCGTTGGTCGAGGGAATCGCGGTCAATGAGGCGCTGATCCCGTTGGAGAGCATCGTTCAGCCGGCGATCGACCTGAGCGATCTGGACGACTTGCAGGCGACGCTGGCGATGATCGAAGGCAGCGGCGCGCTGGATCAGTAACGCCAAGGTTCCTTGTGGGGCGCTGCCCCAAACCCCGGCAGGAGTTTGTACTCCTGCACCACCATTCTCGCGGATTTGAGCCGCCCGCGGCTCAGATCCGCAGATAAGGGAGTCCAGAGGGCGTAAGCCCTTTGGTTGCTGAGAGACGACAGGACCTACATTGGACGTTCCATTTCGCAGCGCATTACGAGACTTCGGCCCGCCGAGCTGGCGCAGCGGCGCAACCGCGATGCGCGGCCTGCTTCAACGCCATCATTGGGGGCTGGCACTGCTCAGCCTGCCGGTGGTGGCGTCGGTCGTGCTGCCCGTCGGCTATCTCATCTTGCGCGGATTGGGCGCGGGTGAGGAAGCGGTCGAGTACCTGCTGAGCGCCCGCACGATGACGATCGTGGGCAACAGCCTCGCGCTGGCGGTCGCCGTCGCTGTGGCGGCGGTCGCGCTCGGGGTCCCGTTTGCGTGGCTGACGACCCGCACCTCGCTGCCTTACCGGCGGGTGTGGCTGGTCGCCGGCATGCTGACGATGGTGATTCCGTCGTACCTGGGCGCAATTGCGTTCGCTGAGGTGTTTGGGCCGGTCGGTACGTTGCGCGATCTCCTGGCACCGCTGGGTGTGCGCCGTCTGCCGTCACTGTACGGGTTCTTCGGCGCGTGGGTCGTGCTGACGCTGTACACGTTCCCGTATGTCGCACTGCCGGTGCGGGCGGCGCTGCTGCGGATCGATCCCGCGCAGGAAGAGGCCGCGCGTATGCTGGGCATGAACCGCTGGAAGGCGTTTTTCCGGGTGACACTGCCCCAGCTCCGGCCAGCATTGGCCGCTGGCGTGCTGCTGTCGATGTTGTACACGCTGAGCGACTTCGGCGTGGTGATGGTGCTGCGCTTTAACGCCTTCACCCGGGCGATCTACACAACGTATAACAGCACGTTCGACCGCGAACGCGCCGCGCTTCTGGCCCTGATGCTGATCGCGCTGACGGCGGTGCTGGTGTGGATCGAGCGGCGGGCGGGACGGCAGGTCACAACCTACCGGCATCAAGGACAGACGGCGCGCAAGTCGTCGCCGGTGCCGCTTGGCCGTTGGACGATCCCAAGCCTCATCCTATGTGCAATGCTGGTGCTGACCGGCGTGGGCGTGCCGGTGCTGGTGTTGTCGGGTTGGGCGTTCGACCCGAACTTGACGTCTCCGATCCCGCTGGAGCTCGAGCTGCTGGTCGCGCAGTCGGTTGGCGTAAGTGCGTTTACGGCCCTGTTTGTGGCGATCGGCGGCACGCCGATTGCGCTGCTGGCAAGCCGGTCTGCATCGCGCATCAGCCGTCTGATCGTTGGGGCCTCGTATTTCGGCAACGTGCTGCCGGGGCTGGTGGTCGGCCTGGCGCTGGTGTACTTCGCGGCCAACTATATGCCGTTCATCTATCAGACGATCCCGCTGCTGGTGCTGGGCTATGGGGTGCGCTTCCTGCCATATTCCGTCAGCGCGACGCGCTCGGCGTTGTCGATGATCAGTCCACGGTTGAACGAAGCCGCGCGCACGCTAGGCTGCAGCGAGGTCGAGGCGACGCGGCGCATCACGTTCCCGTTGGCGCGGGCCGGCGTGTTTGCCGGTATGGCACTTGTGGCGCTTTCGGCGATGAAAGAACTGCCGACGACCCTGCTGCTGGCACCGATCGGATTCAAGAACCTCGTGACGCGCTTGTGGACGGGCTACGAAGCGGCGACGTTTGCGCTCGTCGGGTGGCCGGGACTGATGCTGTTGGCGGCAAGCGCCGTGACGCTTCTGATCCTCTTGTGGCAAGAGGACTAGCGCGCGGGCCGAACCGTGCGATAATGGCCGGATGATCCGAGAGAGAACCGAATCTTCACCCAAAACTACGCCGACCGTCCTCGACGTCGATAGCCTCCGCAAGTCGTACGGCGATGTCGTCGCGGTAACCGAGACGAGCTTCAGCCTGCGTTCGGGCCAGTTTCTGACCCTGCTCGGGCCGTCGGGCTGCGGCAAGACGACAACGCTCCGCTTGATCGCCGGGTTCGAGCCGCCCGATGCCGGAAGCATCGACATCCACGGACGGAACGTCGCCGGGCCGGGAGTGTTCGTGCCGCCCGAACAGCGCCGCATCGGCATGGTGTTTCAGGACTATGCGCTGTTCCCGCATCTCAACGTCGCCGACAACATCGGCTTTGGCGTGCGCGGCGACCGACGCGCTCGATCCCAACGCGTGGCGGAAATGCTATCGCTGGTCGGCCTCGAAGGCTACGGCGACCGCATGCCCAGCGCATTGAGCGGCGGCCAACAGCAGCGTGTGGCGCTGGCTCGCGCGCTTGCCCCACAGCCCAACCTGCTTCTGCTTGACGAACCGTTCAGCAATCTCGACGCGGCGCTGCGCGCGCAGGTACGCGCCGACTTGCGCGCCATTCTGCGGCAGGCCGGCGAATCGGTCGTGTTCGTCACGCACGATCAGGAAGAGGCGCTCAGCCTGTCCGATTTCATCGCCGTGATGTTCGAAGGCACGGTCGAGCAGATCGCGCCGCCGCTGGCGCTGTATACACGCCCGGCAAGCCGCCGTGTCGCGGAGTTCGTGGGCGAAGCGTATTGGCTGCCGATCGACGCCGAGGGCACGACCGGAACATCGCCAATGGGCGACGTGACGCTGGTCGAAGCGAAACGCGGTCCGATTGACGGCCTGATCCGCCCCGAGCAGTTGGTCGTCGGCGAGGGCGGTGTCATGGCCCGCGTCGAGTGGCGCGAGTTCTACGGGCACGATCAGCGCGTCGGTCTGCGCTTGGCCGATGGCCGCGTGATGGCTGCTCGCACACCGCCCCATATCCCCATTACCCCCGGCGATACCGTCACCGTCAAACTGCGCGGCCCGCTGCTGCCGTTCGACCGCGTGTAAGGCTGTCAGGGCGCTGCCCCGAACCCTGCCAGAAGGCTTTCGCCCTCTGGACTCCCGATCTCGCGGATTGACCTCGCACGCGAGGTCAATCCGCATAAGCGGGGTCAAGGGGTGCAAATCCCTTGTGGAGGTGCGGAGGCGAAGCCTTTGCATAAAAGAAACCACAATTGGTCATTTGATTCTTTTCAAACGGTGTTAGAATTGCGCCCGTTCCCGGTGTTGAATTACACGAAGAGGCGCAGTTCATGTCTGACGTACGTTTGGCCCGATTGGCATCGCTGCTGGTGAACTACTCGACGGCGGTCAAGCCCGGCGATTGGGTGGGCATTCTCGGTGACGTATCGGTGCTTCCCGCGCTGCGGGAGGTGTACGCGGCGGTCGTCAAAGCCGGTGGCAACCCGTCGCTGATGATCGACGACGCGGCGATGCAGCGCATCATGCTACGCGACGGCAGCAGGGATCAGTTCGACTGGCTCGATCCCGCATTGACCAAGTACTACAACGAGGCGGATGTGTACATTCGCATCGGCGGTACGCCCAACACTCGCGCGATGTCGACCATTCCCGGAAAGCGCGTGCAGGAATTGGCGGTCGCGCGGCGCTCTTGGCTGGCAACCCGCCTTGACCGAGCAGCACGCGGCGAGTTCCGGTGGGTCGGTGCGTGGTACCCGAACGAGGCCAGCGCGCAGGAAGCCAACCTCAGCCTCGAGGAGTACGCCGATTTCGTCTACAGCGCCACGTTCTGCGATCAGGACGACCCGATTGCGCGTTGGCAGCAGGTTCGCGACGAGCAAGAGGGCAAGGTCGCCTATCTCAAGGGCAAGGACCGCGTCGTGCTGAAGGGGCCGAATATCGACCTGTCGCTGAGCATCAAGGAGCGCGGGTTCATCAACTGCGCCGGGTCGCACAACATGCCAGACGGCGAGATTTTTACCGGGCCGGTGGAAGAGTCGGTTAACGGTTGGGTGCGTTTCAGCTATCCGTCGATCGTCGGCGGGCGCGCGGTCAGCGGCATCGAACTGACCTTCAAGGATGGCAAGGTCGTCGAAGCCAGCGCGAAGGAGAACGACGATTTGCTGCAGGCTCAGCTCAACACCGATGCTGGAGCACGCTATCTGGGCGAGTTCGCGATCGGCACCAACTTCGGCATCAACCGCTTCACCAGCAACATCCTGTTCGACGAGAAGATCGGCGGGACGGTCCACATGGCGGTCGGCATGGGCTATCCCGAGACCGGCAGCAAGAATCGCAGCACCGTCCATTGGGACATGATCTGCGATATGCGCACCGACAGCGAGATCCACGTCGATGACGAGTTGTTCTACAAGAACGGCGAGTTCGTCGTCTAATTTGGCCGATAGAGCATGCGCGGCGCACGACTTTCGGTTACTCTGATGCGTAGTGAACGTAAGCGCAGAGGAGTCCCGATCATGACGCATCTGGTGCGCCGCGCAGTTGTCTTAGGGGTGCTGCTGGCCGTAGTGGCCGCTGGCGTATGGGCGCAGGGGCCAAGCGGTGGCGGCACAGGCGGCGAGCGTCCTCCGCTGACGCTGGACGACCTCGATTTAGAGGATTTCGGTGAAGTGCTGCGGAACCCGCAGGCGTTCATCGACGAGTTTGCGCCGCTGTTGGCTGAACCGGTGCAGGAGCTGGTCGATCAATTCGGCCCTGAGATTCAAGCGAACGTAACGGCGCTGGAGGCCTCGGTCGCCACGTCGACCGTTCGGTACGCCGCAATTGTGCTTGGCATCCTCGTCTTGTTGTTTGCACGCCGCGCAAAGGCGTGGAGCTGGCTGGCGCTAGGCGCCGTTGTCGGGCTTGCGGTCGCGCCGCTGCCGCTGGTGGATACGCTGCGCCAAGAACTGCTGACGGGCGAGCTTTCGTTTCTGCTTGACGACCCGCTGGCAACGATTTCGATGGTTGTTGTCGGCGCGCTGGCAGGCATCGCGGTGTTTGCCCCGATGTTTTACCTGAGCGTCACCGGCATCATGGCGCTGGTCGGGATCGCGCTTGCGACGCAGGTGTTCGGGGCTTCGGCGGACGTCTTCGACTCGCCAGGGTTCCTGCTCGGCGTGGTCGGCGGGTTCATCGCCGGCGGATACGTGTCATCCCGCAGCGGGCTGCTGGTAACGCTGGCGATCGGCGCCGCGCTGATCGTGTTCGGTTTGAACCTGTCGCCGCTTTGGATCGTATTACTGATGGCAGTTGGCGGCGCATTTGCCGGCCTGCGCTCGACTCGTGGCAAGCAGATGACAAAGCGCATTACGCTGCCGACGCTCGAATTGCAGGAAGGCAAGGTCGCGAAAGAGAAAGTCAAGCCGAAACGGAGTGGGGCACATCTGCACGATATCATGCCGGAGATGGCTGACGACCGAACGGAGCCGCTGATCCGGCGATAAGCACACAAAGATTGTCGTAGAGGAGATGAGATGGAGAAGCACCCGTTCAAGGATTATGCCGACCTACGTTTCTACGCGCCAATGCTGGCGTATTCGCCGGACGGCAGGCAGATTGCGCATGTGACCAGCGAGTCCGGGCAGTTTAACCTGTGGACGATGCCGACCGGCGGCGGTGAACGGCGCCAGTGGACGCACTACACAGACAACACCGTACGTGCCGTCGACTGGTCGACGGACGGCAAGAAGATCGTGTTTCTGGCCGATGCTAATGGCGACGAATTCCGCCAGATTTACGTGATGGACGCCATCACCGGCGAGACGTACCCGCTGCGCCACACCGAAAAGACGCAGCACAGCTCGATCGCCATCTCTCACGACTGCAAGTGGCTGGTCTATGCGGCGAACGATCGTGTGCCGGGTGACGTGGACACGCAGATCTACAGCTTCGAGACCGGCGAACACAAGCGCCTGACCGAAGGCAAATTGATGTACCCGGGGAATTGGTCGCCGGACGACCGGTACCTTCCGGTCAATGACGTGCGTGGTAACACCGACTTCGACCTGCTCGTGTACGACATGCAGGCCGGCGAGATGCGCATGCTGGTCAAGCCGGAGAGCCCGGCGATTGTAGCGCCGGCGGCGTGGTCGGCGGACAGCCAGTGGTTGTATCTCGTGACCAACATCGGCCGCGAGTTCAATGGAATGGCGCGCGTACACGCCAGCGGCGGCGCGTGGGAATACGTGCTGACTCCGGACTGGGACATCGAGCAGGCTGTCATGCTGCCCAAGTCCGATCGAATGGTGTATGTCGTCAACGAGAATGGCGCATCGGTGCTGTACGGGTACGACTTCGCGACCGGTTCCGCGTTCGAGGTGCCCAAGCTGCCGTACGGTGTCGTCAGCGCGATCGTGCCGAACCACGACGGCTCGCGGCTTGCGCTGACGATCAACCGCCCGGTCGAAGCGTCAAACCTGTATGAGATCGACCTCGCCGCAGGCACGCTGACACGCCTCGGCCAGTCGATGCTGGGCGGCATCCCCGAGGAGTCGTTCATCGAGCCGGAACTGATCCACTTCGACACGTTCGACGGGCGCAAGATTCCGGCATGGCTGTACCGCCCACGCGGGAACGCCCAGCCCGGGCCGGCGCTGCTGTCGATCCACGGCGGGCCGGAAGCGCAGGAGCGCCCGACCTACGCCTACAACGGCTTCTACCAGTTCCTCGTCAGCCGCGGGTTTACCGTACTGGCGCCCAACATTCGTGGCTCAACCGGCTACGGCATCAGCTACCAGAAACTGATCCACCGCGACTTCGGCGGGGACGACCTGAAAGACATCGAACATGCGGCGAAGTATCTGCAGGCCGTGGACGGTGTCGATACTAACCGGATTGCGGTGTTCGGCGGTAGTTACGGCGGGTTCGCGACGTTGAGCGCCGTCACGCGTTTGCCGCAGTACTGGGCCGCCGGCGTCGATATCGTCGGGCCCTCGAACCTCGTGACGTTTGCCAAGGCCGTGCCGCCGTTCTGGAAGCCGCTGATGAAGGCATGGGTCGGTGACCCGGACGAGGACTACGACATGCTGATCGAACGCTCACCGATCACGTACGTCAAGAACGTGCGCGCGCCGATGCTGATCATTCAGGGCGCCAACGATCCGCGCGTGGTGAAGGCAGAGAGCGACCAGATGGTCGAGCAGATGCGCGCCAACGGCGTGCGCGTCAAGTATTACGTCGACGACGCCGAAGGCCACGGCACCACCCGCAAAGAGAACATGCTCAAGTGGTATTCGATGGTCACGGAGTTCCTGACCGACGAACTGCTGGACGAGCCGGCGTAGGCCATCGCAAACACGAACAGGGGCGACCGACCGGTCGCCCCTGTGATTCTCACGTTTGACTGTTCACGCCGCTACGCGGGCGTGAGATGCCGAGATGCGCCTCAGTGGAACGGGACGAGCCCGAACGTCAGCGTGACGGTCAGGTGGTCGTTCTGCTCGCCCTCGATCTCGAACCGGCCGTCGTACAGCTCGGTCAGGCCGCGCGCGATAGCGACGCCGAGTCCGCTGCCCTGCTGCTCGTACATCACGCGGTCGAACTGCATGTACGCCCCGGCCGCCTTGATCTGCTCCTGCGACATGCTGCGCCCATAGTCGGTGACGCGGATGCGGAACACGTCACCGTCCTCAGCCGGCTCGACCCCGGTCTGCACGATGACGGGGGTGCCGGCCTCAGAGAACTTGAAGGCGTTGTCAAGGATCTCATCGAGGATCTTCATCAGGTCGTGCTCGCCGATCAGGATCGGCGCGGGGATGCCGTGATGCAGCGTGAGGTCGGCCTCGCGCTGGGCGGACTGGGCGCGGAAGATGGCCTGATGCTCGGCGGTGATGTGCGGCGTGCTGGTGAACTGCTTGCGCAGGTTTGAAAGCCGCTTCGGGTCGCTCATCAGGGCTTGGATGCGCACGTAGGTCAGGTAGTTCTCGACCAGACGATGCAGCCGCAGTGCGGAGTTGTTGATGTGGCCGGCCCACTCCAGCACCTGTTCGGGGACGATGTCGGGCGCTTCCATCATCAGCATGTCGCTGAAGCCGATGATCGTGTTCAGCGGCGTGCGCAGCTCGTGGGGCAGGGCGGTGGTGATGCTGTCACGAAGCTGGGTGAGCTTGACCTCGGTCATCTCCTCGATCGTCACGCGTTTGTCGAGCCGCGCGCGGATCGCCGCCAATAGTTCGTCGTTCTCGACCGGCTTGGTCAGGTAGTCGTCCGCGCCGAGGCCCATGCCGCGGCGGATGTCGGAACGGTCAGTCTTGGCCGTCATGAAGATGAACGGGACGGTGCGCAGGTCAGGCTCGGCGCGCATGCCTTCCAGCACGCCGTAGCCGTCAAGCTCCGGCATCATGATGTCGCACACGACCAAGTCCGGCTTGAATTCGTAGGCGATGTCGAGGCCGATACGGCCGTTCTCTGCGCCCTGCACTTCGAATCCCTCGAGCCGGAGCAGCTCGACCAGATCGCTTCGCAGCGCATGCACGTCCTCGATGACAAGGATTCTCACGCCCATTCGTTTGTTCTCGCTGTACGCAGACGTCGTCGCAAGGATCTCGCTCGTTGTTTGCAGCACACGTGTTCCTATCTGGCAGCCAAACTACTGCACAACTCATGCACTCATAGGATAATGGCATCAACAACGAAACTTGCATTAAGGGAACCACACAAGCGACAACAATTCTCAATGCGCCGAGGGGGCGACATGACCGACGACTTGAAACACGACGCGACGCTCGACCTGTCGGGCGCGATGAGTTACGGCGACTACCTCGCACTGGATGCGGTGTTGAGCGCGCAGCACCCGCTCAGCGACCATCACGACGAGATGCTGTTCATCATTCAGCACCAGACCAGCGAGCTGTGGATGCGCCTGATGCTGCACGAACTGGACGCCGCACGCCAGAAGATCACGGCCGACGATCTGCCGCCCGCGTTCAAGATGATGGCCCGTGTTTCGCGCATCATGGAGCAGCTCGTGAGCGCATGGGATGTGCTGTCCACCCTGACGCCTAGCGAATACAGCCAGTTTCGCGGTTTGCTCGGCCACGCGTCGGGCTTTCAGTCGTACCAGTACCGCATGATCGAGTTCATTCTCGGCGCCAAAAGCGAGGTCGCGACACGCCCGTTTCGCCATCAGCCGGAGCAGTTCGCGCTCGTGACGGCATACCTCGAGACACCGTCGCTGTATGACGAGACGATCCGCCTGCTGGCGCGGCGCGGGTTCGACATCGACGCGCGCGCGCTCGACCGCGACTGGACGCTGGCGAACGAACCGAACGACTCTGTGCGCGATGCGTGGGTCGAGATCTACCGTGCACCCCAGCAGCACTGGGAGCTTTACGAGCTGGCCGAAGAACTGGTCGACCTTGAAGACTCGTTTCGCCAATGGCGTTTCCGCCACCTGACGACCGTCACCCGAATCATCGGCTTCAAGCGCGGGACCGGCGGCACATCGGGCGTCAGATATCTCAAGGACGTGCTCGACCGCGAACTGTTCCCTGAACTGTGGGCGGTCCGCACGTCACTCTAGGCCGCTGTTCATTCGTCGAGAGAGTCGGCCTCGCACTTGGCACCGTGAATCGAGCGATAGGACGCAGCGTTTTCTCATCACACATCACTCAGCACGTTCGACTTCTCGCTTAGCAGGGAGGTGCGGCGATGACCGACGATCGACCTAACACCGAGTTTGTGACTCAGGACACCGCCGACTTCGACGCGCCCGTGCAGCGAGAATGGCTCGTAACCAACGGCATCGGCGGCTACGCCATGGGCGCGATCAATGGCACGCGCACGCGCCGCTATCACGGCCTGTTGGTCGCCGCGCTTCAGCCCCCGGTCGGCCGCTGGTTGATGGCCGCGGGCACGTATGAGTCGGTCGTATCGCCGTGGGGCGATCACTACGTGGTCGCATCGCGCCGCGACGCCGAGCGCGCCTATCCGCCCGATCTGCCTGTTGCCTTCGCGCTGGAAGGATCGATCCCGACATGGCGCTGGGACCTGCCGGACGGGACGCTCGCCAAGAAGATCTGGATGGAACACGGGGCAAATACGACTTATGTCCGTTACTCGTGGTCGGGCGATGAGCCGGTGCGCGTCAGCGCGGAGGTCGGGGCGGTCTACCGCGATCATCACGAGAAGTGCGTGCGGGCCGGCCCAACCGGCGCACTACCCGGCCTAGAGCGGCGAGACAACGGGGTCGCGGTGCGTCTGGGGCTGGATGCGCATACGCTGCTCATTGCCGGACGAGGTGTCTCCATCACGCCGGTCGAGAGCTTGTGGCGACGCGGGACGTACCTCGCGGTCGAGGACGAGCGCGGCTTCGACCACATCGAAGATGTGCGGATCGTCGCCCGGTTCGACCGCGAGGTGTCGGCGGAGTCGCCGCTGACGGTGGTGCTGAGCGCCGAGCACGCACCTGATCTCGACGGCGAAGCCGGGCTCAGCCGCCGGATCGAACGCGATCGCGCGCTGATTTCCGCCGCCGATGCCGAGGGCGCGCCGGTGGAAGTGCGGCACCTCGTGCTGGCGGCAGATCAATTCGTGGTGCAGCGTGCGCTGGCAGACGGGACGCCGGGGTCGAGCGTCATTGCGGGTTATCCGTGGTTCGGCGATTGGGGCCGCGACACGATGATCGCCTTGCCGGGGTTGACGCTGGCGACCGGCCGCGCGGACATCGCCAAGCAGATTCTGCTGACTTACGCGCGTTACGTTGATCAGGGGATGCTGCCCAACCGCTTTCCGGACAGCGGCGAATCGCCCGAATACAACACCGCCGACGCCACGCTGTGGTATTTCGAGGCGATCCGCGCGTATCACGCGACAACCGGCGACGACGACTCAATACGCGCGCTTTACCCGGTGTTGGCCGACATCGTCCGCTGGCACGTGGCCGGCACGCGTTACGGCATTGGCGTCGACTCGCGCGATGGACTGCTGCGCTGCGGGTCGCCGGGGGCGAACCTGACGTGGATGGACGCCAAGGTCGAAGGCAGCGTCATGACGCCGCGCCACGGCAAACCGGTCGAGATCAATGCGCTGTGGATCAACGCTCTGGCCGTGATGCACATGCTGGCGCCGGTGGTCGGCGGTTCGCATGACACGTACGAGGCGCAGGTTCGGCAGGCATCCGCCAGCTTTGGCAGATACTGGGACGCGGCGCACAACCGCCTGTACGACGGCATCGACCCGATCGACGACACGCTGCGGCCGAATCAAGCCGTGGCCGCCATGCTGCCGACCGTCCCGCTGTCCGACGAGCAGCGGCGGGCTGTGGTCGACTCGATCGCGTCGCATCTGGCTGTCGCGTTTGGCGTGCGTACGCTGCCGCAGGGCCACCCGGAGTACCACGGCGTGTTCACCGGCGACTGGCGTACGCGCGATGCGATGTATCACCGGGGGCCGGCGTGGAGTTGGCTGCTGGGGCCGTACCTGAGCGCGCACCTGCTGGCGTATGGCGATCGGGAAGCAGCGCAGAAGCTGCTCGGCTCGGCGCTCAAACAGGTATATGTCGGATGCGTGGGTTCGGTCAGCGAGTTGTACGACGGCGACCCGCCTCATCACGCCCGTGCGGCGAGCGCACAGGCGTGGGGCGTGGCGGAATTGCTGCGCGTGTGGGCGAGCCTGCGTTAGCGCCGGAACTTGGGTTGGGGTACCGGCAGCAGGGTGCTCATCACCGGTACTGGTTCGCTGCCTTGCGGCACGAAGTCAATCCGCATCTGGAAATTGTCGAGGAAGATGAGCGCACGTGCAGAGCTGCGGTTCGTCACGCTGACCTTGATCCCAGAGATATTGTTGCTGGCGAACCGGGCAGCTATGCTGAAGTAGGGAGAGTCCGCGCACATGGGGATCAGCGGTTGTTGCGCGATTGTTGGCGCAGTTCCATCGCCATAGGTTATCTTGATCTGCGCAGTTGCGTTGTAGTCGACTGGTCCGAGCTCTGTGTGGTAGAGCGCGCAGTCGGCCGTAATGTAGAGCTGCTGTCCGATCGCGGGTGTCGGATTGGCGACTTGGAGGTGTTGTATCAACTTGCTGTTCTCATCTTCGCTGCCGGTGAACCTGAAATGGCAGTCCGTTGGGCCACACACGACACCGTCGTCTGTAGCTCGCTTGACGATCCATGCGGTAGACCCCGCTTCACCAAACAACAAATCCGAACCGACGTACATGTAGTACGGGATGAGCCGAACCTGAAGGCTTGATAGAAAATCAGCGAGCATATTCTGCCGCGAGGCCGAGACATGCAGGAGGTATTTGCCAGCAGGCAGCCCAAACGGTGGAAGTAACTCTGCAGAGTCGGGCGAAACGTTGGGGTCGATAGATCGTTCGGCACAGGCCCTAACCACGAAAGCGTTGCCGACTTTCTGATACAGCGACAGCACCGTGTCGTTGGCTGGCACGTGGGGGACCGGATAGTCGTCTAGGTAGCCAATTCTGCTGCCCGCAGTGGAAATCAACATCTCGGTTGTATGAGCCACTTTGAATTTGTACCAGATACTGTGACTCCCGGGGCCCGGCTCAGGCTCGCCAGTGTGTGGATTGACGCGGCATGTATGCACTGGCTCGCCGACTTCAGTCGTCGCATATGGCGCACCCGAGATTGTTTCGTAGAACGGCAGTGACACCTTTTTGGCGGTCGACTGATAGTCGTTGTCCGGCTGGTACTGCGCAAAGGGCTCGTAACTGATTGCAAGGTGGAGCGTGGCGTTCGGTGCGGTCAGTTCGGTCTTCGAGGCAACCATCATCCAGATGCCGCCGACCACCACAGGAATCCTGAGCCGACTCGTCTGAGTGTTGACATCGTCGTCGCTGCACCAGTAGCGATCATCGTAAAGCGCAACGACGACAGTGTCGTATGTCGAGGTTTCTGTCGAAATCTCGATCGAGCCTGCTGCGGCAATCACCGAGAAGAAAACGGTGTTGAAGCCGTAAATGCCCTCGCCGACACACGTCAGCGTGAAATCGTCTAGCTCATGATTAGCCGCGGAAACGTCCTGTGCATAGGTTACCGGGCCGAGCGTCTGTGCAAAGATCACGTGCGTTTGGTAGTACGAGTCGTTCGGAAGGGGTGTTCTTGGCTCTTGTCCCGATCCGGGTGCGACCATGAAGAATAGACCGCAAGCCAATCCGGCGATCTGCACAATCCGCAGTGCACGCGCCATGTTGTCCTTCGAGTCCCGGACGTAGAGTCCAGAAAGCCTCACTCATTTGAAAAGAGTGTAAGCGAAGATAATAGGCTGATGCATGTGATGATTGGCCGAGCTTGGTACGTCAGAGGTCATACTATGCTGCCGCGACGCTGGGACGTTGCAGGCTGTGGACTGCGGGACTCGCTAAACTAGCCCGCAATCACCTCGACCGCCTTGGCGACGCCGTCTTCGGCACGAAGCGCGGCGCCGATTCTTTCGGCGGTCGCACGCATGTCCGGCGAGTTGACCGCTTGGTCGATAGCCGCTGCGAGCGCGTCGACAGTCAGGCGTCGTTTGGAAATCGGTGCGGGACCGGCGCCTAACGCGTGAACGCGCGCGCCCCAAAACGGTTGGTCGGCCGTGAACGGAACGACTACGGTCGGTTTGCCGGCCGTCAGCCCCGCCGCCGTTGTGCCCGATCCGCCGTGATGGACAACAGCGCTCATTAGCGGAAACAGCTTGTCGTGCGGCGCTTCGTCGATGATATGGATGTGAGCCGGCGCCGAGTCGGCGCGCAAGCCACCCCAACCGCTGGCGATCACGCCGCGTTGGCCGGCCTTCTTGAGCGCGTCGATGACGGTCTGCGCGGTGCCGGCGGCGTCGGTGCCGACCATGCTGCCGAACCCGACGTAAACCGGCGCAGGGCCGGAGTCGAGGAAGCGCTCCAATTCTTCCGACGGCTGCCACGGCCGGGCGTCATCGAGCGTCCAATAGCCGGTCACGCAAATGTGATCAGGCCAGTCGGCCGGGCGCGGGACGACGTGCGTGCTGAACGCGAGAAGCTGGTTGGCGGGAGTGCCGTCAGACGTATGCGTCATCGAGTGCAGGCGCGACAGCTTGCGCAGGCCGAGGGTTTCGGCGCGCCACGTGTTGATCATGCCCATGTACGGCATGACAATCGCCCGGAAAGCGGCACCGTAGCTCAACCTGTTGAGGAATCCACCGAAGCTGCCGGTCACGATCGGCACGGGAAACTCGCGCGTCGGGGCCGTCAGTGGCAAGGGCAGGGTGAGGTAGCCGGGGATGCCGTACTTTTCAGCGAGGTGGATGCCTGCCAGCGCCTTCGGGTGATAGACGATGGCATCGGGGCGAATCTCGGCGGCCGCGTCCGACGCGTCGTGCAGCATCTTGCGCAGCATCGGCATCACCTGCTTGATGAGCGCGAGCTTGCCGCCGCCTTCCATCGCCTGCTGCCCGCTGGCGGTGTCCTTCAGCCGCAACAGATCGTCGTTGACCGGCGAGAAGGCGAGCCCGTTGCTGGTGACGAACGAGTCGAATTGGCGTGGGCCGGCCAGTGTCACAGTATGGCCAGCGGCCGTCAAGCCGCGTCCAAGCGCGACAAAGGGCTGGACATCGCCGCGAGAGCCTGCCGTCAGAATCATGATGTTCATAGTGTGCCTTCCTTCGTGACACTCCGGGCGCTATTCGTAGCCCTTTTGGCGTTTGATGTCGTCCCAGCGGTCGAGCAGCTTGGGGAATTCAGTCTCGATGAACTGGTTGTGGTCGCGCATCAGCTCGAGTCGTTTGCGCTGTGCGTCCGGTGCGTCGTCAAGCAGGCCGAGGCCGCGCTCGGCCAACTCGCGCAGGGCGGTAACCTGATGCATGCGTGCGCGAAACGAGCGGTTCCACATGTCCGAGCTGGCGCGGAAGAAGTCGCGCCGTTCGCCGGGGATGCGGAAACGTTCGACCAAGTAGAGCTGTTGAAGCTGCCACAGCGCCGTGCTGATCGAGCTCTTAGCCGCGCCCAGTGCCTCGACGATGTCGGGCATAGATTGGTGTGGCGGGTCGCAGATGAGAAGAAAGCCGATGATTCGGCCGGCCATGCGGGTCAACCCGACCGACTCGAAGTACATGCCGAATTCTTCAATGAGTTGGAGTGCGTTGTCGTCCATAGTGAGAGGATATGGCGTTCTGTATGTTCTGTCAACACCGAACAAAAGGAACTAAGTTGTCAGGAATCAGGATTCAGTTGTCAGGAATCAGACGTCAGTAGACAGGGTTCAGGGAGCAGCTGGCGGGAAGAGCGTGCAGAATTTCGGACGATGAGGGCAGGTGGGAACAGAAAAGCGGAGGGGAAGTCCCACTCCGCTTGTGAGCGCGATCAATATCTGCAGTCAGACTGGCGGTATCTGGTTGCTGATCCCTGACAACTGACAACTGAATCCTGTTCACTTCGTCCTAGTCGAAAATGTCGAAAATCTCGCCGAGGAACGACTTGCGCTTCTTGTACGGGCGGCGTTCGTCACGATAGTCACGCGGATCGGTGCGGTGATCATCATAGTCGAAGCGGCGCATATTGCGACTCGTGTCACCGTGATCGCTGTCTAGATAGTAGTCGTCGCGCTTGGCCTTCGACTGTGCGACGTGACGCGGGTCGGCATCAAAGTCGACCGCACCATACATCTTGGCTTCGCGTTCGATGAGTTTCTCGAGTTCGCCGCGATCCAGCCAGATTCCGCGACACTTCGGGCAGTAGTCGATCTCGATGCCGGCACGGTCGCTAATTACCAAGGTCGTTCCGTCAACAGGGCATTCCACAGTACGCTCTCCACAACTCTGTTTGGCGGTAGACAGCCATGATACGAATCGAACCCGTATTGGCACGCCCCAATGGTTGGGGATCACACCAACTGCGGGAAAATGTCGTGCAGCGTCGGGTAGAGCGTACGATAGACGGGATACAGATCGGCGCAGCGGGCGCGATCCTGACGGGGATGTCTGTCACGTCTGCGATTCTGTGGCGCGATGGACAACCACGTTCATCAGCGGTCAACGGGTTCCATATAGAGTCGCCCACTGACAATTCGGTCGTTACGCACCTCAAAGAGGGTCACGCCACGCAGATGAAAGGGGGATTCATCTCGACGTGTCCCCTGCCAATCCCACTCGGCCCAAACCACGTGGGCGTCCGATATGGCGCGTACGAGTATGGCTGAGAAGTCTGGGATGCTGTCGAAAATGCCGGACCAGTTCTTCCGAACCTGATTTCGACCCGAAAACTGCAGGCCGGGATGTGCCGGATGTTCGCTCTGATAGTTGAGATCGACACAATCCAAGAACGCTTCGAGGTCGTGTTGGTTCATGGCTGCGTGAAGCCGCTGCAGGACAATTAGCGGCGCTTGAGGTCGATCAGACATCCTATCTCGCTCCGCACTCTACACGACAGACAACCTGGCCCCAGTTCGCCGCGATTGCGACTCATAGGGCCCCCAATTCCGAGTCTTGCATCCAACACTGAGGACAGTTTTGCCGTCCACGCTAGGTGAGCCGAACTGGCTGAGGATCACACCAACTGCGGGAAAATGTCGTGCAGTGTTGGGTAAAGCGTACGATAGACCGGATACAGATCGGCGTAGCGTGCGCGGTCGTCGCTGACCTCAGTCCCCTCGCCTTTGCCGATCCAGACGTCGCACGCCTCGGCTACCGTGCCGAACCAACCAGCGCCGACCATCGCAAGAATGCCTGCGCCGAGCGCGCTGCCTTCCGAGGTCGGCGCTGTCTCGACGGGAATGTCCAGCACGTCGGCGATGATCTGCCGCCACAGCGCCCCGCGTGACCCACCGCCCGCAAGCCGCACGACTTCCGGCATCGGAACGCCGCCGTCGCGCATCAGCGAGAGCGAGTCGTTCAGGCCGAACGCGACGCCTTCGAGCACGGCGCGGGTCATGTGACCGCGTGTGTGGCGTGCAGTCAGCCCGATGAACGCGCCACGCGCCAGCGGATCAGGATGCGGCGTGCGCTCGCCGGAGAGGTAGGGCAGGAAGAGCAGGCCGTCACTGCCGGCTGGCACGCTTTCGGCCTCTGCGAGCAGCGACTCGAATCGCACGTTGGGCGCGAGCGTATCACGGTACCACTGCAGCGCGCCGGCGGCGCTCAGCATCACGCCCATCCAATGCCACAGGCCGGGAACGGCGTGACAGAACGCGTGAATACTGCCGTTCGGCTCATAGATGTAGTGTTCGAGTGGCGCGAAGACCACGCCGGAAGTCCCCACTGTCACGCTGACGAGGCCGGGTGCGGTCAGCCCCATGCCGATGGCTGCCGCGGCTTGGTCTCCCGCGCCGGCGACGACGGGGGTCCCTTTGACGAGGCCGGTTGCCTTGCTTGCCGCTGCCGTTACACGACCGGTGACTTCCGGCCCTTCATAGAGCTTCGGAAGCCACTCCGCCTTGATCGCTAATTTGTCGACGACCTTGGTCGACCACGCGCGGGCGCCGACGTCCAGCAAGCTCGTGCCGCTGGCGTCGGACGTGTCGGTCGCGTACTCGCCCGTCAGGCGGAAGCGGATGTAGTCCTTAGGCAGCAGCATGTGGGCGACGCGGCGGTAGACCCCCGGCTCGTTGCGGCGCACCCACAGCAGTTTCGGCGCGGTGAAGCCGGTTAGCACGCGGCTCCCGGTGATACGAATGACCTCGACTGGCCCGATCGCCTCGGTGATCTGATCGCACTGGGCTTGGGTGCGCTGATCGTTCCACAAGATCGACGGTCGCAGCACTTTGCCGGCGCTGTCGAGGATGACGAGTCCGTGCATCTGGCCGGTGACGCCGATTGCTTTGATCGCGGCAGGGTCGATTGCCGTATCGACAATCACCGAGCGGATCGCTTCGCTGATGCCATCCCACCAGTCGTCCGGGTTTTGTTCGCTCCACAACGGGTGCGGTGTCGAGACCGATTGGCCGACGGTGTGCGACGCGATGACCCGCCCGTCGCCAAGCAGGAGCGCCTTCGCGCCGGTGGTGCTGATATCGATGCCGAGGACGTAGTCCATGTTTGAGCAATTCCTAGCGCTTACGCTGAGTAGAAGCACACCTGCAATTGTAACGCGGGCCGGGCGTGGCGATGGGCCCAAACCATTCAGAATATGCAGTTTGCAGCCCCTACTTCCGCGTACGAGGACCTTTGGGGGGTGCTCGCGGAAGGGGGATCTCCGTACTGAGCGGCACAGCAGCGCCCCGTTGCGGTAGGCGGCGGGGGCGGATTGACGTGATGAGCAGGTGCGCTAGTCGAGCAGCACTTCACGCCGCTCGCGAGATGATTGATACATCGCAAGCACCAACCTGAGCGACCGCCGTGCTTCACGCCCGTGGGTAGCCGGCTGCCGACCTTCGCGGATCGCGTGGGCCATCTCCAGAATCTGCTCGCGGTGGCTGTAACCGTAAACGCTTGGCGGATCCACTTCTTCGCGGCGCAATAACTCGCGCTCGTGTTCGAGTTCGCCAGCGACCTTCCAGAATACCTTTCGGTTGAGCGCAGTCCCGCCTACTTTCACCGATCCGCGCTCTCCAAACAGCGCGACCGAGCCTTCAAGGTTCTCAGGATAGGTCAGTGTCGATCCCTCGATCGTCGCGATCGCACCATTCTTGAAACGCAGTACGGAGACGCCGACGTCTTCTGCTTCCATACGGTGTGCCATCGTGTCGCTATAGGTGAAGACGGACTCGACATCGCCGAGAAACCATTGCAGCGCGTCGATGTGGTGGATCGATTGATTCATCAGCGCGCCGCCGTCCAGTGCCCAGGTTCCGTGCCAGTCGTCCTCGTAGTATTCCTGCGGGCGGAACCAGCGGACGGTCGCGCTGCCTAAGTACAGCTTGCCCAATTGACCGCTGTCGACCAGAGCGCGCAGCTCGCGCATCGGCGGATTAAAGCGGTTTTGCAGTACGACGCCTAACGTTACGCCATTCTGTTCGCACGTCTCGATCAGTTCGTCAGCATCTTCAAGGCGCAGCGCGATCGGTTTCTCGACCAGTACGTGCTTACCCGCCTTGGCAGCGGCAATGCCGATCTTCGCGTGAAGCCCGGACGGAACCGCAACTGTCACGACATCTATGTTGGGGTCTTCGACCATTCGGAGATAGTCCGTGTACGGCTTCCCTCCGTAAGTATCGATGTAGTGTTTCGCGCGCGCCTCCTTGACGTCACATGCCGCGACAATGGAGATGGCATCGTCCTCGGGAATGTCTCGTATTGCCTGTGCGTGGCGCGGGGCAATTCGCCCGCAGCCAACAATGCCGAACCGGAGCGGCTTGGTCATGACGGTACCACCTGTTCCATGATTGCGAGGTAACGTGAAGTGACAGCATCGGGTGATAGGTTCTGTACCGCAAAGGCACGGCCGTCTTCGCTCATACGGTTGCGTTCATCCGGACTCGCTTGCAGTCTACGAATTGCGGCGATGAACTCTTCATGCCCGCCAACGGGGACCGCGATGCCGCCCCCTGCTGCATCAAGCAGCTCGGCTCCCTCGCCCCGAATTGCAGCGACAACCGGAACGCCGGCTGCGAACGATTCGTACATCTTGGCGGGACGCGTCCCGTCCGCCAGAGAGCTATCCGCCAGCGAAATCATCGAAACATCTCCGGCAGCCCAAACGTCAGGCACCTGTGAATGTGGCAGCAGGCCAAGCAGCTTGACATTGTCAAGTTTCCGCAAGGCGACCTGCTCGGCCAAGCGACCGGCCTGAGAACCGCCGCCTGCGAATGCGAACGTGACATCCGGCAGGGCGGCAGCGGCCCCCAGAATAACCTCGAAATCGTAAGTCAGGCTCATGTTACCGACGTGAACGGCAGTGAACCGATCTGGCGGCAAACCGAGCGATGTTCGCGCGGCGAGCCGTTGCTCCGGCCCTGCCGGTTTGAACGCTTCGAGATCGACGGCGTTGGCGATCAGCGAGACGCGATCTGCTCGGCGGTGAACTTTGAGAATGCCGTCCACGACGCCCTGCGTCATTCCAACAATATGGGCCGAGTCGTTGTAGGCCCATCGTTCGACGCGCCACGCCATTCTGACAAACACGCTGTCCGCCTTAAGCATGCCTGTTGCGACGGCCGATTCCGGCCACAAGTCGCTGACGTTCAGGACGACCGGCGCACGCTTGATTCGGCGCAGCCAACCGGTCGCGATCGTTACGAACAGCGGATGCGACTCGACCAGCAAGACATCCGGACGCTTGAGAAACGTGCCGCGCAGCGCGAGCGTCACCATGAAGCTCAACTGGTTGGCAATACGGGCGCGGGCGCGTTTGCTCGGTGATGTATACAGCCAGACCCTCTTGACAGACACTCCGTCGATGGTTTCGCTGTATGCGAATCGGCCGCGGTAGGGCGGATTGATCACACCATCGGGATAGTTGGGCATGGCAGTCACAACGGTGACGTCGTGCCCTTGTGCGACGAGCATCCGCGCGAGACGGCTGAGCCGGACAGGTGCGGCACCGACTTCCGGCGGGTAGTACTGCGTGACGATCCAGATTCGCATCGCCGCTAACCGACCGCTTCACCAAGCGATTCAAGCAGCGCAGAGACCACCGAGTCGCGTTGTTCGGCGGTCATCTCGGGATATAGGGGGAGGCTGACGATGGATGTCGCTGCGCGCTCGGTGATGGGGAAGTCGCCCAAATGGCCGCCAGCAAACGCCGTCGCGGGTTGGAGATGCAGTGGAACGGGGTAGTGGACGCCCGCGCCAATGCCGCGCTTCTTCAGCCCATCCAGTATCGCGTCGCGGTCGCCGTCGACCGAGATGACGTATAAGTGATACGCATGAGCGTTTGGATCGTCCACAATCGGGGTGCGGACTCCAGCTATGCCGGCGAGAGCGCGATCGTAGAAGGCGGCATGCTCACGCCTCGCCGCCGTCCACGACTCCAGGTGCGGCAGCTTTGCGCCCAGTATTGCCGCCTGCAGCGCATCCAGGCGCTCGCCGTAGCCCATGATGTCATGCTCGTACTTGGTGCTGCGGCCGTGATCTCTCAGTTTAGCGATCTGATCGGCAAGTGAGTTGTCATTGGTGCACACCGCTCCGCCGTCCCCAAACGCGCCCAGATTCTTGCCCGGATAGAAGCTGAAACATGCGGCGTGGCCCCACGAACCGGCGCGTTTTCCGGCGCGCTCGGCGCCATGCGCTTGCGCCGCGTCTTCGATCACCCAGAGGCCATAACGCTGGGCGATATCCAAGATCGCGTCCATGTCGGCAAGCTGGCCGTACAAGTGAACCGGCACAATCGCCTTCGTGCGTGGCGTGATTGCGGCCTCGATCAGAGCCGGGTCAAGGTTAAACGTCACAGGGTCAATATCGACAAACACCGGCGTCGCGCCGAGCGAAACAATGGGTTCGATTGTGGCGATAAAGGTGTGCGGCGTTGTTATGACTTCGTGGCCGGGGCCAATTCCGAGCGCTTTCATCACGAGGTACAGTGCGGCGGTCCCGCTTGCGATACCGACACAGCGCTGCGTCTTCTGAAATCGAGCAAAGGCGTCTTCGAATGCGCGCACCTCTGGCCCGCCGATGAAGGCTGTGCTATCGATGACTCGCGCAATAGCCGTGTCGATTTCGTCACGATGGGCGAGATAGTTGGCTCTCAGATCGACCAGAGGAATGGTCTTCATTCCTTCGTCTCCGCGTATGCTTGTAAATCATCGACGTGCTTGACGATATGTGCTGGATTGCCGACCACGACTGCGCCGGGTGGCACGTCCCGGGTGACCACCGCCCCTGCACCGACCAGCGCCTTCGATCCGATCCGAACACCGGGAAGAATCACTGCTCCCGCGCCGACGATCGCGCCGGCCTCAATCACGGGGCCTTTCAGGCTGTGCTTTGCGCCCGGGCTGAGCGGATAGCGGGCATTTGTAAGAATGACACCCGGTCCGAGCCAACACTTGTCCTCAAGGGTCGTGTACTCGGGGACGAACACACGAGAATGAAGGCGGACCCCGTTTCCGATGGACACATGATGTTCAACGATGCTTTGGGTTCCTACGCTGACATCGTCGCCGATTACGTTATGCTCGCGAATCATCGCTCCATGCCCGGTTTGAAATCGTGCACCAATGCGATTCCCGGCGTAGATCACGGTATGCGACCGGATGACACAGCTTGAGCCAATGCGCGTTTCGAACTCACCGTCTGCGGTGCCCTGCGGGGGCCGACCAACGATCACGTAGTCGTCAAGCTGGGCGTCATCGGGCAGCGTGACTTTCGAGTAGATGCACAGGGTTGGCGCCAACATTCGGTCCTTGAAGATACGCACTGTCTGGTTCGATTATAGCCCGCGAGCGGGCGGCGGAGCGTTCAGATCGCTTACACTGCTGCTTGCAGCCTACTTGTGCGCCATGAAAAGTGATAGCGGCGTGCCGTCCGAGTCCAGCGCGGCGACCTCGTAGCGCGCTGCACGCAGGCCGGCCGCCTCAAACGCCGCAAGCCACGTCGGAATGTCGAACACACCGCACACGTGCCGGTCATGGACGGTGCGCACCGTGCCGTCCGGCATGCGCAGCATATAGACGTAGTCGGTCATGAACGTGTCTGCGCCCGGTTCCGGCTCCCACGTCCACTCGAGGTAGCGCATGGGCCGCGGATGATCGTGGCCGCCATGGCCGGTCGACGGGGCAAACGATTCCTTGGTGAAGTCGGGGACGACCAGCACCAGACCGCCAGCGCGGCAGTGAGCGGCGGCGGTCGTCAGCGCGCGTTCGAGGTCGGCGGCGGAAGTCATGTACATCACCGCGTCGTGGATGAACACCACGTCGAATTCGCGACCGAGACGTATCTTTCGCATGTCGCCGACGATGTGTTCGCACTCCGGGTTCTGCTTGCGGCTCTCGGCCGACATCTGCGCCGACAGATCGACCAGCGTCATCGTGTAGTGCTGTTTGAGATGCGTGGCGTTGTTTCCGGCGCCTGCGCCCAGCTCGAGCATGGTGACCGCCAGACCGTGCGCGTGCTGTTGGATCGCTGCATGATAGACCGCCGCTTCCTCTTCGTAATCCTCCGGCGCGGTCAGACTGGTGAACCATTCGGCGATGTCGGTGTACATCAGGGGCAGGTGCGCCGGCACGCCACTACTCCGCGACCGACTCGCCGAGCGGTGACGGCAGTCCGTCGATGCTGCACGCGTTCTTGGTGGCCTGATATTCGGCTTTGTAACCGTCGCCTTTGACGTCCCAGTATTTGACGAGCGTGTCGCGCTGTCCCACGTAGTCGAAGTATGGGACGGCGTATCCGCACGAGGTTTGCGTCTTATGGATGTCGGCGACGATGATCTGGCGGACGCCGGTGAAAAGCGTGAACTGCGGCGCGAGGGCATCCCATTCCGGCGTGTCGGGCAGAACGGTGCGGCCGATGCCGTACAGGCGCACAATGTCCGGCGGGCCTTCAAAGGCGCAGAACATAAACGTGATGCGGCCGTTCTCGGCCAGATGCGCCGACGTCTCGTTGCCGCTGCCGGTCATGTCGAGATAGGCGACCTGATGGGGCGACAACACGCGGAACGAATCCAGCCCCTTCGGCGATAGGTTGACGTGGCCTCCGCCGCTCAGCGGGGCGGTCGCCACGAAGTAGACATGCTGCTTGGCGATGAAATCGCGCAGGTCGTCGGTGATCGAATCGAAGAACTTGGCCATATGTGGAAACCCCGGGTCGATGAACGGGGGCGAGTATACCGCGAATGAGGCGCATACGGACCGAAAATCGCGCCATCGTGTCAGGAAGTTACGACGTGAACAACGTCATCCGAACTAGATGACATTGTGACTGTATTCACAAACGGATGCCGGAATACATTGGAGCTATCTCGTACGTCGGGTGCTGCAAAGGAGCACAGACCGAATGTCGTCCGTATCGCAAGCGGGTCCAAAGCCCGTACCTGCCCATCAACCTGCGTTCCATTGGCACGGTGCGCGGATCGTGCCGCTGTTGGTCACCGTGCTGATTGGCGCGGTGATTTGGTTCTTGCCGATGCCGCAGGGCGTCTCCGAACTGGTCAATAACGCCGGTGATCCGACCGGCGCTCAAGCGTGGCACTTGTTCGCGATCTTCGTCGCGACCATCGTCGGGTTGATCATCAAGCCGCTGCCGATGGGCGCGGTGGCATTGATCGGCATCGCCGCCACGTCGCTGCTCGGCGTGCTGCCTATCGGCGACGCGTTGTCGGGCTTCTCGAACACGACGATCTGGCTGATCGTGTTGGCCTTCTTCGTCGCGCGCGGGTTCATCAAGACCGGCCTCGGCACACGCATTGCCTACCTGTTCGTCCGGCTGCTAGGCCGGCGCACGCTTGGCCTGAGCTACGGCCTGATCCTCAGCGACCTCGTGCTGGCCCCGGCGATCCCGAGTAACACGGCGCGCGCCGGCGGCGTGGTCTACCCGATCCTCAAATCATTGGCGAACGTCTATGGCAGCGACCCTAAGGATGGCACGTCCCGCAAGATCGGCGCGTTCCTGACCAAAGCGGCGTTTCAGGGAACGGTCATCACCAGCGCGATGTTCCTGACCGCCATGGCCGCCAACCCGATGGCGCAGAAACTAGCCGGCGACATGGGCATCGAGATCACGTGGGGATCGTGGGCACTCGCCGCGCTTGTGCCGGGTATCCTCAGCCTGATCGCTGTGCCGTACATCATCTACAAAGTCTATCCGCCCGAGATCAAGGAAACCCCCGGCGCGACGAAGCTCGCGCGCGAGAAATTGGCCGAGATGGGTTCGATCACGCAGAACGAGTGGACGATGATCGGTGTGTTCGTCGCCCTACTAGTGATGTGGATCTTCGGTTCGACACTGGGTATCAACGCGACGGTCGCGGCGCTGATCGGCCTCGGCCTACTGCTGATCACCGGCGTGCTGTCGTGGGACGACGTGAAGAAGGAAGAAGGCGCGTGGGACACGCTGGTGTGGTTCGCGGCGCTGGTGATGATGGCGAGCTTCCTCAACTCGCTCGGCCTGATCGGCTGGTTCAGCGGCATCGTCGGGGAGTCGGTGACGGGCATTAGCTGGGTGCTGGCCTTTGGCATCCTTGCGTTGGTGTACTTCTACAGCCACTACCTGTTCGCGAGCGCGACCGCGCACGTGAGCGCGATGTACGCGGCGTTCCTCGCGGTCGCCGTGGCGGTGGGGACGCCGCCGCTGCTCGCCGCGCTGGTATTGGCCTTCTTCAGCAATCTGTTCGCCAGCACGACCCACTACGGCACAGGCCCGGCGCCGGTGCTGTTCGGGTCGGGATTTGTCGAGCTGGCTGACTGGTGGAAGATCGGCTTCCTTGTCAGCATCGTCAACATTGTGATCTGGTTGGGCGTGGGCACGGTGTGGTGGAAGGTTCTCGGTCTGTTCTAGCGTTTCTGCCCGCCCAGACGAAGCGGCCCGCCACAATTCGGCGGGCCGCATTTGATTCAGACCGTTGGTGGTGGACTACAGCCCTGCCCGCACCTGATTCACCAGCGCGATGAACTGTTCGCGGTTGCCGTACATCAGGCCGCCGAGTTCCATCAGGATGAAGCGGTGTTCGGTGCCGTCGCGCAGGGTGACCTTAATGACCGGGTTGACGAACAGCACCGTATCGCGCCGGATGTCTACGATGTCACGCAGCGAAAACCCGATATCGGCGCGATTGATGACGGCCATCGACGGCGCGGGCATGAGGATGCGCTGATTGGTCAGGTAGAGCGTGCGCTGCGCCCACATCATGCCGCTGTAGAGGTTGATGCCGTGCTGGCTGAGGACGCGCTCGCCGGGGTGGAGCGTCAGGCCCGACGCCTGCTGCTGAACCGCACCTTCAAACAGCGCGTTCAGTTCATCCGTTTCGGTGGGCGAGGGCATGCGCACGGGCGGGGCTTCGCGCACGGGCTGATTGCGCGTCATCTTCTCGTACTCGGACTGCGCTGCCCGCACCACGTCTTGGCGCACCATGCCGGTCGACTCGCGGGTTTGGCGGGTTGGCAGTCCCATCTCGGGCGCCAGCTTGGCCGGATCGCCGTAGTCTGGCGCGTGCTGCCACAACTGCTCGAGTTGATGCTTGGCGGAGGCGATGTCGCCGCTGTTGTAGAGGCTGAGCGCCTCCTTGTACAGCCATGCGAACGACTGATTGTGCTTGGCCAGATCAAGCCCTTTGTGCGCACGCGGATCGCCGTTGGTCTCGGTGACCATGGCGTTCCACGCAGCGATCTCGAGGCCCCACTCGCCTTCGAGCCGCGCCTGATAGGCGATCTTCTTCAGGCGTTCGACCCACACCTCGGTGCGCTTGCGCAGTAGTTCCGGCATGCGATTGGCGATGAAGTTGTTACGGAAGCTCGGGTTGGCGTCGATGATGCGCTGGAACAGGTCGGTGGCGCGGTCGAGCTGACCGGCAACCTCGGCCTTTACGGCGCGCCGGTACAACTCGTCGAGCTGCGCGTCGGACTTCGGCATGGGCCGCCGCATTTCGATAGCGCCCGCCGGCTTGAGCGCGATGGGCGAGTCGTCAGCGAATTTCACACCGTCGGGTCGCGGAGCTGGCGGATCGGTCGGCAGATCCATCAGGTGATCGACCAGCAGCGCAAGCCGCTCGGTGTAGGTTGGTTCGCTGCGGAAGTCGAACCAGTGCGTGCTGTCGCCCAGCACTTCTTGCGGCACGCCGGACGGACAGTCGCGGAGCAGCAGCACGTAGATAGGCCGGCCCAGCAGCGCCGCGTAGCGATACTCCCAGCCGACGTACGGCGACGCGGCCGCATCGGGCGTGAGCACCAGCACGAGCGCGTGGGCGCGGTCGATGGCGATCTGAAGTTCACGGCGCCAATTGGCCCCGCCACGCGACGCGAGATCGCGCCGGTCGAGCCACGTGTCGAAGCCGCGCACGCGCAGATCGACCTCAAGCCGGTCGACAAAGACGCTGTCGACGCGTTTGTAGCTGATGAACAGCGACAGCGGTTGATCGGGCATAGGGTTCCTCTACTTGCCTGCTGCGCGCCGCTTGATAAAGAACGCGATGACCAGACCGACAATCAGGCCGCCGACCGCGAACGGAAAGGTATAGTCCGGGCAGATGAACGCGCCGGAGAAGTCGAAAAAGCACTCTTCGAGGGGCGAGGCTTCCAGCCCCATCAGACCGCCGCCGACGAGACCTAACCCGCCGAGGATGATGTACAGCAGCAGCGGATTGTTGCCGGGGCGCTGGATCGTACCGGGTGAGGTTGGCGGCTGAGCCGATTGCTGAGGCGGCAGGTAAGACGACGGCTGCGGTCGAGGCGCAGGGGGCCGTTCCGGCTGAGGCTGGGTGCGTTGGGCCGGCTGCGACTCGGCCTGCGGCTTCGGCGCGGTGGGTTTCGGCGCAGGCTGCGTGACGCCCAACCGGGCGGCCAGTCCGCGCGGGTCGCCGTAGTTCGGTGCGCCTTGATACAACATGCGCAGCAGTTCGCCGGCCGCGCCGGGGTCATTGGCTGCAACGTTCAGTGCCTGATCGTACAGGTTGGCGTGCTGCTGGTTCTGGCGTGCGGTCGCCAACATCGGCTCGACGGTGCGCTCGCCCTGCAAACGGCCCCATGCATTCAGCGCGGCAATCTCGCGATTCCAGTCGCCCACCCCGCGCGCGTCTGCGGCGTAACGTTCAAGGTTGCGGATGCGCTGGTCTTGCAGTTGGGCGTTGAGTTCGTCAAGCTGCGACTTGACGAGGCCGTTTTGGAAGTTCGGGTCGCGCTCGAGGATGCTGGCGTAAATGGCGGCAGCGCGTTCGCGGTCTTCGGGCGTGTTGCGTGCTTTGGCACTGGTCGCCGCGATGAACAGCGCATCGAGGCTGTCGGGCGGTTCGGGCAGCTTGGCGATGCCGGCCGCAGGGTCGAATGTAGGCGGGCTGCCGGGCGTGACGAACGCGAGATTGAGGAGTAGGTATTTGAGGTCGCGGTCGTAACGGCCCTCTTCGAAGTCGAACCACTGGATCGTGTCGATCGGCTTGGGCAGGCTCACGAGGCGCAGTTTGAGGGGGATGATCAGCTTGCGCTGTTCGACGGCGAATTCGATCTCTTGCGTCACGTCGGCGCTGGCGATAGCTGGCGGCGAGGCGATCAACAGCATCACGTCGGAGCGCTCAAGGATGGCGCGGACGCTCTCCCAGCCATTGGGACTGCCGCCGCGGGTGGGCATCAAGCCGCGATCCACGACCGCTTGAATGCTGCGGGCGGTGAGGTCTGCGGCGATACGCTCGACGAAAGTCAGGTTGGCAGGAGCGTAACTGATATACGCGCGCAGGGTCGGCATACGTACAGCGTCTCCTTTGTTGAACTATTCGAAGTGTAGCCCCAGAACGCGCTACGGCGCAACCGCGGCAACGGTGCGGTAACGATCAGTTACGGACTGGTTACGACCCGTTCCGATCTATTGACGGCGACTGCCGGCACGAAGTATCGTCAATCCAACGTAAGCCAACGATCGATAAGCCAGTTGCTCATGTTCCGTTCGCAGATGTGTCAAATGTGTTGTATGTGTTCCGCCGGGGCGGAACGCGCGCTGCGACGTCACTGGGTGACATCCGGGAGTTAGCTTACTCCGATCCGGTTGAAACCTAGGCCCTGACAGCGCGCGCTGTCGGGGCTTTTGTTTGTCCACCTCCGGTCGGTCTTTCCAAATCGCTGAGGGAGAAGAGGAACACAACGTCATGAACCGTACGCTTCGCATTACCGTCATCGCCGCCCTGATCGCCCTGCTCGTCGCCGTGGGGATCACCAGCTTCGCCCAAACCGATTCCGCCGCCGAAGGCGCGCTCGTGAGCGCCGATTGGCTCGAGGCCAACCTCGACAACCCGAGCGTTCGCGTTATCGAGGTCAGCGTCATCCCCGGCGTGTACGAGCGCGGGCACATTCCCGGCGCCGTCAACCTCGTGTGGCACACCGATCTGGTCGACACCGTGCAGCGTGACATCGTCTCGCGCGTGCGGTTCGAGGAATTGGCGCGCGCTGCCGGCATCAACGACGACACGACGGTCGTGCTGTATGGCGACAACAACAATTGGTTCGCGGCGTGGGGCGCGTGGATCTTTGACATTTACGGGCTGAGCGACGTGCGCCTGCTGGACGGCGGCCGTGTGAAGTGGGAAGCCGACGGCCGCGCACTCTCGACCAGCCCTGCCAGCGTCGACGCCGGAACCTTCTCCGCCGCCGAGCCTGACCTCACCCTGCGCGCTCGGTTGTGGGACGTGCTGAGCGTTGTCGACGGCGAAGCCGCCGGCGTGCTGGTCGACATCCGTTCGGGCGCGGAATACCGCGGCGAGGTGTTCGCGCCGGAAGGCGTGCAGGAACTGTCGGTGCGGGCCGGCCACATCCCGGGTGCGGTCAACGTGCCGTGGGGCCAGAATGTCAACGAAGACGGCACGTTCAAGTCGGTCGAGGAACTGCGCGAATTCTACGCCGGCCTCGGCATCGACGGCAGCACGCCGATTATCACGTACTGCCGCATCGGAGAACGCGCCGCGCTGACGTGGTTCGTGCTGAACCGTCTGCTTGGCTACGAGGCGGCGGTCTATGACGGCTCGTGGACGGAGTACGGCAACACGGTCGGCGTGCCGGTCGTGAACCTTGCCGGTACGGTGTGGGGCGGGCAGTAGTCCGTGGCTGAACTCTCGACTGGGGGCGGCGTCCGCGACGCCGCCCCCGTTTCGACACCTGCAAGCGTCCGCGATCTTGCGCGAATCGGGTTGGCACTGGTGGTGCTGCTGCTCGTACTGGTCGGGGCGCATCTGCTCTTCGACAGCCGCGATTACGGGGCGCGGGCGTCGTTCTCGCTGCTGATCGGCGCGGCGCTCGGGTTCGTGTTTCAGCGCGGGCGCTTCTGCTTCTTCTGTATCCTGCGCGACTTCATCGAAGACCGCAACAGCACCGGCTTGTTCGCGATTCTGGCCGCGCTAGCAGTCGGCGGGATCGGGTATGCGGTCGTATTCGGCGCGTTTCTGCCCAACAGCTTTAGCGGACGTCTGCCGCCAGACGCGCACATCGGGCCGGTGAGCTGGGTGCTGGCCGCCGCAGGAGTCGCGTTCGGGCTCGGCATGGCGCTGTCCGGCGCGTGCATCAGCGGGCATTTGTACCGGCTGGGCGAGGGCTACACCCGCGCGCCCTTCGCGCTGATCGGATCGCTGGTCGGCTTCGGCCTCGGCTTCTTCACGTGGCAGAGCGTGTACTTGAGCGCGATCCGCGCGGCACCGGTGGCATGGCTCCCGGGGACCGCGGGGTACGGCGGCGCGCTGACGATCCATCTGGCGGCCCTCACAGCAATTGGCCTCGTGCTGCTGCGCTGGCTTCCCGCGCGCGATCCAACGCCTGCCGAGCGCGTCACCCCCGCGACGATTCACCGCGCGCTGTTCGGCGGGCGCTGGAATCCGCTGGCGACCGGCGCGCTGGTCGGCGTGATCGGCGTGGCGGCCTACTTCCGCGTCGAGCCGCTGGGCGTGACGTCGCAGTTGGGCAGTGTCAGCCGCACGGTGCTGGACAACGCCGGTCTACTGGCCGACCGGCTCAACGGGCTGGACGGTTTTGCCGGGTGCGCGACGGTGGTCGTGCAGGCGATCACCGAAAACGGCTGGCTGATCGGCGGCTTGGCGCTGGCGTCGTTCGCGGCGGCGCTGTTGAGCAAGCGGTTTAGCATCTCGCGGCTGACCCTGCGCGGCACGATTACGGCGCTCGGCGGCGGCGTGCTGATGGGCTGGGGCTCGATGCTGGCGCTCGGCTGCACGGTCGGCACGCTGCTGTCCGGCATTTCGGCGTTCGCGCTGTCGGGGTGGGTGTTCGCCGCGGCAATGTTCGCCGGCGTGTTCGTCGGTGTCAAGCTGAAGCTGCACAGGTTGGACTAAGTGCTTTGCAGAGGCTTCGCCTCCACACCTCGACCAAAGGGCTTTCGTCCTCTGGACTCCCTTATCTGCGGATTTGAGCCGCACCCGGCTCAAATCCGCGAGTAAGGTGGTGCAGGAGTGCCAGCTTCTGGCGGGGCTTGGGGAAGCGCCCCATGTGAAGTCGCGGCAAGAGCGGTGATGCGCTAGCAATGTGGTAGACTCCGCCCTGCAATCGTTCTCAGATGTTCAGGGATGGGTCATGTCTGCAGCGTCCGCGGCTGTTCACAGCCTTCTCGCCAGCCTGTACGGGGTCGACCGCGCCGATTCGCTCATGGCGCGCGTTCAGCAGTTGATCCTTGACGCGGACATCCCGAAACGTCCCAGCCACGACCTCAGCCAGCGCGACATCGTCGCGATTGCCTACGGCGATCATGTGCGCAAGGACGGCGAAGCGCCGCTGGTCACGCTGCGCGAACTGCTCAAGGCGACCTACGGCGAGCAGATCAATACCGTGCACGTGCTGCCGTTCTACCCGTACACGTCCGACGACGGCTTCTCGGTGGTCGATTTCTGGGCGGTCGATCCGAACCTCGGGACGTGGGACGACGTGCGCGCGCTGCGTTCGCAGTTTCGCATGATGTTCGACGCGGTGTTCAACCATGTCTCGGTGTCCAGCGCGTGGTTTCAGGCGTTCCTGCGTGGCGAGGAACCGTATACCGACTACTTCGTCACGGTCGACCCGTCCACCGACCTGTCGCAGGTCCGGCGTCCGCGCACGCATCCGCTGCTGACGCCGTTCGAGACGGCACGCGGTGTTCAGCACGTGTGGACGACCTTCAGCACCGATCAGGTCGACGTCAACGCGGCCAACCCGGAGCTGATGCTCGACCTGCTGCGGGCGCTGCTGTTCTACGTGGCGCAAGGGGCCGACCTGATCCGCCTCGACGCGATTGCGTACCTGTGGAAAGAGATCGGCACGACGTGTATCCACCTGCCGCAGACGCATCAGGTCGTACAGCTCATGCGCGCGGTGCTCGATATGGCGGCGCCGGACGTGCTGATCGTGACCGAGACGAACGTCCCCCACGACGAGAATATCTCGTACTTTGGCGATGGCACCAACGAAGCCCAGATGGTCTACAACTTCAGCCTGCCACCGCTGCTGCTGCACACGTTTCGCACCGGCGACACCTCTCGCCTGACGGCATGGACCAAGACGCTCGAGCGCGTCGGCGGGCGTACGACGTACTTCAACTTCACGGCGTCGCACGACGGCATCGGCGTGACTCCCGCGCGCGGCCTGCTGAGCGATGACGAGGTCGACGCGCTGGTGGCACTGGCAACCGAACACGGCGGACACGTGAATTACAAGAACAACAGCGATGGCACCCGGAGTCCGTATGAACTGAACGTGACGTACTTCGACGCCATCACGCACCCGGACGTGACCGCCCGCGATCCCCAGACGGCGGTGAAGCGCTTCCTGTGTTCGCAGGCGATCATGCTGGCGTTCGTCGGCGTGCCGGGCATCTACTTCCACAGCCTGTTCGGGTCGCGCAATTGGAACGAAGGCGTCGAACAGACCGGGCACAACCGCACGATCAACCGGCAGAAGCTCGATTACTACACCTTGCTCGAAGACATCGTACGGCCGATCTTGATCCCATCGATGGTGTACTTCGGCTATCGGGCGCTGCTGGATGCGCGGATTGCCGAGCCGGCGTTTCATCCGTTCGGTGGGCAGCGCGTACTGGAAGTGCATCCGTCGGTGTTCGCGCTGGAGCGCACGTCGCCGGACGGCCTGCACCGCGTGATTGCGCTGTTCAACGTGTCGGGTGAGCCCGTCGCGGTAGCGCTGGCCGACAGCGGCGGTGAGTGGCACGACCTGCTTGGTGGGGACGACCCGGTGCACGACGGCACCAGCATCCGCCTCACGCTGGCGCCCTTCCAGTCGGCGTGGCTCAAGGTACGGTAGAGGGCGACGGGAACGGGAAAACGTTTAAGGGGAAAGAAGGCGGTGGTGCGTCGTGGCCGGCGCGCGTGGTTCGCGTCAAGCGGGCAGCCGCTGCCAGTGCTAGCGTTGAGGCAGGGTCGGCTGTGAGGACGCGCGGGATGTCGAGGTCTGCTTGCGTGGCGTGTGTGCTGCTGGTCTTGTGCGTCAGCGTCGCCTCAAGATCGCATGCACAGGGTTTCGACTCGATCAATGCGCTGACTTGGGACAGCTTCGGGGATCAACTCGTAATCGTCCACGGCAAGAGCAGTTTGGCTGGGTGCCGTCCGGATATCGTCTCGCCGCAATGGATCGAGCTTCGAGATATTGATGACAGTTCAAGCATTACCGCTGATTTGAGAGGCGTGACTTGTGGAGTGAGTGCTGTTGACTTCACGAATGACAACGCCTACATTCTGGTTCGAAGCGAAGCCGGTAGAGTACATATACTGGCATCAAGCGACCTCAGCTACATCTCGGTTATTGAGACGACCTCGGCAGGTATTCAGCTCGTTACCTCGCCTTCAGATGCGACAACGTACCTCTTTCCGCTTAGTGTGAATTCCGTTGCAGTGTACGAGTTTGAAACAGCTCCATTCGTTGATGAATTGATCGGAGCAGTGACCATAAGTCAAGGTGACCACACCGATCGCATCAATGCAGCGGACTGGGACCCGACCGGCACTCGGATCGTCACGGTTAGTGACGACCGCACTGTGGCTATCTGGGACGCGGAAACCTTCGGACTCGTCGAGCGTATTACCGACCCGGATAACCTCGGTGTCTCGCATGTGGCTTGGTCTCCAGTGGGCGGTCTAATCGCTTTTGCCAACCACAATAACGTAATGACAGTGTGGGATGTCAACGCACAGGACACTGAAGCGCGGGTTTTACTAGGCTCGACCATGCTAAACAAGCTCGTCTGGTCTCCGGACGGCACGCGGATCGCGACCGCCGGCGAGGACGGGACAGTGAAGGTGTGGGACGCGTCCAACGGCGTGCTGCTCGATACGCTCACGTATCCGGGGCCGGTGTACGCGCTTGACTGGCATCCGAACGGCGAACAGATCGCGTACGGCGGGGCCGACCTGACCGGCAGCCCGCCTGAAGTCGTCATCGCCGACGCGCCGGAGATTCCGCCTACGGCCACGCCCATCGACAACTAGTCTTCGCTTGGAATACTCCACAGTCGAATCGTGCCGTCCGCGCTGCCGCCCGCGATGAAACGATCGTCCGACGCCCACTCCAGATCGACGATGCCGTATGCGGGCAGCGCCACCAGCGGCTCGCCGCCGCCGTCAAGCGTATGAATCTCCAAGGTGTTCGCGAGGGCCACGGCCAATAGGTTGCTGTCGCGGTTCCACGCGACCGCGACGATTTCTGGAGTCCGCACGCCGGCGGGGATGGATCTGAACAATGCGTAGTCGCTGCGGGCCACGTCATAATCCTGACCGGGCGTGACGCTGAACACAACCACGCCGAGATCGTCATCCACGCCATCCCAGGACCGGCGGACAAGCACGGCGATTCGCGCGTTGTCCGGACTCCATTCGATCGACTGAAGGCAGCACGTTGCACTTGAGAATCGATTGATCACGTCACCGGTTGCCGCATGCCGCGTACTGATGTCGAAAGGTCCGCCAAGCCCAATAGGTTCGAAGACGGCAACGGTCGCACTGTCCGGACTCCACCACGCACGCGGGCTGTCGATGCCCAGTTCAGTCCGGATCGACTCTGGCAGTACGAGCGCCTTGGTGTACTCTGCGTTCCATGCGTCGTGCGGCGGCGACGAGCCTTGATCGTAGTATGACGAGACCACGCGGAGGCGTTCTCCCGTATTCGCGTCATAAGCACGGATCTGCTGGTTGCCGACAATGTCAGTCTCGACGGTCCCGCCGGCGATGAGTTCGCGGCCGTCTGAGGTGAAATCGACAATCTCGGCTGGCTCGGCCCGGACTGAAAAGATCGGTTCAAGATGGGAGCGTTCGATATCCCAAATGTGGGCGCCTTGCTCGTAGCCGTATCCGGTGCTGGCAATCTGATCGCTGTTCGGGCGGATGGCGATCTGGTGCACTGGCCCGGTAAACCAGCGGCTGTGCGCCACGGCATCGGCCGGACGATCCGGATCAACCGTTCGTATCTCGCCGTTGCCGACAATGACGGTGACCTGATTCGTACCTGGCTTCCAATCGAAGCGCATTCCGCTACCGACGTTCGTGGTGTCGTTCGTATCGGTGTCCAGAATCCGTACGTCGCTCAGAAATGCCGGGTGGAAGCTCTCGTTCACAAACGCCAATTGGGTTCGGTCTGCGTTCCACGCGACACTGCGAAATAAGGAGAAAGGGCGTCCGATTTCGTAGGAGACCACATCGCGGAGTTTGATGACTTCGCCAGTGTTCGCAATATCGACCGCGCAAAGGCCGCTGGTAATGATGTCGGCCTCGTCATCCAAGTCGATGCACATAACGGCAATCGTCGAGTCGTCCATAGCCCATAGCGGCTCGAGGGGCGGGCCCGGGGCGGCGGTATAGGTGTGCACGTTTGCGCCTGTCACTGCGTCCCAGCTATTGAGCGTCGGGCCCGGTGCGCCGAATTGCCCCGACCCCGGCGTCTGCGTGAACAGCGCCGCACCTGCTGGCGACCACACGGCGCCGTGGCCGGGATAAACCTGTATCGACCCAGAGTCGGCGATGATGACGTAGACTTCATTTGCAGACGACGAGGGGTTCGACGCCGCCAGAAACGTTCCGTCGGCGTTCCACTGCACGCGTTCGCCGCACATGTCGAAGGTGTGCAGAGGCGCGGAGAGCGCGGCATCCCAGATCTGGACGGTGCACGTGCCATGCAGGTTGCTGCTGAACGCGAGACGCGAACCATCCGGGCTCCACGCAAGATCGGTGATCGGGAGTGTGATCGCCGTGCGGATTAGGTCTTGAAGCGTCTCATCGAGCAACCAGACGCCGGTGGGGCTGCCGACGGCCAGCATGGTACCGTTCGGGTGCCAGTCGAGCGATGTCGCCGCCCCGCGGCCGATCACGCCGATTTCCTGAAGCTGATCTGAGTTTTCGGCAATAATGGGGAGGTGCGGTGGCAAGGCGTGGCCGGGTGGAGCAGATGCCGGTACCCCGCCGATCGCGACCAGCACGCACAGTAGTTTCAGCACAGCATACGACATGATCGATCTCCTGCCGCGAACGCCATCCAGAGTCTACTCCGTAGTGACACGCGCGAAGAGTGCCATTGCGCAACAGCCACACGACTTGATCGAAAACAGGCCGAAACCCAAACTCTCATGCGGCATACAGGTAAGGCGTGTATCTTTCGCGGGCCTGTGATCGACCTGTAGAACGCGCAAGGAATCCGGCCGTGCACAGACTTAAGGCGTTGGCGCAGCGCCTGTTCGACCCGATCGACATCGCGCCGCTCGTGTTTTTCCGCGTCGCCTTCGGCGTGCTCATGCTGTGGGAAGTGTGGCGTTACTTCAACTTCACCCGCATCGAGCGCTATTACATCTTCCCCGAATATAACTTCCCGTACTACGGCTTCGACTGGCTTCAGCCGCTTCCGGGCGACGGCATGTTCGTGCTGTTCCACGTGCTTGGCGGGCTGTCGGTGCTCATCATGCTCGGCGCGTTCTACCGGGCAAGCATGGCGGTCTTCTGGCTGTGCTTCACCTATGTGTTTCTGCTCGACAAGGCGCAGTACCTGAATCACTTCTATCTGGTCAGCCTCGTCAGCGGCCTGTTGATCTTCGTGCCGGCCCATCGAGCGCTGTCGGTGGATGCGTGGCTCCGGCCGTCGATCCGGTCGCAGACAGCGCCGAATTGGGCGTTGTGGTTGCTCCGCGGGCAGATGGCGGTGGTTTACTTCTTCGGCGGCCTCGCCAAGATCAACGCCGACTGGTTTGCCGGTCAGCCGCTGCGGATCTGGATGGGCGCGCGGACGGACTTTCCGCTGATCGGTGGACTGTTCACCGAAGAGTAGGCGGTCTACCTGTTCAGTTGGGGCGGGCTGCTGCTCGACCTGTTCGTCGTGCCGCTGCTGTTGTGGCGGCGCACGCGACTCCCGGCGCTGGCGCTGGCGACCTTGTTCCACCTACTCAACTCGCAGTTGTTCAACATCGGCATTTTCCCGTGGTTCGCCATCGCAGCGACGCTGCTGTTCATGCCGCCCGGAAGGTTCCGCGTGCCGGTGCTGTTCAGTCGGTCGGCATCGGTGGAGAGTCGCGCCGGGTACCCGTATCGGCGCTGGATCGTGTTGGCGATTGCCGGGTATTTCGCCGTGCAGGTGCTGCTTCCGCTGCGGCAGTGGTTTTACCCGAGCAATCCGGCGTGGTCGGAGGAGGGGCATACGCTGGCGTGGCGGATGCGCCTGCGCGACAAGATCGGCACCATTCAGCTCTTCGCCAGTGATCCGCAGTCGGGCATCTTCTGGGAGATCGACGGCCTAGACTACCTTTCCTCGCGCCAGTACGACCAGATGTCCGACAACCCGCACATGATCCGCGACTTCGCAGCGTACCTCGGACGTTTCTATCCAGACGTCACGATTCACGCATGGTCGATGCAGTCGCTTAACGGCCGCGCGTTTCAGTTGATGGTGGATCCGACGGCGGACTTGGCGCGCGAACCGAAGAACCTGCTGCCGGCCGATTGGATCTTGCCGCTGGTGCAGGCCGTCTATCCCAACGACGCGCGGCCCGCGCTGCTCGTCTCGCGCCGGTTCGAGCAGGCGATGCTGCTGATCAACATCACCGAGGTTCCGTTTGCGCTGTCCGACCTGTGGCTCGGCTCCCGCGACTTCGTGCTCAGCGGGACGGACTTCGGCGTGGAGGCGCTCATGCCGGGGGAGTGTTTGCTCGCCTACGGGCCGGACGCGCCGCTGACCGATGTGTTCGGCGCATGTACCGAGGTGGGCGCAGTGACGCTGACGGAATGGTCGCCGATGGCCGGCGCGCTTTCGTTATCGATCGGGGAAGACGTGCACGTCTGTGAAGGCCCGGCCTGCGTTGTCGCCTATGACGACGACGGGGCCTAGCGCGTCACAATACGCGTAATGTACGCCGAAATCGGGTAGAATCAGGGCAGAATGGCTGAGCTGGTGGTCGAACGTCGAGGCACTGCGTCTTTGGCGCCGCAGCGGTTGGTGCGGAGATCGTCGGTCAGGGGCTCAGCACAAAACACTCAGCACTTGCCACTTCTTGCTTAGGAGGCGCGTCATGGCACCGGAACCCCTCAAGAGACTGCAGCAGGAGATCGAGAACACGCAAGCGGCGAGTGATGAACAAGCAGCCAGCATGGCCGACCTGCGAAATCACGTGCAGCGTGCGATTGACGAGCCGGAGAATGCTCCAAACCTCTTGGAGGCCCTGCGACACAGCTTTGCGCAGTTTCAGGCCGAGCACCCGCAGTTGGCCGCCGCGATCCAGACCGCCGTCGACTTCCTCGCCGAAAGTGGAGTGTAGGCGCACACGGTGCAGAATCTGATCTTCAACTTCGTCGGCCTTGTCGTGTCGGATTGGCCGGCCGCGTACGCGTTCGTCCACAATCAACTCGGTATCGTTGCGAAGTCCAACCCGGAATACGGTGACTGGGCTGTACTCGGCGGTGGGTGGGAGCCGTACTATCAGGAACACAGCCGCGGTGCGATCTGCGAGCTGTTTGACGGTGGCCGCCGCGTCAGCAAGCGCCAGTGGGGTGTGAATCAGGGGATCCGGCCCGGCTTCCACGTCCCCGATGTCAGCGCAGCGCAGGACGAACTCAGAGCGCGCGGGATTGCGAATGTCGGTACCATCACCGACCGCCAATGGGGCCGCAGCATCGAGGTAGACACTGTTGAAGGGATCCGGATCGGATTAGCGGAGATTCCGGGCCGGCCGTTCAGCGCCGACTTGAACGTACCGTACATCGGCCACGTGGCGATCAGATGCGCCGACTTTACTGCGATGCGCACATTCTACAGTGACATACTCGGGTTCTCCCTCATGGCTGGCGGCGACGATTACGCCGTGCTTGGACAACCGGACGGTCACCCGCTGGTCATTCTCGAGCCCGGGGGGCTCCCATCTGGCTTCGATCCGCGCGGCACGCAATGGGCAGACGATCCGGTTCGCGCGTTTCCCGTGTTCCTCAGTCTGATGACGTCAGACGTGCACGGCGAGGCAGCACGCCTTCAACCGCTGGACGTCACGGTCTATCGCGGTGTGGTGTCCCACACCGACTGGAATGGCACCGATCTCCATATTGCCGATCCGGACGGCAACGCGCTTCAGATCGTCCAATACGCGGTCGTGTAGGCACAATCGGCGCGTCTAGGGCGCGATCAGCCCGGCGTTCTCAAGCGCCTGCACGATGAAGCCCGTGCCTACCGCATCGAGCGCATTGGCGGCGTTGGCCCACGTCACGACGCTAATTCCCGAGGCAGGGATGTAGGCGACGTCGGATGCGAAGCCGAGCGTCTGCCCGCTGTGCCCCCACAACCCCGGCGCAAGCTCGCCGACGCCAATGCCGTAGTTGAGGAACGCGTCGCCGGATGCAGGAACGGCTTCTAGCATCGCGTCCACGGTCGCAAGGTCGTCAAACAGCGCTCCCGTGAACAGCGATTCAATGAACACTTGCATGCCCGGCGCGGTGGAGATCACGCCGCCGGCGGCCCAGCCCTGAGACAAGTTCCAGTCGCGGGTCGACAGCTCGAACGGCGCGCCGAAGTATGCATTTGGCAGGTCGAACGCCTCGCTTGGCACGTCATTCCAGAGGAACGAGCTGGTCATCCCTAAGGGCGCGAAGATGCGTTCCCGGAACACGTCCGCCAGCTTCTGGCCGGTCACGTCTTCGATGACGAGGCCGAGCAGAACCACGTTGGTGCTGCTGTAGGCCCACTCGCCGTCTGCACCCGGCGCAAACGACGGCGTGCCGTTGTCGATCGCATCGTTGACCAGTTCGAGCGGCTCATAGGTGCGTGTGCGCAAGCCGACGTCGGTGATGCCGCCGCCGATGACTCCGGATCCCGGTTCGCCGGCGTAGTCTGCCACGCCTGCCGTATGGTTCGCCAACTGCCGCAGGGTGATAGCGTCGCCGTTGGGTAGGCGCGCAGCGATCCCCGGCAGATAGGCGGACAGCGGATCGTCCAAGCCAAGGCGGCCCTCTTCGAGCAGCTGCATGAGCACGGCAGCGGTGACCATCGCGGTACTGCTTCCGATCTCGAAGGCCCGATCGCAGCCATCCAGTGGTTCGCGCGTGTCAGCGTCGGCGAAGCCGAGCGACTTGTGGAAGCGCCATCCGGGGCCGGAGACGAGCAGCACAACACCCGGAGCGCGGCCAAACCGGCTTGACGACTCACGTGCGAGATAAAGCGCCATCTGCGCGTCGAGCACTTCCTCGATGCCCGCGGGGATGGAGTCCGACGTGTGCATCGGGCAGACGGTCAGGGTGGACGGCGCAGGCGTCACGGTCGGCGCTGACGCGGGTGCAGCCGCATCGGACAGGCGCTGGATAAATGCGTTGAGCACCCATCCGGTCGTTCCATCCGGAAGTTGGATGTTGGCCCATTCGCCATCGGTGCTGACGCGCAAGATTGCCACCTGTTGACCACGTGAGATCGCCGTGATGAACTCGCCGCCGGACGACGGCAGCGAACGCACGTTAAGGCCTCGCCCAGCGGTCACACGGCCCGTCTGCGGGGTCGCGGTCGGGGTCGGCGTGCGAGACGGAGTCACGGTGAACGTCGGTGTGAACGTCGGTGTGTTGGTTGGCGTGCTTGTTGGCGTCGAGGTGGGCGTCGGCGTATTGGTCGGTGTGTTGGTCGGTGTATCCGTCGGAGTAGCGGTCGGCGTGTCCGTCGGGGTGTTCGTTGGGGTGGCCGTGAAGGTCGGTGTATTGGTGGGCGTGTTGGTTGCCGTGTTGGTCGGTGTACTGGTGTTCGTCGGCGAGTTGGTTGCGGTGGCCGTGAAGGTCGGCGTATCCGTCGGGGTGCTGGTAGCGGTGTCGGTCGGCGTCGCCGACGGCGTATCTGTGCTGGTCGGTTCTGGCGTCTCGGTATCGGTCGCGGTTGCAGTCGGCTCGGGCGTGTCGGTCGGGGTGTCGGTTGCTGTGGCAGTGGGCTCGTCGGTCGCGGTCGGTTCAGGTGTCATGTGGACAGGGACCGCCGTGCGCGTTGGCCCCGGCGTGTTGGTGGCGAAGACGGCATCTGCCGACGTGCCCTCGATCACGGCGATGACGTCCTCGGGCGCAGGTTCGGCGTCGTCGGACTCGGCGATGCTCGGGCAGGCGATCACACCGGTAAACACGGGTTCGTCGCTGTCGCCGGCGAAGAGCAGGAAGACGTAAGTTTCGGCGGTTTCTGCGAGTGCGCGCCCGAAGACAAGCGTCTCGCCGGACTCCGCGACATCAACCGAGAAGCTCACGCTCTCATCGGTGGTGACGATGGTGGCGTCGAGCGAGGTGCCAGCCAGCGATTCGTCGTCTACCGTGACGGTTACAGCAACGACTTCGGCGTAACAAGTGGCGTTGACCCCGACGATGCGTTCGCCGCGCAGAATAATGGGCTGAACGTCGTCCGGTTCGGGGCCGATCTCAGCGGTTGAGTCTGTAGGTTCGCTGGTCGGAGTTGGCGCGTCGGACTGTCCCCACGCCAGCCCGCTTACGGCGATCGCAATCGTGAGGCCAACGACTAACCGGACAATCCACGCGTGCTGCCGCATAACGCGTCTCCTCGATGTGTCAGAAGCGCTTCCCAACACCACGACCGGCCCGCAATCTGCGCATCTGCCGGTCGATCTGTACTGCTTAACGTCGGGTGGAAATACTACCCGTATTGTTCCCGAATTCGCAATTCTACGCAACCGGCCAAACGAACGGCAGTGCGGTGCCGGAACATGAAAGTGCAGCTTAACGGTTTGGGTGCTAGATCGAGTCCCGAGTCCGTTACGGGACACGCCCGGTACGAGAGTCACCAAACCCTAATCTGTGTACGCTATGCGCCGATTTTGACATCCGAAACGTTTCGGGTTATGGTTTAGGTGTGATCCAAAACGTTTCGGATCGCGTTTTGACTAGTATTTAGGCTTCTTGACATCAATGAATAAGTCGACCCTCAAGGAAATTGCGCGGGCGACGGGTTATTCGATCACCACGGTCTCTCGCGCGCTCGGCGGCTTCGATGACGTCAGCGATCGCACGCGCCAAGTCATCCTCGAAGAAGCCGAACGGCAGGGCTACGAACCCAACCTCGCGGCGCGCGCGCTGCAGACCCGTCGCACGCAGACGGTCGGGCTGATCACGCCGCTCGACGGCCCTCGGTTTCCCAACCCATTCTTTACCGAATTCGTCGCCGGTGTCGGGCACACGGTCGGAATGGCGCACTTTGACCTGCTGTTGAGCACAAATGTCTCGAACGGCTCGGAGTTGAACGCCTACCGCCGCTTGATTGGCGGACGGCGCGTGGACGGCATGATTGTCTTGCGCACGAAAGTCGATGACGAGCGTATTCACTTCCTGTCGCGGTCGAACATCCCGTTCGTGGTGTTCGGGCGCACCGAGAACGTCGACGAGTACGTGTTTATCGATGTCGATGGCGAGGCGGGGCAGGCCGCGCTGACCCGTCACTTCATTGGCCTCGGCCACCGCCGGATCGCCTATTTGGCGCCGCCAAGCGAGCTGATGTTCGCCCATTACCGCCGGCGCGGCTACGAACGCGCCATGCAAGACGCCGGCCTAACGATTGATCAGGCTCTAGTTGTCGAAACCGAACTGACCGAGCGTGCCGGGTCACAGGCGGCGAAACGACTGCTCGATCTGGCCGATCCGCCTACCGCTATCATGACCGGCAATGACCAAGTGGCATTCGCGGTCATGGGGGCAGTTCAGGAGCGCGGCCTGCTTGTCGGGCAGGACATTGCCGTGGGCGGGTTTGACGACGTGTCGTCTGCTGAACACATCCATCCCGGACTGACGACCGTACACCAGCCGATTTTCGACATCGCGCAGCGCTGCGCGACCATCCTCTTGCAGTTGATCGCGGGTGTCGCAATCGCGAGCCGCGCAACGTTGATTGAACCGGAACTTGTGATCAGAGCCTCGTCCGGGCCACCGCGACATTGAGGCAGAAAGGAGCGCGCACATCACGCCACTTTATTGTTCCCACCGTGACATCCATTTGAGCTCGATCACTTGAGGAGACACGACAATGCAGAAACGATTCTTACTGGTCCTACTGGTTGCCGCACTGGCGATCGTCCTGTCGGGTGTGTCGGTGGCGCAGAGCTCGGCATCGCTGACGTTCTGGAGCACCGAAGAACAGCCCGAACGGGCCCGCGCAACGCAGGCCATCATCGACCGCTTCACCGCAGAGACCGGCATCAACGTGTCGCTGGTGCTGACGAACGAGGACATCCTCGACAGCCTGATGGCCGCCAACCTGGCTGCCGGCACGCTGCCAGACGTCATGTTCCACCCGGTCGACTATGCCGCGGCGTGGTACTCGGAAGGAATCCTCAGCGCTGAAGCCGCCACACAGGTCATTACCGATCTCGGTGCCGACAACTTCAGCGGTCTGGCGTTGGTCGACAACGGCATGAATCAGTACATGTCCGTCCCGACCGACGGTTGGGGGCAGGTCTTGATCTATCGCAAGGACCTGTTTGACGCCGCCGGACTCGAGCACCCGGATACGTTCGATAAGATCATGGCCGCCGCCGCGGCGCTCAATGATCCGGACAACAACTTCTACGGCATCGTGGCCGCCACCGATCCGTCGGCAGTCTTCACGCAGCAGACGTTCGAGCACTTCGCGCTGGCCAACGGCGTCAGCTTGACCGACGCCGACGGCAACGTCACGCTGAATACGCCGGCGATGGTCGAAGCGCTCGACTTCTACACCTCGTTGGTAACCGATTACGGTCCTCCGGGTGTCGTTGACGTCGTAACGTCGCGCGGAACGTACTTCGCGGGTCAGGCGGCGATGCTGGTATGGTCGCCGTTCGTCCTCGACGAAATGGCTGGCCTGCGCGATGCCGCGCTGCCGAACTGCCCGGAATGCGCGGACGACATTGCGTTCCTCGCCCGTAACAGCGGGTTCGTGCCGGCATTCGTCGGACCGAGCGGCAGCGCGCCGGCGCAGTACGGTCAGGTCTCGAACATGGGCATCAGCACGAGCGCCCCGCCCGAGGCCATCGAGTTCGTCAAGTTCTGGCTGACTGAAGGCTACATGGACTGGTTGGCCGTGGCGCCGGAGGGCAAGTTCCCGATGCTGCGCGGCAACTCCGACAACCCGGTTGCCAACGTCGAAGGTTGGGCGTTGCTGCCGGCGGGCGTCGACCGCAAAGCACCGCTTGGCGACTTCTACAGCCAAGACGTGATCAACGGGATCGCGGAAGGCGCAACCGGCTTTGCACGTTGGGGCTTCGCCGAAGGGCAGGGTCTGCTGGTTAGCGCCGTCTATCAGGACTTGACGGTCCCGCGGGCAATCGCAGACATCCTGAGTGGCGCGCTTACGCCGGAAGAGGCGGCAGCGGAGATTCAGGCCGAGGTTGAGGACATCGCCGCCGGCCTCGCCGAATAATCGAACCTTCACACCAATCCGGCCTGCGGTCATGTCCGCGGGCCGGGTTCCCTCCCCCCATTTTGCCTAGTGAGGGAGTCATCTAATGTTGGCCGAACTCTCGTTATTCGAACTTGCCGTTTTTTCGTTTGCGTGGGCCTGTATCGGCGGGCTTCCCGGGTTCTACTTATTCAGCGCCATCGACCGAAATCCTCGGGTCGGTGCGCGGATTGGCGTGGTTGTCGGCGTGGCGGTGGGGCTTGGCGGGGTGGCGATCGGCCTGATCGACTCTGCTGCCGCGCTGCTCAATGCCGTGCTGGTCCTGTGGCTGATCGGGTTCGGGGCCGCCGCAGTCGCACCGTTGTTGGGAGTCCAGCCCGGCAGGTATGCAAAGTCTGTATCGCTGTCACAACGATCGGCAGACTTGGCGTACGGGCTGCTGCTGCCGGCATTCGTACTGACGTCGATCATCATCGTCTTTCCGATGATCTGGAACGTGCTGCTGGCGTTCAGACCGGTGCGGCTGCGTGACTTGCAAGATTTCCGGTTGTTTTCATTCGACGACCTGACGTTTGCCAACTTCGAACGTGTTTTCAACACGCGCGGCTTCTTCGATACGCTTGGGCGCACCTTTGTCTATACGGTCTCCGGCACGATCCTGGCGATCTTGTTCGGGCTGATCGCCGCGTTGATCGTCAAGGATAAGTTCCCGGGCCGCAACCTTGTGCGCGGCTTTCTGCTTTTTCCCTACATTGCGCCGATCATCTCGGTCGTGTTGATCTGGAAGATGATGTTCAATGCGCAGTACGGTCTGGTCAACGAGGTCGTCGACGCGCTTGGCGGCAGGCGAATGGATTTCCTCAATACGCCGGGCATCGCGTTCACGATGGTCATACTCTTCCAAGCATGGCGCTACTTCCCGTTCGCGTTCCTGTTCATCCTCGCGCGGATTCAGGCAATACCGGATGAACTGTACGAGGCGGCCAAGGTAGACGGCGCTGCACCGTCGGAGCGGTTGGTCTATATCACGCTGCCTGAACTGCGGTCGGTGATCGGCACGCTGTTCCTGCTGCGGTTTATCTGGACGTTCAACAAGTTCGACGACGTCTTCCTGCTGACCGGCGGCGCGGCGCAGACCAAGCTGGTCACGATCGAGGTCTACGATCAACTGTTCGGCTCGCGCAACGTCGGCACCGCCGCAGCAGTTGCGCTGGTGCTGGCAGTCGTCCTGTTCGGCCTTGTCGCAATCTATCAGCGATTCTTCAATGTGGAGGAAACATAGACGATGGCCGCACAGACTCAATCCAGCGCCGCCTATGCGCCTCCGCCCGTCGAATGGACTCGCGAGCGCGTCGAAACGCTGATCGCGCGCATCCTGAAGGTGGTGTTCATCGTCTTCTTCGTGTTCATTACTGCCTTCCCGTTCTACTGGATGCTGAACCTGTCGATCCGGCCGTTTCAGGACGTGCTGACCAATCCGACGCGGCTGTTCCCGACGCCCGAGCAGCTCGCTAACTTCTGGGACTCCTACGACGCGGTGCTATTTCAATACAGCTTTACGACGTATACGTTAAACAGCCTCGTGTTGTCGCTGTTTACCGTGGGCTTCACACTTCTGATGGCGATCCCCGGTGCATACGCGGTGACCCGCTTGAGATTCCGCTTTCGCAGCGCGATGAGCTTCGGCATTCTGCTGGTCTATATGTTCCCAGCGATCGTGATCGGTATCCCGCTATTCGTGATCTACAGCCAGTTGGGAATCCGCGGCAGTCTACCCGGCATGATCGTTATCTACATGTCCGGCACGCTGCCGGTAGCGTTGTACATGCTGCGAAGCTACTTTCTGACACTGCCTGCGGAGCTGGAGGAAGCGGCGCTGATCGATGGCTGTACGACGCTCGGCATGATCCGGCGCGTGATCTTGCCGCTGTCGGTGCCGGCGGTTGCCAGCGTGGCGCTGTATACGTTCATGATCGCGTGGAATGAAATCCTGTTCGCGATCCTGTTCCTCACCGAGACACCGACGAGCTGGACGCTGCCGTTGGGCCTGCGCTTGTTGGACGGGCAGGAAGTGCCGCGGACGTACTTGATGGCCGGATCAGTGATCATCACGGTGCCGGTGCTCGCACTCTTCTTCTTCTTCGAGCGATTCCTGACGCGTGGCTTGACCGCCGGCGCCGTGAAGGGATAAGCGGCTATGACATGGACCTCTGAACGCTGGCGGGACGAGGTCGCAGCGCTGTTCGCGCTCAATCGAGTCGAGGTGGATGGTTTCCGGTATACGCGTCCGGCGCCATCCACCTACGAACACCAATGGCTGTGGGATTCGTGCTTTCACGCGATTATCCTGCGACACATCGACCCGGCGATGGCATGGGACGAACTGCGTGCCGTAACTGCACGCGCGATCCCGTCCGGCCCGGATGCCGGGATGCTGCCGCACATGCAGTATTGGCGCGGCGGCGGGGCGGGGTTGTGGGGCGCAGACCTGCACAGCATCATTACACAGCCACCGCTGGTCGCGATTGCGGCGCAGTTGGTGTGGGAGGTCGCTCCTGACGAGCATGCGCTGCGCGAGATCTATCCGGCGGTGGCGGCTTTCCACGCGTGGTTTGACCGCCGGCGCGACGTGGACGGCGACGGGCTGGTGTGCCTCCTGCATCCGTGGGAGTCGGGCTGGGATTCATCGCCGCGATGGGACGCACCCATGGGCCTGCCCGTACTGCCTTCCGACGAGGACGCGCGATCGGCACGCATGGCGCTGGCCGCGGCGCTGCAGGAACACGGCACCGACCCGCGCACAGCGCGCACGGATGGCCGGTTCTGCATCGTGCCGGCCGACTTCAATGCAATCCGAATTGCGGATCTGGATGCGTTGGCATGGATGGCGGGGCAGATTGGAGCGACCTCCGATGCAACGCTGTGGACGGCAGATGCGAAGAAGGCGCGTACGGCATTCCGCCGCAGGCTGATTCGCGATGGGCAGCCGGTCGACCTCGATTTGGTGACTGGCAAGGCGCTGGCGGTCGAGACGGCGGGCCAATTCGTGACGCTGTTCGGCGGCGCACTGGATAGGTCCGAGGCAGAGGCGATTGCCGCGCGGCTTGATCTAGCCGGATGGGCGACGCGCTGGCGGGTTCCAACGTCGCCAACGAATCAGCCGCAGTATGCCGGCGGGCGCTATTGGCGCGGTAACGTGTGGGTCAATGTCAATTGGCTGATTTGGGCGGGGCTGCGCCGGTACGGGTTGATCGAACAGGCAGATGCGCTGGCGCTTCAGACGGCGGAACTGGTCGAGACGCAGGGTTGGCACGAGTACTTCGATCCGGCGACGGGCGCGGGGCATGGCTCGCATCCGCACTCGTGGACGGCGCTTGCGCACGACATGCTGGCCGTCACCGCCGGCGACTTGGGATAATATGGGATAAGTTGGGAAATGAGGGCATCATAGATGCGCTGAAATGATCTCATCATATATGGATTCAAGTCGCATTGCCTGCGTCACGCGGTCAAATTCAGACTCGATATGTTTCCTTCCCTTCTGCGTCATACCTTCCCAACGAGAAGGATGTTCAACAATCCATGTGAGCTTCTCGACAATACTGTCGATATCGCCCTCGGCAGCAAGCAAACCAGTCTGTCCATCCTTTATGAGTTCCGGTATATCTGAATGATCGGAGCTCACGATGGGGATGCCGGTCGCGGCCATATCAGCTAACACCATTGGTGTGCCTTCCTTGTCTCCGTCCGGGGCAGTAACACTAGTAGATAAGAACAGATGATGTTGGTACGCCGACTCTAGCAGCGATGGATATGACCGCGCGCCAAGCAGTGACGTTATCGAAGCTAAGCCTTGGTGCTCAATTTCCGACAGGATTCGCTGTTTCTCAGGCGCTGAGTCCGGTACATCTATCGCATCCCCTATGATCGTGATCTGAAGCGGAATATCCCGTTTCAAGCGCCCCAGCGCCCTGAGGGCAAGCGGAATCCCCTTCTTTGGACGGAATGTGGCCGCGATTAACACTCTAAGTGGTTCCTGCTTATCCCACTTTCGAGACATGAACTCAATGCTCGATATGTCGACACCAAGATGCTGAATGCGTGCCTTTTCAGGCGGGCAGCCTAAGTCGACGATAGCCTGCTGCATGCGTGCGCCTAGACACAACACCGCACTGCACTGTGCGAAAAGCTTGCGATACTTTCTTTTCCACCCAGGGCGCTCACCGTACTGGGCGATATCGTACCCGTAGAAAGACGTTATGAGCGGCAGATGCGTCTCAAGCGCCGTAGACATTGCATAGACACCTGCTCTACCAAAGTGGGCGTGAATTATGGCAATAGAGTCTTTGCGCATCTGCCGGGCAAGCGACTTGCTTGCACCACCAAATAGACGTTCCTGAGCATGAGCGAGCGCGATGGAAGCTTTTCGCGCATATGGCGTTGACCCGAAGTTAGGTGTGATCTGTACGAAGTCAGGGCTACGGGTGATGTCGTCATCGACGGTACGAGCCCAACTATATACGCGACTGCGATAGCGACTCAGCGCAACAATCTGGTTGTACAGCCAGCTTGAACGGTTGTAAGTAACTACAAAGTGGCCAACACCGGGCGTCATCATTGCTCAGTCCGTACGTGAACAGCATCTATCCCGACATACTGGTGAATAATCCGGACCGTATAGTCGTTTGTAAATGACAGCCCAGGTAGGTAAGTGAGGAGCCTCTCTATTGAGAACCGCTGAGGTTCACCACTGTCAGTAATCTCAACCTTGGCCGAGATCCCCAGCGCACTCTGAATCAAGTCGACCAACGATGGCACAGCAATTGAAATTCCTGATGCCAGGACAATCGTCTCCGATTGCGAGACTACGTGTAAGAGATCATTGAGGATACTTGCGAAATCTGCCGAGTCCAATATGTCGCGCTCAGCAAGACGTTGTACGTTAACGCTTCCACTCAGGATTTGCTGCACTAACGCTGGTATGAGCTGTGCGCGATTCTGATTAGGCCCGATTAGGTTTGCCAGTCTAACAATGAGATGTCGTACGCCTGAAGATCGGATCAGATTCTCACAATCACGTTTATGACAGCCGTAGGCTGAAGTGGGAAGCAGCGGTGTCAGTTCATCTCGGGTGGTTGCCGTGGGGCCATAGACAGCCCCACCACTAGAGAAATACACGATGCGTAACGAGCGGCGCGTACATTCTTCGAGTGCGGCATCAAGTAGATCAAGCTCACGCCGGTATTCCGTAGACTCGAGTTGGCCAGATTGCGCGACACCACCGGCAAATACCATCGTATCAACATGGCACTCACTGAAAGGCTGAAGGCTTCGGGCGACCATGCCCCTTCCAAGAATCTGCATCCGATAACCTGTCATGAACGATTTCAGTCACCGTGATTATAAAGGCGAAGTGCGATCTGAACCCTAAAGCCTCCGACAATCGCACTTCATTGCGATTAGCGCGTGATACAATCCTCGCGTATCCGCTAGACTTGGACAGTTGCATTGACGCCCGTCTCGATTCTCATCGTCACATACAATCCCGATAAGACTATTCTCTCATGCTTGCGCGCAATTCAATCTGAAGCCACGCACGATTCAGAAGTGATCGTGATTGATAATGCTTCGCAAGACAGAACGGTTGAACGGGTTCAGAGTATCTTCCCTTATGTAAAGATACTCGCCAACAGCGACAATCCTGGTTATGGCGTTGCGAATAACCGTGGATTTGCGCTGTCTCATGGAGATGTCATTGTCATCCTAAACCCGGACGTTGTTGTCGCACCGGGCGCCGTGCAAGCGCTTGTCGACTTTGTGGCGAGCAATGGGGATGTGGGTGTAGTCGGTCCGCGAACGCTGAGTTCAGATGGCAGGCCGGTTATCACGGCACGTCACGACTACACCGTATTTCGGCTACTGGTAAAGCATCTGGGCATTAACCGTGTGATTCCAAGCTGGGTCTACGGCAGCTTAGGGCCTTTGTCTTTGGAGACAAATGACCCGCTCGATGTCGATTGGTTACACGGTTCGGCACTTGCGTTGAGGCGCGACATCTACGCACAACTTGGAGGATTTGACGAGGAATTCTTTCTGTTCATGGAAGATGTTGATCTCTGTGCGCGGGCTAGGGACGCTGGGCTGCGTGTGGTGTTATTGCCTTCAGCGCAGGTGGAGCATGTCGGATCGGAGAGTGTGAACCGATTCCCAGTTGCACGCATTCGCAGCTACCACATCAGTCCGCTGCATTACTTTCGCAAGCGAGGCAGGCCATGGGCTGTACGGATTCTCAAGATCGGATTCACTTTGGAGCTGGTCGGCAAGAGCATTATTCGCCGGTTACAAAATCTCGTTAGTCCGGACGAGGGTCGGCGTGAAAAGGCCAGAATAGAATGGCAGGTTATCAGCGACGTGTGGAAGTACTAGAGGGAAGACATGGAATCAAGCAACGAACTGACCATCCGCATCCGTCCCAACCCGACCTGTATCGTGTGCGGGTCGCAAGGGGTTCCCCTCTATACTGGATTGCAGGATCGCCAATCTTCTTCACCTCAAGAATGGCGCATGATGCGGTGTGTGAACGACAACTGCCAGTTGCATTTTCTTGATCCTGTTCCACATGAAGATGACTTGATTCTTGCGTATCATGAAGACTATTACACTCACGGCGTGCAGCAGCGTGATATTCGACGGCCCTGGACTCGAACAGTCTACATAAGGCATCAATACGGATATGACGTGGACAAGCTTCAGTGGTGGCAACAAGTACTTGGAGTTCTAGGACTGATCGATTTTACACGGAAGACCTGGTTGGATCGCAGTGTAGCATATTTGCCGGCGTGCCCAGGCGGGCGTCTTGTCGAAGTTGGTTTCGGCAGTGGCGAGATGTTGCGCGAACTGGCGCGACTAGGGTGGCGAGTTGAGGGTGTAGAATTCGATGCTGTTGCAGTTGAAGTCGCCAAGACAAAGGGCTTGGATGTACATAAAGGATCACTACTTGAGCAGGAGTATCCTGATGATTCAATAGACGCGATCCTCATCAGTCATGTTATTGAGCATGTATATGATCCGACTAAACTGCTCTCAGAATGCAGGCGCATACTTAAACCGGGTGGAATGCTCATTGTATTTACTCCCAATAATACCAGTCTGTCTCATAGGGTGTTCAGGCAAGACTGCTGGCTACTAGAGCCTCCACGGCATCTGCAGTTCTTTGGTGTGAAGTCGATGTCCAAAGTCCTCGATCAGGCTGGACTCAGGAATCGGGAAATATTCACGACAACGCACAACGTGCGAGGATACTTCATTGCATCATTACAGATACGGGAATCATCGCGCTACTCGCCGGCAAAGCGCGTCACGTTAGGAATGAAGCTTCAATCCATTGGATTTTACATGCTAGAACGTGCGATGCTCTGGATCGACCCCGGTGCCGGTGAAGAACTTGTCGCTATTGCGCGGAAGTAATATGGCCGGAAGCGGCGCGATCTACTGCCAATTCACGCAACTCCCGCCGCAGATAATGCCCAAATAACACAAGGCTTCCGAGTGAAATCGTGATCTGAAAGACCGACTTTGCAATTGCAGCGCCTTCCGCACCATAGATGGGTGTCAAGATTACGAGCCCTAAGGCCGATAACACGAGACTGGCGACCATGACCCAGTTCTGGCTATGGACCGTTCGCATCGCTACTGCGGCGGGCCTGAGCCACCACTGCAAAATAGTATGTGTCGCAACTCCTACTAGCACCAAGTTCGTCACAAGCCAGACATCCTCAAATCCCGTTGAGGAGAGTACCAGCGGTATGAAGTACTTGCCGAGCAACGCGACACCAATTGCCAGTGGGATCACCACCGCCGAGAGCATGCCTGCACACTGTAGAGCGTAACGTCGCAGTGAGACGTAGTCCTTGGAGTTGCTGAGGGCCATGATTCGTGGTGTGAACACAATCGCGAGAGGTTGCACAGTTCGTTCGACCAGTTCGGCAATATCCAGCGCGCTTCGAAAACGCCCAACCTGTACAGTGTTTGTCACCAATGACATTAGAGGTACGAACATGTAGTAATGAATCCCTGTCAGCGTCGAGCTGACCCAAAGCTGGCCGAGCATCCGCCGCCCCTCATCGAACTGCGCCGGTCGGGTGAGGTCAAAGAGCGCAAGCCCTTCGCGGCGGGGGGAATAGAGGCGCAACGCCATGATGACAAGTAGGCTGAAGTTGAAAATCTCACCGACGATGGCCCCGGCGATCACACCGGGCAAGCCAAGCCCGGCCGCCGCCGCGCCGGTCATGAGCACGAGGCGCACCACCGCATAGGCGATCGATTTCTGCGCCAGCCAATCGAAGCGGTTGCCGATGCGCGGAAACACGCTTAACACGCCGAGCGATAGAATCCTGAACGGAATCGCGAACGCATAGGCCGTGATTAAACCGGCCAATTCGGGGCTTTGCAGGAATGTCTGCGCCATCCACGGCGCGGCAAGCGCGATGACGATCGCGCCCAAGACACCCGTAACCAACTCGATCAATAGCAGCCACGTTGTAACGCGCGCCGTCTCCGCTGTGTCGCCATCGGTTTCGCTGCGGGTTAGCAGCTTGGTTCCGACTTCCCACGTGCGAAAGTCGGTGATCAACATGACCAGCATTCCGGCACTCACGACGACCGCCAAGCGTCCGTAGTCTTCAGCGCCGAGGAAGCCTGCTGTCGTGATCTGCTGAGCGAACGTAAGCGCCAACGAGACCAATCCGCCGGCGTAAAGCACGCCGGAGTTTCGAATAAGGTCGCGCAGATTGGTGTCCTGTCGCAGCCACAGGCGGCGGAAACGCTGGATCAAGATGTTGTTTTTCCGGTGAGGCGATTACTTTGATGCTCTAATGATACGCGCTAGACGGCGGTGCGAGTGTTAGCAATTCGCACGCCGGACCCCCTACCAGTAGCGCAGGGCGGCGCGGAAGAGGCCGGCGAGGTCGTCGCGCGAGGCAGGGCGGGGCGAGAGCTTGGTCAGGCGCTGCTGCGCGAATGCGCCGTCCGCCAGCGCCTCGGCGTCATCCGCCGTGAACCCAACCGCTTCGAGCCCGTTGGGCATGCCGGTATCGCGCATGATCTTGATCAGTGCTTGCGCCAACAGCTCGCCCGCGGCCGACGCATCGGCGCCGCGCACGTCCGCGCCGAGCAGCTCCGCCGCCCACAGATGCCGGTGCGGATCGGCCTCGGCGGTCCACCGAAACACCGCCGGCGCGTTGAGGATCACCGCCATCCCATGCGGCACCAGCGGATGATCGACGTGATACGCCGCTGGACGGAACGAACGCACCATTCCGGCAACCGGATATGACATGGCGTGCGGCAGATGGACGCCGGCGTTGCCGAACCCGATGCCGGCGAAAGCCGCCGCCAGCAGCATTTGCCCGCGCGCCTCGACATCGGATGGATCGGTGATCGCGCGCGTCATGTGGGCGGCGACCATGCGGATCGCCGTGGACGACCACACGTCGCTGATCGGATTCGCACCCTGATACGGCGGGCGCAAGTCGGGACGTTCCGGCGCGGGGCGCTGATTGTACGGCACGGAGGTCAGCGACTCGATGGCGTGGCTCAGCACATCGAGCCCGGTGCTGGCGGCGACCAGCGGTGGCATGGTGGCCGTGTTGAGCGGATCGACGACGCCCATCACCGGACGCAGGAAACGATGCGAAATGCCGGTCTTCACGTGGCGTTCGACGAGGTCGAAGATGGCGACGCCAGTCGTTTCGCTGCCGGTGCCGGCCGTGGTCGGGACGGCGATCAGCGGCTTGACCGGGCCGGGGATCGGCTTGGCGCGGCCGATAGGCGCGTTGACGTAGTCGAGAAGGTCGTCGGTCGGATAGCTCGCGTACAGGTTGGCGGCCTTCGCCGTGTCGATCACCGAGCCGCCGCCGACCGCCACGAATCCGTCGGGCTGGACCTCCTGCGCGACCGCGATCGCCAGCTTGAACGACTCGTCGGTGGGTTCGATGCGCACGCCGTCGAAGATGGTCGTCTCGACCCCGGCTTGCCGGCACGACTCGAGCACGGTTTCGACCATCGTGCTGTCACGCAGGTTGCGGTCGGTGACGACGAGCGCGCGGGCAACGGCGAACCGGCGCAGATCGGCCCCGACCTCGCGCGTGGCGCCGACGCCGTACTTGATGTTGGACGTCTCCATCGTGAAGACGGTTTCGAGGCTCATGGCGTGAACCCTCACGTGCGCCGTGCTTGGCCGAGTATAGCGCATCGGCTAAACACGGGAGGCTAGGGGGCTGTAGTTGGCGCTGGCGTCGATGCTGCCGTGGTGGCTGGGATCTGTGTCGGATAGGGTTGCGTTGTCTGCCGATAACCGAGCGCATCGATATATGTCACTTGGTAAGGCGTTCTCCAAGTTGCCACCGCAAGTAAAGGCGGAATGTCCAACGTGTCCACAATCGTCTTGTCCGACATACGCCAGACTCTGGCGATCTGACGGCCCACACCTAGCAAAAAGTCCTCATGCGGACTCCATTGTAGGCTGCGAGTTTCAAGAAGTGTGCCTTTGAGTGCGTTCAGTGATCCATCAACTGAATTCCATAACACGATTTGACCGTCAAGCGTGGCGATTGCCAGCCCGGTTCCATCCGCATTCCACTCCAGGCGCGTAGACTCTAGAGGTTTACCTTGTGAGTCTACAAGATCCGTGACCGAATCCGTAATGAAGTCAAAGATCAGCGTACTTGCAAGATCACACACAGCCAATCTGTCCAGTGAGGGATGGAATCTGGCGCAAAATGCTGTCGTCGGTGTGGTTATGGTGTCGACCAACTCGCCGGAGCTCGAATCAAATATGGAGACAACTTCGCTGTCGGCGAAGACTACCGAGATTTGGCTGCCGTCTCGATTCCAGCTGATTGATACGGCTGGTCGTTGATTAAATGACGTGACTTCCGTAAGCGTAGTCCCGGTGAAGGGATCCCAAATCAAGACGTTTCCCTCATCATCGCTCGACGCTACGCGGTCTGCTGTGTCGCTTATCTTGATTTCCCAAACATAGGTTGAATGTCCATTGAAGGTTGTCACCAGATCATCTGTGTTGGTATCTCGAACAACGATGTCTCCGTCAATCTTAGCTTCGATATAGTACTCGCCGTAATCGCTATAGATCAGATGTGTTGTCCGTAGGGCATCGGGTTGAAACGCGGCAAGCGACATCACATCAGCGAAGCGCGCGTTCACCTCTCCAAGGATGATTGCGATGTGCAGGGATGTCAGCTGCGGTCCGGAAGCAATGACCGTCTCGAGATAGTCCTCGAAGACTTGCACGTGGAGCGGGTCGCCATCGTTGGGTTGGGCGTGCACCAGTGCCGAGATCAAAGCCAGCAGAAGGAAACCTAAGAATATCATGCGTACCATGATGACTTCCCTGTAACATCCGCCATCTGCGTGTTTAGTGTACCGCGGCCCCTGCGGCAAATCGTGCTGGAGATAGTCCGAAAGGTTGGCGTCGAATTTCGAGGACCCCAGCGTGCCGTCGATAGCCTTCAGCGTATGATGACACGCCGCGCAGCTTCAACGTGCGTTTGCATGGCGGGCGCGTGACGGATGTCACGACGAATCAGCCGCGGTTTCTCACGAAGGGTTGCGCAGAACCGGGACGTTGTGCTGATGCGGTCTTGGGCGCGAGGACGTCCGCGATGGTTTTCGTTATGTATGTGCCACTTCTCAATAGTCGGGTGGCTGCGTGCCATAGTCCCAGGGGTTGACGACCGCAAGGCCGTCAATCAGCGCGAAGTCTGCGGTGTTGCGCGTGGCCAACGGCATACGGTGCGCCAGCGCAATCGCGGCGATCTGGGCGTCCTCAACGCTGATAGGCCGGCCGGCGCGTGTCCGGACAGACACGATGCGCGCGTAATGACGGGCTGCGTCCTCATCGAAGGGCAGGCAGCGCCCGGCAAAGTCCTCCGCGAACATCGCCGCCGCCGCCTGACTGAGAGCCTCCTGACGCTTGCCAGCGGGCATGAGTAGGAGCCCCAGTTCGATCTCTGCGCGGCTGATGGCGCTCGTATAGACCTCGCCCGCGGGCTGCTCGTCCAGCCAAGACACTACCCGGGCCGACGGTTGCGGGCGCATGAACTCGGACAGCACGTTGGTATCGAGCAGGATCACGACGGGTCATCCCATTGGGGCGCGCTGCGCGGCAGCTGCCGGTCCGGCACGGCGAACTCCTCGGTGGAAAGCCCGGCAAAACGATCTTGCAGGCGTTTGCCAAGGCCGGAGGGCGCGTCGGTCGGACGCAGGGCCTCTTTCAGGATGCGCCGCACTTCCTCTTCCATCGAAACCCCATGGTGCGCCGCCCGAATGCGTAGCCTCTGCTTGGTGGCATCGTCCAAGTTGCGGATGGTCAGGGTGGTCATCGTCCGCCTCCGAAACGGGGTGAGATCGATGCAAGCATTGTATGCAATGCATGCAATGCTGTCAATGTGTCTGGCAGCGTCAACGTGCGTTTGCATGGCGCGCGCGTGACGGATGTCACGACGAATCAGCCCCAGACTCCGCACGAATGGTCGAGCGAAGCCGGGGCTGAGTACTGACGTGGTGTTGGTGCGAACTTACAGCGGCAGGTTGACCCACCGGCGCTCGCGAAACGACATCTCGACAGCGTTGATGATCTCTTGCACCTTGGCGCTCTGCGCGAAGTTGCCCTGATTCTCGTCGCCGCCGTTGACGATCTCTTCCATGAAGTTGTGGACGAGGTTGGCGTAGTACATCGAGGGCCACGGCTCGCCGGGGGTGTAGCCGGGCGGGAAGTAGCTGTCCGGGATGTCGACCGGCACGAACTCGACCGCATCGGGCTTGGCCTGATGCAGCGTCTGCATCACGCCGAATTCCTCGACCAGCCGGCAGATCAGCGCGCCTTCCGACCCGTACACGCGCGCTTCGAGGCCGGGGTAGTTGCCGACCGTCACGTAGCTGGACTGGATCGAGCAGAACGCGCCGCTCTCGTATTCGCCGATGTAGATGTCGCCGTCGTCGATGTTGGTGCGCATCACGCGGCCGTCGACCGCGGTGCGGTACGGGACGAAGTTGCGCATCGTGCCGACCACGCTTTTGATGTCGCTGTCCATGAACAACAGGCTGAGGTCGATGATCGGCGCGCCGTAGCCTTCCAGCGACGACACGCGGATTTCGGGCAGCTCGGTCTCGGGGATCAGGTCCATCTTGGTGACCGGGATGGTCGGGCTGATGAACTGCGAATTCTGCTCGTAGCCGTTGAAGATGAACTGCTCGCCGACGAAGCCGTCGCGGATCAGGTCGCGCATGTACATCATCGCCGGGGCATAACGGAAGGTCAGGCCGACCTTCGTCTTGAGTCCCTTGGACGCGGCGAGATGGTGCGCCTTCCATGTGTTGCGGTAATCGTGGGCGACCGGCTTCTCGCACAGCGTGTGCTTGCCGGCCTCGAGCGCCGCGAAGGCGAGGACTTCATGGTTGTCGCGTTCATGCGATGTCCCCCGCGTGCACACGTCAATGACGTCGATGTCGTCGCGCGCGAGCATCTTCTCGTAATCGGTATAGACGTGCGGGATATTGAACGTCGCCGCGCGGGCCTTTGCCATGTCTTCGTTCAGGTCGCAAATGGCGACCAGCTCGGAGTGGGGCGAACGCGCAAAACCGGGCAGGTGCGCGCTGTTGGCCCAACGCCCAGCTCCGATGACGCCAACACGCAACTTTTCAGCCATGATGACTCAGTCTCCCTGTGTAAACGGCGATTATTCGGTGGATTCGCGCGGCTCGGAGACCACGTAGGTCATCGCGCCACCTTCGATTTGAGCGAGCATGGGCCGTAGCAGCATAACGGCGGTGCGATCGTACGGTGCACGGAATTCTTCACGGGTGGCGAATGTCGACGGATCGACCATGCGCCCCAACAGCGTGCCTTTGGCGACGATCGTGCCGACTGTCTCGACGCCGACTTCCGGGATGAAGACGCCGCCGGCACGTGGGCGCAGCACGGTCGTCGCTTTGACGGAGATCGCCGGCGACGCGATCGGCGCGGGCGGGGTGCGTGGTGCGATGACCCCAGTGACGGTCAGCACGCGGTACAAGCCGTCCGCGATGCGGTCCGCCCATGCCGATTCCTGCACGCTCCGGCCACCCATCTCGATGGCGACGCAGCGCACACCCTGTGAACGCGCATAGCCGGTCAACGTCACGGCGCGGTCGGGCGCGTCGACGACGAACGGCGCGGGCACCGCGTCGGCGAGGGCTTCACCGCCCTGCATGCGGAACACGAAGGCATTGACGCACCAGCTTCCGCCGCCGTGCAGGTCGATCGCGACGTCGGCGCCTTTCAGCGCGTGTTCGACGAGCGTATGCGCGACGACTTCGGTGTACGAGCCGTCGGGCGAGCCCGGGAAATTGCGGTTGAGATCGAGCTGATCGACGGGGGCGTTGCGCGTGTCGGCCCGCATCGCCAGCGGGTTGCTGACCGGGACAATTCGAATCGTTCCGGCTAGCTCGTCCACGGTAACGCGGTCGAGCAGACGATGGATGGCCAGACCGCCCCATGGCCCCTCGTCGCCGTGCACGCCGGCGGTGATCAGCGCCACCGGGCCACTAGACCCGACACTGCCGACACTGATGTTGAGCGTGCCCTCAGCGGATGGGGCAGGGACGGGGTGGTGCGACCAGCGAATCGAGTCGCGAAGGTGGGTCATGAGCGAGGCCGACCTTTCTGTCGCGGGCCGGATTTGTTGACAAGCATGGTAGCGCTTTCTATAATTGTCGATTGTCGACTATCGACAAGGGTGAGAGTATACGCAGTCGGTTTTCGACTGTCAAGCTGGCACGGCGAGATAAGACCCCCGCGCTGGCATAGCTCGGCCCCCCGTTCGACAATTCAGTGCCTGTAATTCTTGGGAGGAGTTACGCCATGTCGTTTCGCATCAATCCGGGAAGCCGACTGCTCATGGTCGTCGCCCTAGCACTCGCCCTGATCCTCACCGGATCATTTGGGGCGATGGCGCAGGGCAGAACCACCCTCAATGTCGGTATCGCCAACAACGTCGATACCCTTGACCCGAACGTGACGACGTTCTCGTCGGTCGGCGTGATCATGCTGCACGTCTTTGAACCGCTTGTATATCAGGATCCGCTCGGCACCTTCCACCCCGGCCTTGCCGCCAGCTGGGAGATCAACGACGACGCGACCGAATACACCTTCACCTTGCGCGAAGGCGCGGCGTTCCACGATGGGACGCCGGTAAATGCCGAGGCGGTCAAATTCACCTTCGACCGTATTGCCGACCCCAACACCGTCTCGCAGTTGGCGATCAGCCTGTTAGGGCCGTACGCTGAAACGGTGGTCGTGGACGAGCTGACGTTCACAGTGCGTTTCAACAGCCCGTATGCGCCGTTCCTAAACTCGGCCTCGACGCCGTACCTCGCGCCGTCCTCGCCTTCAGCCATTCAGGCAGCGGGAGCAGAATACGGTCAGACGACCGTTGTCGGTGCTGGGCCGTTCCAACTTGAGTCTTACGTGCCGAACTCGGAAGTCGTGCTGGTGCGCAACGAAAACTACAGCGGCGGCGAGGGCGTGGCCGAGGTGTTCGGCATGAACGGGCCATCTGGCCTCGAGCGCATCGTCTTCAAGATCGTGCAGGATCCGGCGACCCGACTCGCTGCGCTCGAAAGCGGTGAGGTTGACTTCATTGACCGCGTGCCTGAGCTGGATGTAGAGCGCCTGTCGGGTGACTCCGCACTTGTGATCGAGCAGATCCCGCAGCCCGGCCACGGCCATTCGCTGATGATGAACGTCGAGAAATTCCCCACGAGCGAGCTGGCAGTGCGGCGTGCGATCGCCCATTCGATTGACAAGCAGGGGCTGATCGACATCGTCTTCAACGGGTTTGGCACGCCGGCATGCAGCGCGCTGACTCCGGTGATGTTTGGCTTCGATCCGGCGAGCTGCGACTATCTGCCGTTCGACCGCGAACTGGCCGCCTCGATCCTCGAGGAAGCCGGCTGGGTCGACAGCGATGGCGATGGTGTGCGTGAAAAGGACGGACAGCGCCTGACCATCGAGCACTACTTCCGGGCCGATAACCCGCAAGGCAGCGCGATGGCGACCTACATGCAGGGTGACCTCGCGACAGTCGGTATCGAGGTCGTCCTGAACGGCCAGACGCAGGCCGGTTACTTCGACGCCGTGCGCTCCGGTCAACACAACTCGCAGAACTGGTGGGACACGTGGACCGACCCGGACGGCATGCGCGTGCTGTTCGACTCGTCGCGCGCCGACGGCGGCACGAACCGCAACCGCTATCGCAGCGAGGCGATGGACGCCGTTCTGCTCGAGGCCGCCAGCAAGGCCGACCCGGCCGAACGCGTTGCGCTGTACGCAGAGGCGCAGAAGATCGCCGCGGACGACGCCGTAATGGTGTACTTTGTTGACCCGCTCCTGCTCTATGGGTACAGTACGTCGTTGTCCGGTGTGAAGTTCTTGGGCGGCGGCAACCTGCCGAACTTCTACGCCGCATCGATCTCCGGCTAAAGGCCGAACCGAGTCGCGGGGCGGGCCGCAGGTTCGGTCCGTCCCGCGCTTTTTTTGCCCATGATCCGGTTCCTCTCGCTACGCCTGCTGCAAGCCGTTCCAACCGTGCTGCTCGTCAGCATTCTGGTCTTCCTGATGCTGCATGCGATCCCCGGTGACCCGGCCGAGATCTACCTGGGCGACCGGCAGACCAGCCCCGAGCAGCTTGAGATTATCCGCGAACAAATGGGACTGAACCGGCCGATTCCGGTGCAGTACCTTGATTACATGTTCAACGTAATGCGGGGCGACCTTGGCACATCTCTAAACTCGCGACGGCCCGTGCTGGACGAGATTCTGGTGCGTCTGCCGCACACCATCGAACTGACTGTCGCCGCGGTACTCATTAGTACGACGCTGGGCCTTGGGCTCGGGATTCTCGCGGCGCTCAAGCACAATACGATCATTGACAGTGGCGCGATGCTGGTGGCGTTGATCGGTATCTCGATGCCGGTGTACTGGTCGTCGCTGCTGCTAATCGTCGTGCTGTCCGTCGAACTGCGATGGCTTCCGCCGATTGGTCAAGGCAGCCTCGATCGACTGATCATGCCGGCGCTGGCGCTGGGCCTGCTGTCGGCCGGATCGCTGGCGCGTCTGGTGCGCTCGAGCCTGCTCGATGTTTTGGGGCAGGACTATATCCTCACGGCGAGGGCCAAAGGACTTGCGCCGCGCTGGGTCGTGCTGCGGCACGCGCTTCGCAATGCGCTCATTCCGGTCGTCACGATGCTTGGGTTGACGTTCGCGCAGCTCTTGGGTGGTGCGGTGCTGACCGAGACGATCTTCGCCCGCGTCGGGATCGGACGGATGTATGTTGAAAGCGTGCTCAACAAGGACTTCACGCTGGTGCAAGGGACGACACTGTTTATCGCTGTGGTTTACGTCGTGATCAACATCCTGATCGACGTGGCGTACGTGTACATCGATCCACGGATTCGCTATGACTGACGTTGCCGTACTCAAGACGTCCAAGGCGCCGCCAAACTCGTGGCGCACGTCGGTACGGCGCTTATTGCGCCGCTTGTCACGCAGTCGTAGCGTCATCATCGGCGCCATCCTCCTGACGATCATTACCGTGCTGTGCGTGCTGGCTCCGGTGCTGTCGAGCTACAACCCAACGTTGATGGCCGCTTCCGAGCGCCTCAAGCCGCCGAGCGAGGTACATCTATTCGGCACCGACGACTTCGGGCGGGACATCTTCACGCGCGTATTATATGGCGGACAGTTGTCGCTCCAAGTCGGGCTGATCTCGGTGGCGATCGCGTGCACGATCGGCACGTTCCTCGGCATTATCGCCGGATACCTCGGCGGGTGGGTCGACGCGCTCATCATGCGTGCGATGGATGTACTGCTGGCGTTCCCGGGTATTTTGCTGGCGCTGGCGATTGTCGCTGTGCTCGGGCGCAGCCTGACCAACGTGATGATCGCCGTGGGTATATCGGCGATACCGCTGTTCACGCGCATCGTGCGCGGCAGCACGCTCACGATCAAACAGCTCGAATACGTCACGGCGGCGCGCGCATTGGGCGCATCGCCGACGCGCATTATGCGCAGCCACGTGCTGCCAAACGTCGTCACGCCGGTCATCGTGGTGGCGACCAACAGCATCGCCGGGGCGATCATCGCGGGGGCGGCGCTCAGCTTTCTCGGCCTCGGCGCACAGTCTCCGACTCCGGAGTGGGGGCTGATGTTGAGCGAAGGACGTGTGTATCTGCGCTCGGCGAGTTGGTTGACGCAGTTCCCCGGCCTTGCCATCATGCTCACCGTGTTGGCAATCAACCTGCTGGGCGACGGCCTGCGCGACGTGCTCGACCCCAAACTAAGGATATAGGTTCATGTTCGAAACCCTGAAGACCCTGTGCGAGCTGCCCGGGCCGGGTGGCCGCGAGGACATCGTACATCGTTGGCTGATGGAACGCTGGCAGCCCCAGCTCGACAGCGCGTGGATGACACCGGTCGGCAATCTGGTCGGGCGCGTCGGCGGGCAGGGGCCGCGTTTGATGCTGATCGGGCATGGCGACGAGATCGGCTACGCCGTGCGCCATATCTCTGATGATGGATTTTTGTTCATCTCGACCGGCCAGCGCGAAGGCAGCGGCAAGCCGGACTTTCGCGGTTCGTATTTCATCCCGCTGGGCCAGCCCGCGTTGGTGGTCAGCCGGCATGGGACGACCGAGGGTGTTTTCGCCACGCTGACTGGTCACATCTTGACGACCGAACAGCGCCAGAAGCTGCAGCTCGACTGGAACGACTTCTGGGTCGACCTGTTCATGGACAGCCGCGAGGCGGTGCTGGACGCCGGAATTCAGGTCGGCGACCGGGTAATCTGGAACCCGCCGACGCGCCGGCACGGATCGTTGTACACCGGCAAGGCGATGGACAATCGTGTGTCGCTGGCCGTGATGGACGAGGTGCTGAACCGGGTCGACCGGAGCCGTCTGCAATACGACTTGTACTACGGATCGACCGTGCAGGAAGAGAGTGGTCTGTACGGCGCGCATTCGATCAACCGCGACGTGAACTGCACATACGCGATTTCGATAGACACCGGCTTGTCCGGGGATGTGCCGGGTGTCGACCGGCGCAACGTCTCCACCCGGCTAGGGGGCGGGCCGATCCTCATCCACAAAGACCTGTACGGTTACAACTTTGCCCTCAACAACCATATCATCGACGCCGCGACCGCGGCCGGCATCGCGCTGCAACATGCCGTATACAGCATCTACGGCACCGACTCGGGCGCGTTGATCCGCGAAGGTGCGGCGGCGTCGGCGGTCGTGGTGCCGACGCGCTATACCCACAGCCCGTTCGAGACCGTCCACGCCGACGACCTTGACGCAACGGTCAATTTGCTGCTTGAGTTTCTGTATCGTCCGCCGCCGGAGGCGTCATGACCGCACCGCTGAACGTTCTGATCGCGTCGTATATCGAGCCAGAACTGGTCGATCAAATCCGCGCACGATTCCCGCAGATCGAGGTCGTGTACCGGCCGGATTTGTTGGGAGCGCCGCGTTACGTCGCCGATCATACGGCGCGGCCCCATCGCACCGACGCGCAGGAAGCCGAATGGCAGGCGCTGTTGGCGAACGCCGATGTGCTGCTCGATTTCGACTTCACGCATCTGGACGACTTGCCGGAACTGGCGCCCAAGCTGAAGTGGATTCAAGCCAGCAGCGCGGGGATCGGCCAGTTCGTCAAGCGTATGAGGTACGCCGAGCGCACGTCGTGGATCTTCACTACGGCCAGCGGGACACATGCGCGGCCACTCGCCGAGTTCGCCCTCATGGCGATGTTGATGTTCGGCAAGGACTATCAATACCTGTTCAGCGAGAAGGCGGCCAAACACTGGGCGCGCTACTGCGGGTTCGAACTACACGGCAAGACGGTGCTGATCGTCGGGCTGGGCAGCATCGGACGCGAGACGGCGCGGCTTGCGAAAGCGTTCGGCATGCGTGTGACCGGCACCCGGCGCGATCTGTCGAAACCGGTTGAGCACGTCGATCGGCTGTTCGCGGTCAGCGACCTGCAAGCCCACCTGCCAGAAGCGGATTTCGTGGTTCTGGCCACGCCGCATACGCCGGAGACCGAGAACCTGCTCAGCGCAGAGGCAATCGCCAAGATGAAACACGGGGCAGTGCTGATCAACGTGGCGCGCGGTGCGGTCGTGGACGAAACCGCGCTGATTGCTGCGCTGCAAAGTGGTCACCTGCTGGGCGCGGCTCTGGATGTATTCGCTGTCGAGCCGCTGCCGGCCGACAACCCGCTGTGGGACATGCCGAACGTGATCATCAGCCCGCACTCCGCCAGCACTGCCGACAGCGAAAACGCCAAGCTGGTCGAGCTGTTTTGCGAGAACATGGATGCGTTTCTGTCCGGCCGGCCGTTGAAGAACGTGTTGGACGTCGACCGGCTGTACTAGGCCAGACCGGGTACGTCGTCGGACTCGGGTTTCCTTTTGACTCGCCGCGTCGTGGTGCGATTCTGGCCACTGACACCTGACGACTGAGAACTCATAGCCGCTTGTCGAAGCAAACGCTTACGGGATCGTCCGCGTATTCGCCGTAGCAGTCGGTCGGCAGATAGCCTTCGCTTTCGTACAGGCGAATGGCCTCCGGCTGAAGCGTGCCGGTTTCGAGGATTACGCGCCTATAGCCGAACTCCCGCGCGAGGCGTTCGAGTTCGCGCAGGATCAGCCGCGAGATTCCGTTACCACGCGCTGCGGGGCGCACGTACATGCGCTTGACTTCGACGGTGTCTGCCGAGTTGAACGGCCGGAGCGCGCCACAGCCGACGGGTTGGCCGTTGCTCCACGCCAAGACGAACGCCGCGCCGGGCGCCACGAAGCCGGACGGATCGGCGGAGGCGGCCCCGCCATCGTCGCCGCCGTAGAGCGCGCCCAGTTCCGCCGACAATTCGCCCATCAGGGTCAGGCACACCGGATGGAACGGGTCTTCACGCGTGATGGAAATGGTCATGGGTGTGGAAGTGTCTTGGCCTTCGATATCGAGCATTATAGGCACGACCCGACTGATGCGCATGTGCCGGCCCGAATGTCTGCTCCGTAAGTCACGATCATCATCGGCGAGAGGGCAGACGCTCATGCAGCTTAACGTCTGACAGCTGAAACCTGACTACTGACGACTTTCCCCTACAGCGCCTGTGCCCACGAGAGGATCGCGTTCAGGCCGGCCGCGATCTCGGACTCCGACGCCGCGATCGTCATGCGCAGGAAGCCTTCGCCGTGGTCACCGTATGCCGAGCCGGGCACGATCGACACGCCGGCCTCGTCCAGCAAGCGCGAGGCGATGGTGTTTGTCGGCATGGCAAGGCGGCGAACGTCGAGGAAGACGTAGAATGCTCCGGCAGGCGGAGACGCCGAGATCGGTGCGGTCGGATGCTCGCTCAGGATCTCGGTGACCAACGCCCGACGTCTCGCATAGGCATCGACCATGGTCTGCACATCGGCGTCGATGGCCGGATTGGTCAGGGCCTCGAGCGCGCCCGCCTGTACGAACGCCGCCACGTTGGTGATCGAATACTGGCTTGCCTTGAGCGCGAGGTCGATCAGGTTGGACGGGGCCGCGAGATAGCCGACACGCCAACCCGTCATGGCGTAAGTCTTGGAGAAGCTGTTGACAAGCAGAGTCCGCGGCCGGGCAACGCCCGAGGCTGACGTATGCGTTCGACCGTCGTACAGCAGATGGTCGTAGACCTCGTCGCTGATGAGGTACAGGTCGTGCTGGTCGGCGAACTGGCCGAGCTGTGCGAGGTATTCGGCTGTCGCGACCCCGCCGGTGGGGTTGTTGGGCGAGTTGATGACCAGCGCGACGGTGCGGTGACTGAGGGCTGCCATCCACGCTTCGAACGTCGGCATGAATCCGTATTCAGCGAGGGCCGGCACGCGGACCGGGACGCCGTGCAGGACGCGCACGAGCTGAGCGTGAGTCTGCCAAGCCGGGTCGGGGATCAATACTTCGTCGCCGGGCGAGAGTATCGCCTGCAGCGCGACATAGTAGGCGTGAATCGCGCCGTGCGTGACCAGCACCTCGCCGGCGGGATCGTACTCGCTACCCGTGTGACGCCGGATCTTGTCGGCGATCGCGGTGCGCAGGGCAATCAATCCGCGGCTGTCGCTGTAATGGGTTTGGCCTGCTAGCAGGGCGCGGTGCGCCGCTTCGACAATCGGCGCCGGCGTAGCGAAGTCCGGGTCGCCGGTTTGCAGCGCGATCACCTGCCGGCCTGCGGCCTTGAGCTGCCGGACCTTGTCCGCGAGCGCAATCGTGAACGACTCGCTGATCCCCGCAAGCTCCGCGTTGTAAGACGCCATGCCTCGCTGTCCGTTTCGCTAGATGATCCGGCCCTTGCCGCCGTCGACCCGGATGTCGGTTCCCGTGATGTATGCCGCTGCGGGTGACAGCAGGAATGCGCCCGCCGCACCGAACTCTTCGATCGTGCCATAGCGCCCGAACGGGATCGCCGACTCCCAACCGCGCCGCACCTCGTCGAGCGACTTGCCGGAGCGGTTGGCGGAGATCTGGTCGAGCTGCGTGACGCGATCGGTGTCGATGCGGCCCGGGACGATGGTGTTGATGCGGATGCGCTTCGGGGCCAATTCGTCGGCCAGCGTCTTAACCAGCCCGGTGACACCCGAGCGCATGACGGTTGACAGGCCGAGCCGTTCGATCGGTTCCTGCACCGACGAAGACGTGATCGCCAGAATGGCCGAACCGGCCTGCATGTGGGGCAGGGCAGCGCGAATCATGCGGATGCTGCTGAGCAGCGTCAACTCAAACGCAGCCTGCCACTGCTCGTCGGTCAGCTCGCTAAAGAAGCCCGCCGGCGGCCCGCCAGCGTTCACCAGCAGGCCGTCGATCGTGCCCCATTGCTCGACCGTTGACGTCACCCAGCGTTCGATCTCGTCCATCTTGCGAACGTCGCAAGCAGTAGCGATAACCTCGGCACCGGTATCTGCGCGCAGCTTGTCGGCGGCGGCGTTGATGTCCGCTTCGCTTCGGCTGCATATCGAGACCCGCGCGCCGTCACGCGCGAGCGCCTGCGCAATGCCGTAACCTAGACCTTTGCTCGCGCCGGCTGCCAGCATGACGCGGCCCTTGAGTCCCAAATCCATGCGTTCCTTCTTTCCGTAGGGTCAGAACGAGTCGAAGTTGATCACTGCGGTCGGGTCGTCGATGCCGACCCGCTTGAGGATCCAGTGTACCTCGTCACGCGTGCCTTGATCGATGGGCGCGTACGGTTGACGCAGGCCCGGATGCGCGATCGCGCCGCGCAGTTGCAGCAGCAGCTTGCGGATGGGCAGGTTGATGACGGGTTGGTTCTCGAAGCGGATCAGCGGCAGGAAGTGGTCGAAAATGCGTTCGGCCCGTGCTTCGTTGCCCGCCTTGAACGCGTGATAAACCGCCAGCAGCACTTCGTTAAAAGCGAATCCGGTCATGGTGCCAGCGGCGCCGCGCTTTAGTTCTTCGAGCAGAAACATGCCACCCAAACCGCCGAGGATGTCGTAGCGGTCGGTGGCGGCGCGGATCGCGGTGATCTTCTGCATCAGCGGCGGGTCTTCCAACTTGATGGTGCGGCAGTTGGGAACGGTCTCGGCCAGCGCGGCGAGCATCGCCGGAGTCATGGTGATGTTGTTCACCGGCGGAAAGTCCTGCACGACGATCGGGATGTCAATCTGTTCCGCGATCCGGCAGTACAGCGCGACGATGTCGTCATCGGTGGGGTTGTTCATCGGCGGAGGCGCGATCATGACACCGTTAGCGCCGGCATTTTGTGCGGCCTTGCTGAGTTCGATGCACGTGTCGAGGTCTTTGTGGCTCGTGCCGATCACGACGTTCACGCGCCCGTTGTTGGCACTGAACACCGCGTCCATGACGGCGCGGCGCTCGTCGACAGTGAGTTTCGCGGCTTCTCCGAGGACGCCGAGGGCAGTCAGGCCCGCCACGCCGAGCTTAATCTGAAAATCGACAAGTCGTGATAGACTGACGTGGTCGACGTCACCTTCCGGCGTAAACGGTGTTGCCAGAATATTGAAGATTCCGGTAATCGAAGAACCCATAACACCCCTTACCACGGAATGAATAGTGGGGTGGGTAGGGCTTTGCACGCCTACCTGACTCCACGTATAATGTCTCAATGGTCGACTGTCGACAATCCACATTATAGGGTTTCGCGAACGGACTTGTCAACAATGGCTGAAAACACGAAGGCCTCTACGATGCACATCGACAATAATCCGCTAAGGGAGCGGATTGCCGATATCCTCCGCGAACTGATTGTCGAGGGCCAGTTGAAGCCGGGCGAAGCTATCATTGAGATGGAGTTGGCATCGCGTCTAGGTGTGAGCCGGGCGCCGCTCCGCGAAGCCTTGCAGATCCTCAACACTGAGGGGCTAATCGAGATCATCCCGTACCACAAGACAACCGTGCGCAAACTGACGCGCCGCGACATCACCGAGCTGTACAGCTTGCGCAGTGCGCTCGAGGGGTTTGCGCTGCGACAGATCATCAAGCAAGGTGATCCTGAAGCCGTCGAGAAGCTGCAAGGCCTCTACGACGAGATGGTTGGTGCGGCGGACTCCGGCGAAGCGGCGCTTGCCAGCAAACTCGACCACGAGTTTCACACGGCGATCATCCGCCTGAGCAATCACAATCTCCTCAATCAGATGTGGAACAACGTGTCGCAGCGGGTGCGGCAGGTGCTTGCCCTGCGCGACATGCGCCGTACGGACATTCGCAAGATCGCGCGCAGCCACAAAGTGCTGATCGATTCGATCGTTGAAGGCGACCCACACAAGGCCGAGGACTTGGTTGACGCGCACATCATGGACGCCAGCGCGCTGATCGTGAAGATCTGGGAAGATCACGAGACCGAGCCGTCGTAGCAAGCGACGGGTCCGTCGGATGAAGCGGCACGCGCCGAATGTGACACGTTTCACCCCAACAAGCATACAAATGTAACTACGTTTGGTACGGCTTGGCGGTCGTCCGTACGCACAAAAGTGCTACGCTTAAGTTGTACTATGCCCAAGCGGCAACGTTGCGGGCGCCAGCGGGCGCCGCCCGGCCCCGGGCGGGCCGGGGCGCCGCGGCGCGGGGCGGGGGGGGGGGGCGCGGGCCGGGGGGGGGGGGGGGCTGGTGGGCGTGCGGGCGCGGTGGCCGGCCTGGCCGCTCAGGGTGGCAGGGACGGATTGGCCTTGCGGCGTGGCGATCGTCAGCATGCGGGTTCGGCGGTGTGCTGCTCGAGACGGCGTACTTCAAGTCGCTCGTGAGGCCCATGCCGGAAGCCCGTCCATCCACTGGCACCATGCGCTATATCGGTTGGTTGCTGGCGATGTTCATTCCAGCGGCAACGTTCTTCTGGTTCTTCGCCCGCTTCGCGGACTTGCAGCCGACGTTGGGCTTGCCATCGGCACTGTGGCCGCAGAACATCACCACGCAGGTCGTGATCTGGGCGTTCGGCAGCGGCGCGATCCTGCTCGTGCTGTTCCTGATCTGGCACTTCACCTCCAACAAGGGCGCGACGCTTGCCAACTACGGGGTCACGCTCAACTTGGGCGTGATCCTCAAGTCGCTGCTGCTTGCAGTCGTGGTGTTCCTGTTCGGGTACCTGCTGCTGTACCTGTCGGATCTCGTGTTCCTGATCGATTTCCGCTTCTGGGTGGTTGCCGTGAAGCTGATGGAGTCGCTGCACTTCCGCATCTTCCTCGGTTATCTACCCTTCTTCATCGTGTACTTCGTGGTGGCGCTGACGATGCTGCACGGGCAGCATCGTATCGTGCGCAGCGATGGCTCTGATGTCGGTATGCCGCGCGCCATGCTGGCGAACGTCGGTCTGCTCGTGACGGGCTTTATCGTCCTGCTGCTGATCCAGTATGTCCCGCTGCTTGCCGGCGGGCCGCTGCCGCTCGCAGAGTCGCTCAATACGATCGTAGCGTTCCAGTTCGTCGGCTTGCTGACGATCGTCGGTGTGATCTCGACCTACTTCTTCCGTAAGACGGGCACGATCTTCACCGGTGCGTTCCTCTCGGCGCTGTTCATCACGTTGGCAATCGTGGCGGCTCAGGCGACGCACTTCGCGTTCTAGCCCACACGCCGTTCAGCAAAACAGCGGGCGACCCGCAAAGTCGCCCGCTGTTTTGCCATCACATAGAACGCCAAGACGGCGGTCGAAAGTCGTCGAAACGAGTCGGGGGAGGAGAAGCAGTCCCTCACACCACACCGCTTTCCACATCGGGGCTAGTCGGGCTGTCGCGCACGCCAGAACATCATCACCACGACCCACAGCAGCAGAAACAGAATCACCGCCCACTCCGACGCGCATATCAGCCGGAATGGCTCGCGCACGGTCATTGCAATCGCGAGCGCGTCGATCCCGTCTACACGCAGCTCGTTGAGAAAGACGAGGTTGGCGGCGAGCATCGGGATTGCGAGCAGTGCCATCCAGCGCGGATAAGCACGTTGGCGCGTCAGCCCGACGAAGGCGGAAAACACGACAAGCAGCAGCAGCGATCCCTCGAAGAAGCCGAGCGCGACGAGCCGGTGCATGTTGGTGTTGACGTCCATCGGGAAGACGCCGACCAGCGCGCCCGCGATCCCGACCACGGCGCCGCTGACAGCCACGACATACCGGAAGAAGCCCCGAAATCGCAGTCCGACTCCGACCAGATGCAGGCCGAGCATCAGCGCGCCGAAGACCAACGCGATGTTGAAGACCGCGGCCAGTTCGCTGTCCTGCGTGTGGCCCAGCTCCGAGACGAAATAGTTCATCAGCGAATAACGGCTATCGTCAGGGCCAATGTAGGTCAGCGCCGTGACCAGCGTTGCGATTGCGAGGACGGTCGTGCCGACGTACCCGGGGATGATGGTGAGGCGGCGGCTCCAGTTCGACATCGAATACTCGCTTTCAGAGCGACAGAGCAGGGTACGTGACAAGCCTATGATGCAGCCAAGCGCACAAGCGTTCGTGCCAGCACGTCGACGCCGCGCGCGATGTCTTCTGGCGGTGTGTACTCGTCGGGACGGTGGCTGTAGCCGTTCCGCGACGGTACGAAGATCATCGACACCGGGCAGATTTCAGCCATGAACAGCGTATCGTGGTAAGCGCGGCTGACCAGTTCGACGTGCGTGCTGCCGGTCTCGTCTGCCGCGTCGCGGATCGCCGCGACCACTACTGCGTCGCCGTAACACGGGCGGTCGGCGTTGAGGACGGTCCGTTCGATATCGATCTCGCGGGCGACGGCGACAGCGTGTGCTGCGGCTCCCACCTGTTCCACCATACGATCGCGCGAGGCGAGGTCGATATCGCGGATGTCGATCTCAAGCGTGACGCGGCTTGCGATGCTGTTGACGGCACCCGGGTAAACATGGCACAGACCGACCGTTGCGACGGCATCCGGTGACTCACTGGCGCGTCCGGTTCGCTCGACGGCGAGGATCAGCTCGGCGGCGGCGGCAAGCGCGTCACGGCGTTCGGGCATCAGCACCGTGCCGGCATGCCCGCCCGATCCATGTAGTACCACCCGCAGCGTCGCGGGCGCGGCAATCGCGTTCACGATCCCGATCTGCACGCCGGACGCTTCGAGGCGTGGCCCCTGCTCGATGTGCAGCTCGACAAAGCTGTGATAGTGCCCCGGCGCAAGCTGTACGGCTGTCAAGTCGCCGGTATAGCCTGCGTGCGACCGGACTTCGTCGAAGGGGATGCCGTGCGTGTCTTTGAGTGCCAACAGCGCGTCCGGCGAAAGCCTTCCCGCCAGCGCCCGACTGCCAAGACAGCCGATCCCGAAACGGGTCGGTTCCTCGGCTGTGAACATCAACACCTCGATCGACCGTAGTGGCCGGTATCCGGCGCGCTTCAGCGCACGAATCGCCTCGATTGCGCCGAGGACGCCAACCGTTCCGTCATACCGCCCGCTGTACGGGATCGCGTCGATATGCGAGCCGGTCGCTATGGCGGGCAGCCCGGGGTCTTCGCCGTCCCATCGCGCAAACACGTTGCCGACCGCATCCTCACGCACGGACAGGCCCGCGTCGGCCATCAACTGCTTGATGTAAGCGCGCGCAGACAGCTCCACTGGCGTAAACAGCACGCGGGTTACGGCCGGCGCGGGTGCGTCGGAAAAGGCCGCGAGCGTCTCGAGCTCGGACTGGATTCTGGTGCTGTCAATCATGATGTCGGTCATAGTCACCTCACCGTGAGCGCATCGCGGTTGACGTCTTTATAGTACAGGTAGCTGCTCTGCGTCTTGCCGATGGCGCAGAACCACTGCGGGCAGTACGACCCCATCCAGATCGCGTCCCCGGCCTGAATCGGGTACCACTGATCGTCAAGCCGGTAGATGCCTTGACCTTCGACCAGATACAGCCCGTGCTCCATGATGTGCGTCTCGACAAACGGCAGCGCGGCGCCGGGCTGAAACGTAAACAGGTTGACGGCCATGTCGTACCGCTGATCGGTCGGCAGCAGCACGCGCAGGCGCGCCGCCTCGTCGCCCATGAACGGCGTGCCGTCGCCAGCGCGGGCGTGACCCGCGACCGGATCGGGCACAGTATCCGTCACGCGAGACGGTACGTACGGCTTCTCGAAGATCATCAGCCGCGCTGGCGACAGCGCCGACAGCGTATGCGACCGGCCCGCCGGCACGTACAGAAAATCCTCGGCGACCAATGTAGTCGCGCTGCCATCCAGCGCGGCGTCGATCGTGCCTTCAAGCACGAACACAAAACGTTCGACGCCCGGCAGCGGTAGGGCAGACTGCGCGCCATCGGCCATCACGGCGATGTACTGGCTGAATCGCGGAAGCCCCCGCATGTGCGGCGAGATCAGCACGATACCCTGCGTGCCCGTCCAGCCCGGCAGGTCGGCGGTGATGTGCCCGTCTGGCGCGATGAGCGCGTGGTTGGGTTGAACGACGGTGCGGGTCGATCCGAACGGTTTCATGGCAGTAGGCGGCTCCGGCAGGCGAGTCATCCCGACGACTCTACCGCATCCGCGGCGTAGACACCGCATCGACATCCCCGCCAATGTTGGGAAGCGCCGGATTTCTCGCTAGAATCCGCGGCCATCGCCGCTCATCGGAACGCGTACATGGATCTCGACACGCTCAATACACTGCCAAGCGGGCAGTTCTTGGAAGCCATCGGCGGCCCGCTGGAAGGCGAGACGTGGCTTGCAGCGCGTGTCGTACAGCGCCGTCCGTTTGCCGATCGCGACGCGCTGATCGCGGCGTTCGCCGACGCCATCGGTGCGGCCAGCGCGGACGAGAAGATCCGTCTGCTCGAGTCGCATCCCGAACTGGCCGTCAAGGTGGACCGCGAACTCAGTTCCGCGTCGCAGCGTGAACAGGCATCTGCCGGCCTCGACCGCCTGACGCCGGACGAGCACGACGAGTTCAAGTTGCAGAATCAGGCGTACCGCGCGCGTTTCGGGTTCCCGTTCGTCATCTGCGCGCGAGAGAATACCAAGCACAGCATACTCGCCGCCTTTCGCCAGCGGCTCACGCACACCCGCGAGGCCGAAATCGAGAACGGCGCGCACGAGGTGTTCAAGATCCTGCGCCTCCGGCTGATCGACCTGATTTCCTGACCCAAGCTCACCTAAGCGACGGAGACTCACCGCATGAAGACACGCATTTCGTACGGCAAGGGCAACATCGCCTTGTATCGCACCGGCGCGACGCCGCTTCGCGGCCTGCCGTCGATCCCCGAATCGCCGTTCACCGGCAGCAGCAGCCCATTGTTCGCGGTCGACGTGCAGGTCGAGGTCTTTGGCGATACGTTCCTGCCTGCCTATACCGTGGGCGACAACTCGCGCGTGGTCCCGACCGCCACGATGACCAACTTCATCCTGCAGAAAGCGCGGCTGTACACCGGCGCGACGCTCGAAGGCTTCCTGCACTTCATCGGCACGCAGATGCTCAAGCAGTACGCCGACATGGAATCCATTCGCATCAGTGGCAGCGAACTGCCGTTTGCCGCCGCGACCATCACCAACGACGGCGGCGTCGCTTCGGTGCCGAGCGATACGACGTTCGCGGCGGTCGAAGGTACGAAGGCGTATGCCTCGCTCGACCTCGAGCGCGACAGCAGCGGCGGTGTAAAAATCACCGCGCACGAGTGCGGACGGCGCGACATGAAGCTCGTCAAGTTGACCGGCAATGCGTTCGCCAAGTTCGTACACGACGAGTTCACGACGCTTCCCGAAAGGACCGATCGCCTGCTGTACATCTACCTCGACATGGGCTGGCACTACGCCGATATCGAGGACGCCGTGCAAAGCGACCTTCGCCGCTACATTTCGGCGCGGCAGGTGTACGACCACATTCAGCACACGTTCCACGACTTCGTCAATATGTCGATTCAGCATCTGGTGCATGAAATGGGGATGCGCTTGCTGACTCGATTCCCGCAGATGGGCGAAGTGTGGTTCAACGCGCAGAACCGGCTGTGGGAGGTCACGGCGGAAGCGCCGGGCGAGGATGCCAAAGTGTATATGGACCCGCGCCCGCCCTACGGCATGATCTCGCTGCACTTGAGCCGCGAGAACCTGTAAGCGCCGGTGGAGGAAGCATGACCGACCTGATCATTCGCGGGGCGCGGGTGGTCGACGCGACACAAGATCACGTCGCCGATGTGGCGATCAAAGACGGCACGATCGAGGCGGTCGGCCCGAACCTGTCGCAGAACGCCGCGGCGGAAAAGGATGCTTCCGGACTGGTGTTGATGCCGGGCGGCATCGACCCGCACGTGCACTTCAACGAGCCGGGACGGGCCGATTGGGAGGGCATCGCCACCGGATCGGAATCGCTGGCGCGCGGTGGTGTGACGACCTACTTCGACATGCCGCTGAACTCCAGCCCGGTTACGACCACCGCGACGGCCTTCGACCTCAAGCGGCAGGCGATCCGCGCGCACAGTCGTGTGCACGGATATCTGTGGGGCGGGTTGATCCCCGGCAGCGTCGACGAGATGATGGGCATGTCGCTGCTCGGCGCGGTCGGGTTCAAGGCATTCATGTCGAACAGCGGACTGCCCGAGTTTCCGGCAGTCGATGACGCGACGTTGTTCGCCGGGATGCTGCGCGCGGCCGAACTGGGCAAGATCGTTGCCGTACACGCCGAAAACGACTCGATCACGGCCGCGCTGGCGCACGAGGCGCGTTCGGCCGGGCGGGTTGGCGTGCGCGCATATCTCGACTCGCGGCCGATCATCGCCGAACTGGAGGCCGTGCAGCGCGCGCTGTTCTTCGCGGGCGAGGCGCACTGCAAGCTCCACGTCGTACACGTCAGCAGCGGGCATGCCGTCGAGCTGATCGCCCGCGCCCGCGCCGACGGCCTCGATGTCACGTGCGAAACGTGCCCGCACTATTTGGTGCTGACCGATGAGGACGTCGAGCGGATCGGGGCCGCGGCCAAGTGCGCGCCGCCAATCCGCAATGCGCGCGAACAGGCCGCGCTGTGGACGCATCTTCTCAGTGGCGCGATCAATATGGTCGCCTCCGATCACTCGCCGGCGCCGCCGGAGATGAAAGTCAGCGCGGACTTCTTCGCTGTATGGGGCGGGATTGCAGGCTGTCAGTCCACGCTGCCGCTGCTGCTGACCTACGGCTATCATCAGCGCGGCATGCGCCTCAGCGAAATTGCCGCCGTGACCTCGCGCAACGTCGCGGAACGTTTTGGCCTGCGCCACAAGGGGCGGATCATGCCGGGTATGGACGCCGACCTCGCGCTGGTGGACATTGACGCGACGTGGCGGCTCGCCGCCGCGGACCTCGCATACCGCCACTCGATCAGCCCGTATGTCGGGATGGAGATGCGCGGCAAGGTGCTCGGTACATGGGTGAAGGGAGTGCAGGTCTATGGGCCGTCTAACCACACACGTGCTTGACACGTTCCACGGCCGGCCAGCCAACGAGATGGTCATCGAGCTTTGGCGCATAGAAGGCGGGCTGCCGGTGCACGTAAAAAACGTGACGACGAACGCCGACGGCCGCGTCGACGGGCCGCTGCTTGACGGCGACGAACTGACTGCTGGCGATTACGAACTGCTGTTCCACGTGCGCGAGTACTTCGTGCTCCACAGCGGCAGCGCCGGTGCGTCGCCGTTTCTCAATCGCGTGCCGGTGCGCTTCACCGTGTGGGACGCCACTCAACACTATCATGTGCCGCTGCTGGTCACGCCGTGGGCCTACAGCACCTATCGCGGTAGCTAAAGACGGGTTGGAAGCGATGAGTGTACACAATGAACATCAACGCTGAACGTCTGTTGGCCGCGATGGACGAACAGGCGGCGATCGGCCGCACCGAGGACGGCGGCTTGAGCCGCATGTCACTGTCGGACGCCGACCTCGAGGTGCGCGAATGGTTCGCTGAGCGCGCGCGCGCCGGCGGCCTGACAGTGCGCACCGATGGCGCGGGCAACCAACGCGCAGCATTCGCCAGCCCTCGCCCCGACGCGCCGACCTTGCTGATCGGGTCGCATCTCGATTCGGTACCGAACGGCGGCCGGTTCGATGGCGCGCTTGGTGTTGTGGCTGGCCTTGAGGTTGCGCTGACGCTGGCTGACGCCCGCGCGGATCTGCCGTTTCATGTCGAAGTCGTCAACTTTACCGACGAGGAAGGCACACGGCTCGGTCTTTTGGGCAGCACCGCGATGTGCGGCATATTGACCGGCGAGACGTTGGACAGTGTGCGGCTTGGGTGCGCCGAACTGGACGCTGCGCTCGAGCGTGTCGGAGGCTCGTGCGACACGGCGCTGTCAGCGCAGCGCGACTTCTCCGACGTCGTGGGATACTTCGAGGTGCATATCGAGCAAGGCACGCGCCTCGAACGCGCAGGTGTCGATGTCGGCGTCGTCACGGCGATTGTCGGGATTCGGTCGTACTGGCTCACTTTCGGCGGTCAAGCGGCGCACGCCGGCACCCGGCCGATACCCGATCGGCGCGATGCGTTCATGGGTGCAGCGCAGTTTGGCCTAGAGGCGCGCCGGCTTGTGCTCGAACGCTTTTCGCCAGGGGTATGCAACGTCGGCGCCGTGCAGGTCGAGCCGGGCGCGTTCAACATCGTTCCCGCCACGGCGCGTATCGCGTTCGAGTTTCGCCACGGCGATCCCGCCACGCTCGACGCGATGGAAGAATCGCTGCTTGTGCTGGCGCAGCAGGCGGCTGACGACCACGGCCTGTCTCTGGAGATCACATCTGCTGGAGGCGCCGAACCCGCCCTGATGGACTCGCGCTTGGTCGAGACGGTCGAACGTGCAGCGGACGGCGCGGGGTTGAGCCATCAGCGCCTGATGAGCTTTGCCGGCCACGATGCACAGATGCTGGCCCGTGTCACGCCCAGCGTGATGTTCTTCGTGCCGTGCAGGGAGGGCATCAGCCACAATCCGGCAGAGTACTGTTCGCCGGAGGATTGTGTCAACGCGGCACGGGTGATGCTCAACAGCGTGCTGCTGACGGCAGAGTTGTTTTCGAAATCGTCTGATTGACTAAGGATTTCAGGTTGGGACGCTGTCCCAAGCCCTGCCAGAAGGCTTTTGCCCTCCGGTCATCAACCGCATGAACGCAACGACAGAGTGGCGGCAGGCGGCAGCGTGGCGGAGTCTGGTCTCCGCAAAATGGGAGCAATGGGGCCAGAGGGGTGTAAACCTCTTGTGGAGTTGTGGAGGCAACGCCTCCGCAGAATCCTATGACTTCCCGCGCTTTTCTTTGCGGAGGACTTCGGCCAGTTGGTCCTTGAGCTTCTTGCGCCGGCTCTCGTACACGTCTTCGGCGATCTGTCCGTCGCGGTAGAGCAGGTCGAGCTGTGCGATCTGGGCCACCAGCGACTCGGAGCCACGAGGGCCGCTGCGCCGCTGTTGGATGATCAGGATGCCTGCCAGCGCGGTCGTTGCAATGCCGACCACCGTGAGTACGACGCCGAGGACCAACTGTGGGCTGGGCGGCGTGGCGGCGGGATCGGACGGGTACAGCGTGAAGATCAATAGGTCGCCCGCGTTGAGCGGATTGCCAACGTAGTCCTCGAACGTGCCGCCTGAGAACTGCAACGTCCCCTGTGATTGGAACTGTTCGCTCTCGACACGGAACTGGCCCGGCACCAGCATCAGTTCCGGTTGGTTCGTCATCGGGTAGTCGACATTGAACGTCAACGTCGTGCCGCCTTCGTCGAACGGCATCACGTACGAAACGTGGATGATGTGGTCCGTGCCCGGGACGACAGGCAGCGTGTCGATGACCGTGCTGCTGGCCTGATCCCAGATGTACCGCTGAGAGTCGAGCCCGATTGGCACCGCGCCTGCAGGGAGTTGGATTGGGACTACGCCGTAGCGGTTGGGCTGGACGAACGTTGCCTGCCGGTAAACCTTGTCGGACAGGTTTTCGATCTGCGTGACGAGCAGCACTTCCAGCGTGCCGTCTTCGCGCGGGGCTGCCTGATGCAGCAGCAGGTCGATTGCAAGATCGGCCGGGTCGCTGGTGACGTCGTAGATGGTCAGCGGCATATCGAGTAGGCCCGTCTCGGGCACTGCGTCGCCGCCGGTCTGCATGTCGCTGACGAACGTCACCTCGTTGTACGTCGTGCTGGTCATGTAGACATACTGCGGGTCGATCGGTACGTCCTCAAACCGGTAGCGTCCGCCTTCCGCGACAGCGGTATTGGCGAGCACTTCCTCGCCGGCCATTGAGAACACGAACAGGCGAGTCTCTAGGCCTTCGGGAAGCGCAGCGCCTGCTGTACCCACGTTGATCGTGCCTTCGACTGTCCCGAACCCGACCGAGCTCGGCGCTTCGGATGCACTGTCGGTGCCGGTTTCGGTCGCTTCGGGTTGTGAATCGGTAGACGTGTCAGTGCTTGCCACCGCCGTGACCTCCGGCGTCGAGGCTGGCTCGAGCGCGACGAGGTCGATTAAGCTGTACGCGTACTGGGCGACCGCGCGCCGCTCGTCCTCGCTGAGCGCGTCGCGCCACGGCGGCATCAGGTTCTCGATCCGCCCATTGGTGATGATCTCGTAGTAGTCCTCAAGCGTCACGCCGGGGCGCCGGGTCGGATCGGTCATGTCGGGAATGTTGTCGATCTGCCCGCTGGCGACCAGATCACCGTCACCGCGACCTTGCGGCCCGTGGCAAGTTGCGCAGCGCGCGGCAAAGATCTGCGCGCCGGCGGCCATCGGGTCGGCGATCGGTGTCGCCGGTGCGGCGAGCGATGGGGCTGGGCGCAGAGTCGAGACGACCTCGGGCTCGCCACCCAAACCGCTGCAGCCTACGGCCGCCCACAGAACCAAGACAGCCAGAACCCATACCCGAAGCGTCGCACGCTTCGGCGCGACATGCTGAAAACTGTACATTACGACCGTTCCTGAGCGATGGCCTCTGCCGCCGGATGCGTTTTGAGATACTTCTCTACGGCGTCTTCGATCATGTCGTCTACGCTGTCGAGCGCGGTGTTCGATTTTCCCTGGGTGACCGGAGTCGTCCGCTTCTCGAATTCCTCGATGGCTTGTAGGACGGCAACGCCGCGCTGCATCCAGCGTTCGCGTTCTTCCTCATAGGCGGCCATATCGAGCTTGCCGGCCTGTGCGTCGTCGTCCAAATCGCGCAGCGTGCCGGTCACCTGCTGGTAGTAGACCAGCAGGGCGTCACGCTGGCGCTGCAGTTCGGTGACCTTTGGCGCGATGTTCCGGCGTGCGCGCACAAGGGGCATCACCACGTAGGCGACCGTGCCCAGTAACAACAGGACGGTGATGATAAGTGAAGCGGGTTCCATTAACTGCGCTCCCCGAGCAGAGGATCGATGATTTCCCGAAGCTGCGCCTCGGTCACCCCTGCAAAGATAAACTGTGCGACGTTGCCATCCTGATCGATCACGAACGTTTCGGGCACACCGCGAATACCGTACAGATCGGAAACGCGGGTGCCGAGATCAGGCGCATTCAAGTAGTCGATCTGAAACTCGTCGAGGTACTCCATCGAGCGCACGCCGTTGTCGGCATACGCGACGCCGAGAAACACGACCTGCTCGCCGGGCCGGTAGTACTCCCATGCCGACTGAAGCTCGGGGGCTTCGTCGCGGCACGGAGCGCACCAGCTTGCCCAGAAGTTGAGCACGACGACTTTGCCGCGGAAATCCGACAGACGGTATTTGGCGCCGTCGAACGTCTCGAATTCGAAATCGGGCGCGGCGCCTTCGGTGGGCTGCGGCGCGGACTGGCGGAAAAGCGCCAGTGCGATCACTACGCCGAACACCACGAAGCCAACCAGCATGAAGATCGTGCCGGTACTCAGCCCTTTACGGGCAGATTTCGCCTCGGGCTGCGGACTCAGCAGTTGATCGAGGGTGTCAGTCATTCGTCGCTACCTCGCAATATCGCGTTCGATCTCGGCGCGCAGGCGTTCCTGAAGGCTCAGGCCGTCGTGCTGCGCCGCTGGCGCCACCGCGTCGAGGCGGTGCCGGGACGGAGTACGGCGCGCGCGCACTGTCAAATAGACCACCAGCGCCACAACGCCGACCGCAGCCAAGACGGGGATCAGGAACGACAGCGCGCGCAGCACCGGATCGTATGGCGTGCCGACCACGCGGTCACCGAAGCGGCGCACGAAGTCCGCCTTGATTTCGTCGGATGTGAAGCCGTCTTCCAGCATCAGCCGGATTTCGTAACGCCAATCCTCGCACGCTGCAGTTGGGCAGGTGTCGAGCGGGATATTCTCGCACACCGGGCAGTACAGCGTCTTGGCGATCGCGTTGACGTCGTTGTCAGTCACGACCGGCGTGTCCTGCGCAGCGGCCGACCCGACCGCCACGACGGCGACGATCAAAAGGGCGAGCACGAGCATCGCTCGCGCGGCAGTCCGTCTGCGCATCAGGCGCGTCCTCCTCCAAATGCCCGTCTGTCGGGCGCGCTGACGCGGCTCTCGACCCGGGACGGTGCGGCGTTCGGGTACATCGCCGCGAGCGTGCCGACGATCAGGATCAAGCCACCCCACCACACGAGGTTGATAAGCGGGTTGATGTAAATCTTGAACGTCGCGCTGTTCTGGCTGATCTCGTCCCAGCTCAGCAGCAGCACGTAGAAATCGTTCTCCAACGTACTGTGCGCGCCGGCGATGGTCATGCTGTTCATATCCTGCTGGTTGGGGAAGAAGTCGCGGCGCGGGCGAAGGGTCGCCTGAAGCTGATCGTTACGCCACACGCTGACGACGGCGATGTCCATGATGCGGCCGTCTTGGGCTACCTGCCCGCCCTCGAACCGGTCATACACCAGCGTGTAATCGCTGATCGTCGTCGATTCGCCCACGCGCAGCGTGGCCTGCGTCTCCTGCTGATAGGCAGTGCTTCCGATGACGCCGACGCCGATCACTACAATCCCGAAGTGGATCAGGTAGCCGCCGTAGCGGCGCGGATTGCGCTGGAGCAGCGAGAGATAACCCGTGATCGGGTTCTCGCCGCGCTGGCGCGCACGCGCGCGCAGGGCACGGTAGGTCTCATAGATTGCGACCCACCCGGCCAGCAGCACGAAGAAATAGCCGACGATGGACCACGCATTGGTGTGGCCTTGAAGGATGAAGATCGGCAGGGTCGCCACGGTCAGGATGACCGGAACGACCAGCCCGCGGCCAAGCCGTGCGAGCGCGCTCGCGCCCCACGCCGACAGCGGCGCGATACCCATCAGGACGAACAGCGCGAGGAACAACCACGGTGTCACGCCGTTGAAGTACTCGAGGCCCAACGTGATGTTGGTGTTGAAGAACAGCTCGGACGAGATTGGCGCGCCGAAGCTGCCCCAGAAGATCACCACGAACAGCGCGAGGAACACGAAGTTGTTGAGCAGGAACAGCCCTTCACGGCTGAAGATGCCGCTGAACGTGTGATCGTCGCGCAGTTCGCCTCGCCGGCGCCGCCACACGATCAACCCGCCCAGCGTCAGCGTGACGGTGAACCAGATCATCAACATCGGGAAGCCGATGTCGCTGCGGGCGAAGCTGTGCACGCTTTCGACCAGACCGCTGCGGGTGGCGAACGTGCCGAAGATCACCGCCGAGAATGTGGCGATGATGAGGAACATGTTCCACGTCTTGAACAGCCCGCGCTTCTCTTGAATCATGATGCTGTGCAGGAACGCGGTGCCTACCAGCCACGGCAGGAATGCCGCGTTCTCGACCGGATCCCAGCCCCAGTAACCGCCCCAGCCCAACACGTCATACGCCCAGCGCCCGCCGAGAATGAGGCCCAGCGCGAGGAACACCCACGCGATCAACGTCCAACGGCGCGTCGCGCGGATCCAGTTGTTGCTCAGGTCGCCGGTCACCAGCGCGGCAAACGCGAACGCACAGGGCACGAGGAACCCGATGAAGCCGAGGTACAGCATCGGCGGGTGGATCGCCATGCCGACGTGCCGAAGCAGCGGATTGAGCCCGCGCGCCGACTGCGCGAGGTTGAATTCGGACGGGGCGACGAGCCCCGCCGGAATCAGCGCCGACTGAACAACCTCCGCACCGTCCAACCAGAAGCGGTTGAACGGGTTTTCGATGACTAGATTGAGCAGCAGGAAGAACGCCGTGATCGTGGACTGAAAGACGATGACATGCGGGATCAGGCGGTAGTTGGAGCGCCAATTCAACGTGACCGAGGCCGCGCTGAACGCCGCTAACAACCAGCACCAGAACAACAGCGATCCGGCCTGCGAGCCCCACAGCGCGGTGACGCGATAGAACGTCGGCATGCTGGGGTTGCTGACCGACCAGACGTACGAGATCTGATAATCCTGCGAGAGCAGGGCGATCATCAGCGTGCCGAGCGCAACGGTCAGCGCACCGAAGATCACATAAGTCGCGTTACGCGCACTAAGGATCAGGCCGGTGCTGTGTCGTTGGTAGCCGAGCAGCGCAGCGAATACGCTGTAAACCGCGACGAAAAACGCAAGCCACGCCGCGATGAACCCGACTTCTGCAAGCATTAAGCATCGCCCCCGTGCGCTGCATCGGCGGACGAATTCTCGGTCTCCGGAACCATCTCGCTGAAGCGGCTCGGGCATTTCAAGAGCAGGGAGTCGGCGTAGAACTTGCCATCCGCGCCCAGCGTGCCAGTGAGGATCGCCTGTGCCTCGTGAACCAGCAGGTCAGGCTTGACTTCGTTCTCCATGACGATCACGAGCCGTTGGGCGTCGGCATTGTTGACAGCGAGGTGCAGCGCCATGCCGAGGTCGTCGTTCTCTGCCGGCACGTGCGCAACAGTGAAGCTCAGGTCGAGCGTCTCTGGATTGTAATTGATGCTCTCGCCGATGACCGCACCGGTGATGCGCACCGACTGGCCGACCAGCGCGTCGTCCGCCAGCAGGTCGTCGACGGTAATGAAGTACCGCATACCGGAGAGCGTGCCGCTCACCATTAAGACGACGATTGCCGCCAACAGCGCAACGCCGCCAATCATGTACTTCAGGCGCTCTCCGTTGATAGCGCGGCGCGGTGCGGGAGCTTCAGCGGTCTTGGTCCATCCGATATCGGTCATTGGTGTTCCTCTTCCACTCAGTACGGAAGTCTTCAGCTTGACGTTGACGGCATTACTTCTCTCAGATGACCCGAAGTATACCGAATTGAAACGCAAAATTCCCCTACTGTGGGTCACCGCTGTACGTGACGATTGTCACGATTCATCACAGTCTAACGAATCCCCCATGTTCGGATGTGGTGCGAACAAAAACGGGATAGATTACATTTTGTTGAGTGATGTCTATCACACCACAGAAGAAGAAAGATACGCAACAATAGGGCTTGAAGGGGAGCACAATGTCTGTTTTGAGAAGCCTTCACGCCAAGCTGTTGATTTCCTTCTTGATCCTCACCATCGTCCCGCTGGTGGCGACGGCGATCTATGGGAATTTCTTTACGCAGCGCGCGCTGTCGCAGCAGCTGCTCGAACGCTCCCAGAACCAAGTCCACTTGCAGTCGCAAGCGATCGTGAGTGCGCTGCAGCAGGTACAGGGCGACGCGCTTTATCTGGCCAACATGCGCAGCCTAGACACGCTGCGCGTCACATCGGAACCGGATGGCGAACTGGCAGCGCTCGGCGAAGTGGAGCAGGACTTCCTGATCTACGCTTCGGTGCGCCCGATGTACCTCAGCATCATGTTGATAAACGTCGAAGGCACGGAGATCGCGTCCGTGCGTCAAACCGGTGATGGACGGGTGCGTATCACGGCAGCGGAAGGCCGCGCCAATCATGCCGGCACGCCTTACTTCACCGCCGCGATGGATCTCCCGCGCGACGGCGTGTACATCGAGCCGTTCGTCGTCGAGAACGTGCCATACGTACGCTACGCCGTGAGTATCACGGGCGGCGTGCTGGTGATCGACCTCAGCGCACGGTGGCTGCTGCGGTCGCTGCCCATTCAGCCGGGCACCGACCAGTGGGCGGTTATCGACCAGAACGGCGACTTCATTGTATATCCCGAGGACTTCGACCCGGCGACGATCGCCGCGGACGTCCCGCGCATGCTGGGCGGCAACGGCGGCAGCTTCGAGACGGCCGGAAGCGTCGTGGTATACGATACCGTCTATCCTTCGCGGCTGGTGTCCGACAGTGGACAAGCGCAGTCGTGGGTGATCCTCAGGCGCACGCCGACCGAAGTCTTGTACGCCTCGATCAACGATTTCTATCAGATCGCGCTGATCCTCATGCTTGGGGCGGCGCTGCTGGCGATATCGCTTGCGCTGCTCATCAGTTACCTGCTCGTGAAGCCGATCAAGCAGCTTGAGCTGATGGCGATCAAGTTCGGCCACGACGGCGAGGCACCGCGGCTTCCCGATAACGTCCCCAATGACGAAGTGGGCGGCCTGATGCGCACCTTCACCGCGATGGCCGGCGAACTCGATCGCAAGCGCAAGGACGAGCGTCGCTTGATCGAACGGCTGATCAACGCGCAAGAAGAGGAGCGCAAGCTGGTCGCATACGACCTGCACGACGGGCTGCTTCAGCAGTTGGTCGGCGCGCGCTTCTACTTGGGCAACTGTCAAGAGCAGTTCGCGGTCGAGATGCCGGATCTGAGCGGCAGCATTCAGCGCGGCTGCGACGCCCTGACCGGCGCGATCATCGAGGGAAGGCGCATCATCGAAGGGCTGCGGCCCGCCGCGCTGGACGACCTCGGGCTGTCGGCAGCGATTGAGGACATCGCATATTCGACGGCCGAGCTGGCCGGGTGGGACCTGAAACTCGACTTGCATCCGCTGCCGGTTGAGCCCGAATTGACGATCGGCGTCACCCTCTATCGCATTGCGCAAGAGGCGCTTAACAATGCACGCAAGCATGCCGGCGCCAAGCACGTCACCGTGACGATGCACAACGGCGACGCCATCCACCTCTCGATTTCGGACGACGGGACCGGGTTCGATCCCAATGCGTTCAAGGTCAACGACTCGGATGACGGCAGCACGCGCGGGCTGGGGATTACGACCATGCGCGAGCGCGCCAGCCTTATCAATGGGCGGTGCGACATCTACAGCGAACCCGGAAGCGGCACGCGAGTCAATGTCGAAGTGCCGCTGACGATGGATGCCCCGGCGCGCAGGGGCGATGTGATTGAAAACTTGACGATGGATGTATGGAATAAGGCGGGCCAGTCATGACCCAAAACGTCGCCGAAAAGGCTATTCGAGTCGCAATCGTCGATGATCACGGAATCGTCCGTCAGGGTCTGCGCGCCCTATTGAACAGGCCGGGGATCGAGGTAGTCGGAGAGGCAGATAGCGGTACCGCCGCGATCGAGTTGGCTGAGTCCATCACGCCGGACGTCATGCTCCTCGATATCCGCATGAAGGACGGTGACGGACTGCACAGCCTACCGCATATTAAGCAGGTATCGCCGCAGACGAGCGTCATCATCCTGACGACTTACGCGAACCCGTCGTACTTGGCACGGGCGATCAGCGGCGGCGCGGCGGGCTACCTGTCCAAGGAAACCAATCCGGACCAGATCGTGCGCGCGGTGCGCGCGGCGGCTGTGGGCGAGGAATTGATTGACCGGTCGCTGTTGCAGGCCGCGCTGGCGCAGGCCGCCCAGAGCGACGAGCCGCACGGCGGGCAGAAATCCGCCACGGGCGAGGATTTGATCGACATCGAACCGCTGTCCGAGCGTGAACTGGACGTGCTGCGGTTGATGGTGCAGGGGTTGGCAAACGGCGCGATCGCCGATGCGCTCGGCATCAGCCTGCCAACGGTGAAGACCCACGTGCAGCACATCCTGCAGAAGCTGCACGTATCCGACCGCACGCAGGCTGCGCTGCTGGCGGTTCGGCTGAATCTCGTATCGCAGTAGGACCGTGTGAATCAGCCCATAGGGTGAGCCGATTCATCCCGGTGAACGATGGATAATGCGCGCGATGGCGCGACAATTGGCGGAATGAGACGACAAAGACGCTGTGACCGCACCAGACCCGCATAGGGATCGCGGCGCATCGCAAAGGTAGGACCATGATGATTCCGAAAAAACTTCGCTGCAGTTCACTGCTTACGGTAGGCGTGGTGCTGTGTGCCTGCGGGTTGGGCCTGATTTTGCTGGGCGAGACGGCCGCACCGGTTTCGGCACAGGACGAAGAACCGTACTACGTCGACGCCGACTACCTCGGCGCGGACGAGTGCTCGGCATGCCATCGCAACGAGGTGCGTGCCCACACTGAAACGTTCCATGCGCTGACACTGGCCGAGCCGGGGCGCCGCGGTGAGGGCGTGCTGGCCGACTTCGAGGCCGGCGCCGAGGTGCGCACCATGCAGTTCCCCGAGGAAGACGCCCCGCGCGCCTTCGAACTTGATGACGTCGCGTTCATCCTCGGCGCCGGGCGCAGTAAGCAGGCCTATGTTTACGAAGAAGATCGCCGTGACTATCGCGTGCTGCCAGCCCAGTGGAACGTCGCCGCAGGCGAGTGGGAACCGCTTGAACTGGCCGCTTCATGGGATGACCCGGCGTACGACTTCGAGACGGCCTGCGCCGCCTGCCACACCACGGGCTTCGACGCTGAAGATCTGGACTGGGAGGACATCGGCGTGACCTGCGAGTCCTGCCACGGCCCCGGCGGCGAACACGAAGAGGTTGCGCGCGACGAAGGCCGCAATCCAGATGAAGAAGGTCTGGCGCGGATCGCTGCGGTCATCGCTTCTGGCGCAGACTCGCAGGCCTGCGGGCAATGCCACAGCCGCGCGACTGGACCCGACGGGCAACCCTATGCCGCCGGCTACAGACCCGGTATGACGCTGTCCGACATGTTTACGCAGGCCGAGTTTGCCGGCGAGACCGATGTGCATTGGTGGGAGTCTGGTCACGGACGACAGATCAATATGCAGTACACCGAGTGGGCGCTTTCGGCTCACGCGGGCACCACGGACGATGGGTCCGAGGTCGCGGGCTGCACCGCATGCCACGATCCGCATAGTGAGGAGGGCCGACCGGCCAACCTCATCGCGGACTCGGACGCCCTGTGCGTAACCTGCCATACGTCGAGCGCAGGCGGCCGTCCTTCGAAAGAGATGTACGAAGGCGCGCCGGTGGTCGATACGGTCCTGCCGTTGATTGGGGTGCACTTCGCGGTCGAGGACGGCCCAACCTGCACGTCGTGCCACATGCCGCAGATTCCGGTCGAAGGCGGCACGCGGACCAGCCACCTGTTTGAGCCGGTGCTGGCATTCGGCGTCGAAGGGCTGCCGGATGCGTGCAGCGATTGTCACGGCACACAGGCTGAACCCGCATTGATCGAACAGCTCATCAACGACGTGCAAGACAGTACGCGCGAACGTCTCGACGCCGCGCGCGCGTTGGTCACGCCGACCACGCCGGAATGGATCGTCGAGGCACTGGACTTTGTCGAGAACGACGGCAGCCTCGGTATGCACAACTATGCCTATGCCGACGCCCTGCTGGATGCCGTGTATGAGGCCCTCGGATTGTATGACACTGATACTGCTGCCGTGACGCCTGCGTCCGGGGCCGGGCAGTAGAGCGGAGTAGGAGTTCGACATGACGACTACCAAACGTCGAGTCATCGGTATCGTGTACGGCATTGGGATCACGCTGCTCGTGACCGGGCTGTACGTATTGGCTTCAATGCCTGCCTATGCGCAGGATGCGCCTGAGACACCGGCTGTAGAGCAGGAAGCCAGCCCGACGCCAGTGGGGATCTACAACCTCGAAGGCGAGCCAATCGAGCCGACCGGCGACAACAGCTACTGCCTTGTGTGCCATATCAGGCCGTGGAAGACCGTCCAGCTCAAAGACGGGTCGATTCAAAATCTGTACGTGAACCCGGATACGGTCGCTGCGTCCGTACACGGGGAGGACAATCCGCTCGGCCCGCTTGGCTGTGTCGACTGTCACGGGACCGACTCGTTCCCGCACACGGGCCCATCGCCGGAGAGCAAGCGCATCAGCACGCTCGATGCCGTGCAGCGCTGTGTGACGTGCCATACCGAAAATGCGGAAGAGCTGCAGCACGGATTACACGAGGCAGCGATCTTGCGCGGCAACCTGAACGCGGCCGTGTGCACGGACTGCCACGGGTCGCATGACGTCCAGCCCGTGGTCGAGGAACGCAATCTGGTCGCCGGCGTCTGCGGTACGTGCCATGTCTCAACCCTGACGGAATGGCAAAACAGCGCCCATGTCGACATCGGTCCGCTGGGCTGCGCCACGTGCCATTCGCCGCACAGCCAGCAGATTCGCGCGGGTGACACTGCAGACGAGCTGTGCCTCAACTGCCACAACACCATGCCGGATCTATGGGCGCACCAGCAGCATGCCAGCAACGACTACCCGGTCGGCTGCACGGACTGTCACATGTTCATCCCTGAAGAACAACGGCCCGAGAACCTCGGACTGACGACCGCGATCATCAACGCGCCGACAGCGCATGGCATGAACCTGACCTCCGTGCCATGCACGACCTGCCACGAGGAACTGATGGTCAGCGGGGCGTGGTCGCGGCTCTCCGGCGAGGGCGAAGGCATTCGTCTGGAACGCGACCGGCTTGCGGAACAGCTTGCCGAACTACAAGCCGTTCATGCCGCCGAGCCGGAAGTCCAGCAGGAGAGTTTCGTGCCGCTGGCACAGGGCTTGATCCTCGGCCTCGGCTTTGGCGTGACGTTTGCGGCAGTCTTCATCACGCGCGGCAACAATCGCCGTGCCGCCCCCGAGCCGGACTCCCCGGCGCCGGAGCCGAAGCCGACCATGTCGGCCGAGCCGCCTGCGCCCGAACCGTCGTCGGACGAGCCAGCGCCATCACACAGCGCGCCTGCGGCTGAGAAGCAGGCATCCCCCACCGAGGAAGATTATGAGGACCGGTCATGAACGATCAGGAACCCACCCCCCAGGTTAAGGAGGCACCCCCCGGCGTAACCCTGCTGAACCGCCGCGAGTTCATGACGCTGCTGCTCGGCGGCGGCGCCACGATGGTGCTGGCGGCGACGCTGGCCCACCCGTTGGACACCTTCGCGCGCCAGCTTCTCAGCAACCCGGCGCTCGAAGCGCACGGCGGTGATCCCCATTACAAATGGGTCATGATCATCGACCTGAGCAAGTGCATCGGCTGCGACTACTGCGTTTGGGCTTGTCAGGCGACAAACGACACAACTGACGAAATGCGCTGGAACATTCGTGTCGAAGATCAGACGGAGCTCGGCGACAAGTTTCACCTGACGCGGCCGTGCTTGCACTGCGCACATGCGCCGTGTGTCGAGGTCTGTCCTGTGGGTGCGACGTATCACCGGCACGACGGGCTTGTGGTGATGGACTATGACAAGTGCATCGGTTGCCGCTACTGTCAGACGGCCTGCCCGTACAACGCGCGCGCCTTCAACTGGACCGAGCGCACCGACGTCAACCCGCGCGTCCCCGAGTGGGGGAACCCGGAAGTCGATCGCCGCCCGCGCGGTGTCCCCGAAAAGTGCACGTTCTGCATTCATCGCATCGACGCGGGTCTGGCCGCCGGCCTGATGCCCGGTGTCGACGAGCAAGCGACGCCGGCCTGCGTCAACATCTGCCCGGTGAACGCACGCTTCTTCGGCAACGTCAACAACCCGAACAGTACGGTCGCGCACATTCTGCGCACCAAGCCGACACTGCGGTTGCGCGAAGATTTGGGAACTGAACCCAGCGTCTACTATATTCCGCCGGAGGGCTTGTTGTGATGAGCGCCACAGCACACTCCATGACATCGACTGCCATTCCCGCTGCGCCACAGCGGCGCGGTGTTTCCGTCCGGTTCATCCTGTGGCTGATGCTGCTGGTCGCCATGCTGACGGTCGGCGCGATTAGCTTCGTCTATGTGATGATCAACGGCCTCGGCGTGACGAACCTGACCGACGAACTGCCGTGGGGCCTGTGGATCACCGTCGACCTGTCGTCCATCGCGCTGGGCGCGGGGGCGTTCACGCTGTCGGCCGCGGTCTACATCTTCCGCATGCGGCAGTACGAAGCGATTGCCCGCGCGGCGGTGTTGGTCGGTTTTCTCGGCTATTCCTCGGCGATGATCGCGCTGTTTATCGACATCGGCCGCTTCGACCGGTTCTACCACCCGATCATCTACTGGAACGTGCACTCGGTGCTGTGGGAGATCACGATGTGCGTCGTGCTCTACCTCACGGTGCTGCTGATCGAGCTGTTCCCGGTGCTGGTCGAAAGTACGCCGCTCAAGAAGATCGGCTTGCTTGTGTCGATCTCGCATCTGCTGCACCGCCTGATGCCCATTGTCGCCGTCGTTGGTATGGGTCTGTCCCTGCTGCACCAGTCATCGCTGGGCGCGACGTACGGCATCTTGACCGCGCGGCCATTCTGGTATTCGCCGAGCGCGCCGGTGCTGTTCATTCTGTCCGCCGTGGCAGGCGGGGCCGCGCTGACGCTTCTCGTCACGCTCCTTTCCGGTAAGCTGCTCGGGCGCGAGCAAGCCCCGCCCAACATCATCAACGGCGTGGCGCGTCTGGTCGGCTTTGCGTGCTTGGCCTACCTCTATCTCAAACTCTGGAGCTGGCTGGCGACGAACTACTACAGCCACGTGCCCGAACAGCAGTTCGGCGCCGAGACACTGGCGCAGTACACGCCGTACAACTTCACGTTCTGGTTTGGGGAAGTACTGTTCGGCGCGCTGGTGCCTGCCGTCTTCATGCTGTGGGGACGCCTGCGGAACAACCGCAACGCGCTCATGCTGGCTTGCCTGATGATCATCGCAGGGCTGGTGATCAATCGCTGGAACATGACCCTGTCCGGCTTCGTGATCCCGCTCGACTGGTCGCCGGGCGTGGCCGAGATCTTCCCGGTCAACACCTATGAGCCGGCGCTGGTGGAATGGGGGGTGGCCATCGGCATTGTCGCGTACAGTTGGCTGGCGTTCACGCTGGCCGTGCGCTTCTTGAACATCTATCCGGATTCGCGCCCGGCAGGTACTGCGCCGGCCGTGGTTGAGCATCAGTCGAAGCCTGAACCGGGGCATCACGGGTAGAGTCACACCGCAGCACCACGCGTAAGTCCATGTGGAACGGGCCAGCGAGAGGATCTCGACTGGCCCGTTTTCACATGCTAGGCTGAAGGTATGGAGAGATGCTCCGACCTGATACGTTGCCTTGCACAACGTGACGCATGTCACTGTCCACGCGGTCGCGTTCCGCTAGACTGTAGGGGTAGGGAGCGTACGGTTGCACGATCTGGTGCTGAGGTATTTGACGGATGCGGTTTCTCGGGGTGCTGCTTCTGATCGGTATTATCGTCGGTGTCGCGGCGGTGATGCTCTTCGTGTTCGACGACAGCGCGGCTGATACACCGTCCGGTGGTCTGACGATTGAACTCAGCTCCGCCCCATTTCCGATGACGATCGGGGTCAATCGGCTTCGTGTGCTCGTCAGCGACTCGAACGGCAGCCCGGTCGAAGGTGCCGACGTGGCGGTGTCCGGCCTGTTGGATCACGGCGGAATGCTGCCACTGCGCGGTGTTCAAGAGGGTGGCCGCGATGGTGAGTACGTGTTCCGCGTCGTGTGGCCGATGAACGGCTCATGGACGATCGACGTCACGGCACAGACGGGCGAGGACTCAGAGGCGTTGACCGAGCAGTTCAGCGCGTACGTCTATGCGCTGCCACCGGAGTACGACAAACCGGCCGCGACCTATCGCCTGATCCGCGAGACGACTGCGGATATGGCTCAAAGCCCCGATAGCGAGCTGTGGATCGTGATCCCGCAAGGGACCTACGACATGGTGCGGCGCGGCCATGACGAACTGCCGGACGACATTCGCCTGCAAGTCGGTAGGCGCGACACGCTCGTGATCCGCAACGACGACATTGTGGATCACACCATTGGGCCGTTCTTCATCCGGTCGGGCGAGACGATCCGCCAGCGCTTCACGCAGGCCGCCGTGTTTCAAGGCGTATGCAGCCTAAACGACGTCGGTTATATCAATATCGTAGTGGAAGGGTAGAGAGGATCAGGTATGCGCGTTTATCGGATGATGGTGTTGGCGCTTGTGGCGCTGGCTGCCACGAGCTGCGGCGGTGCCCCGGCGCCGGCAGCAACACCGAGGGTTCCGCCACCGCCTGCATACCTTGATGACCTGAACGGCGCCGTGTTCGATCCGCCGCGTGTACTGACCGACTTCACGTTCGATTCCACAACGGGCGAGCCGTTTCGGCTCGCCGATCACCGGGGCGAAATCGTGCTGATCTACTTCGGCTACCGCACGTGCCCCGACTTCTGCCCGACGACCTTCACCGAACTGCGGCAGATCTACCTTGAACTGGAAGAGCCTGCCGATCGAGTCAAAGTGCTGTTTGTGACGGTCGATCCCGAGCGCGACACGCTCGATCTGATGACGCAGTACGTAGGGGGCTTCCATCAGGACTTCATCGGCCTGCGCGCAGAGGGCGACCCGCTGCAAAGCGTGATGGATCAGTTCGGCGTCGTGGCGGAGAAGCGTCCGTTGGGCGACTCTCCGCTGGCGTACCTGATCGATCACACGGCGTCGATCTTTCTGATCAACCCCGACGGGCGGCTGATGGTTCAGTATCTGTACGGCACGGATTACCGGCTGATCCGCGACGACCTGCAGCGGATTCTACAGGCCGAAACGTAGTCGCGGGCCATCGCCGGGCGTCGTGTGTTTCTTTCGTACCTTAGGAGAACGACAATGCGTGTAAAGACTCTGCTGGTGGCAACTGTCGCGTTGATGCTGGCGCTGGCGCCGGTTTCGGTGATCGCGCAAGAGGCGGAGACCTGCGAGCTCGTGTATCTGTTTGACGGCTGGGCGCGTGCCACCGTTGAGGGTGCACCCAACAGTGCGGCATACGGCGTGTTAGTCAATCTCGGCAGTGAAGATGATACGCTGATCGCCGCTAGCACCGAGGCCGCCGAAGTGCTCGAACTGCACGAGATGATGATGGGCGAGGGCGACGTGATGATGATGCGCCCGATGGAGGGGGGATTCCCGGTCTCGGCCAACGGCTTCACCGTCCTCGAACCCGGCGGACTGCACATCATGTTGATCAACCTGACCGCGCCGCTGGTCGCCGGCGAGGAGTTAGCGATCACGCTGACGTTCGAAAATGCCGGCGATGTCGAGCTGGTCCTGCCGATCCGCGAAATGCCAGTCGAAGGCATGGACATGGGCGGCGAGGGCAATATGGACATGACCCAACGCGATACGGCGATGGGCAATATGGACGACATGGAGATGATGTGGCCCGAGGCGTGCCGCGGGGTCCACGTCGTCGACCCGTGGGTGAGGCCTGCCGGCCCCGGTCAGCCGACCAGCGCGGCCTACGGCCTGCTGCTGAACCTGACCGACGTGGAAGACACGTTGATCGCCGCCGCCACGGATGCCGCCGAAACGGTCGAACTGCACGAGATGACGATGGGCGCGAACGACATGATGATGATGCGCCCGATCGAAGGCGGGATCGCGGTGAGCGCCGGTGGTCTGGCGGTGCTCAAGCCCGGCGGCCTGCACGTCATGATGATCGGCTTGACCGGCGAGCTTGCCGCCGGCGCGGAAATCGACTTCACGCTGACGTTTGCCGATTTCGGCGAGGTCGAACTGACGGTTCCGGTGCGCGAGCCAATGGCGGGTGGCATGGACATGGGCGGCCACTCGATGGGCGGCGGTTAGCACGGCCCGAACGAACGCACGGAACAGAAGAACTACGCACCCCGTGTCGAAAGGCACGGGGTGCTTTTGTGAATTTGACGCTCAACAATCGCGAAACCGGGTTATACTCGTAGATCAGATGTTCGATACCCGACACGGTCAACCGACATCCAGCCGGTATCGGTCGACTCAAGCGTAACCGTTTCCAGGCGAGAGAAGGAGCAGCATTGCCATGTCCGTTACGTTCGAGAGTGTTCTTCAGCAGGCCGAGGGAATGAACGCGACCGGCATCCCGGTGCCGCCGCATGTGGTCGACCAGTTGGCGTCCGGCAAGCGGCCGAAAGTCGTCGTGACTGTCAACGGCTACGCGTATCGGAGCACCGTCGGAGCGTATGGTGACGTGTTCATGCTGCCGTTTGCCAAGGAGCACCGCGACGCCTCCGGCGTGCAGGCGGGCGATCCGATTACCGTAACGCTGGAGCTGGACTCGTCCCCTCGTACCGTAGATGTGCCGGACGATCTGGCGGCGGCGCTGGCGGCTCATCCCGGCGCACGCGACATATTCGATGCACTTTCGTACACCCTACGCAAGGAGCACGTCCGGCAGGTCGAGTCGGCCAAGGCGGCAGAAACGCGCGCCCGCCGAATCGCGGCGATCGTGGCGAAAGTCACCAGCTGAGCGGGACATACCGCTAGGCGGCGCCATCGCACACGGCACAAAGCGCCGCGAATCCATTGCCTTTTTCGGTGATTCGCGCCATGGTATGCCGATTGTCGCGCCGCCTCTCGGAAGATCGCCATGTCACTCGCCGATATCCTGCGCCTGAACTTGCTGTCCCCCATGGTTCTGAGCTTCGTGCTCGGCGTCATCGCCGTTCGCGTCAAGAGCGACCTCAAGATTCCCGAACAGATCAACAGCATCATCACCATCTACCTGCTTTTCGCCATCGGCCTTAAAGGCGGCTTCGAACTGGCGAGGTCGCCGAGCGAGAACCTATGGGGTACGGCAGCGGTTGCGGCGATCCTCGGCGCGTCGATCCCCCTGTGGTCGTATGTCATCCTGTGCCGATTCGTCAACAAGGCCGATGCCATCTCGCTCGGCATGCACTTTGGCGCCGCGTCCGCGGTGACGCTGAGCGCGAGCATCACGTTTCTCAGGGAAGCGGGGCAGAGCTTCGAAGGCTTCATGCCGACGATGTACGTGGTGTTCGAGATCTGCGCGGTCGTGGTTGGCCTGTCGATGGCGAGCCGAATCCTTGGCGGCACGACCGAGTCGCTGCCATCGGTGCTGCGGTCGTCACTCAGCGGAAAGAGCTTTCTGTTGCTCGGCGGCGGCGTTGCGATCGGGGTGATCTCCGGCGAGTCGGGGTATCAGCAGGTATCGCCGTTTTTCGTCGACCTGTTCTCGGGCTTTCTGACGCTCTTCCTGCTTGAGATGGGTTCGCAAGTGGGGCGCAAGCTGCGCGATGTTGTGAATGTCGGTCTTCCGCTGCTGGCGTTTGGCGTGTTGGCGCCGCCGCTGCACGGGGCCATCGGCGTGCTGCTCGGATCGATCGCCGGGCTTTCTGCCGGCGGCGCGATGATCCTCGGGACGCTGGCCGCCAGCGCGTCGTACATCACGGCACCCGCGGTGGTCGGTAGCAACATGCCTCAGGCCAACACCGGACTGTCGCTCACGGCCTCGCTGGTGATCGTGTTCCCGCTGAACCTGATCGTCGGTCTCCCGATCTACTTCGAGCTGGCCCGCGCACTGTCGAACGTGTTCTAGCGCCACATCCGCCGCACCTCGCGCCAGATGATCTCGCCGTCGATGTGGGGGAGGGGCGCGCGCCAATTGGTCTTAACATTGGTGCATCGCAATCTTAGCGCCGCCGGCTATAATTATCCCCAATTACGCACACTTGGGGACTGACCATGGCGACCCGATTTCTTGTTGTCGTTAGCATGACCGTATCTTTAGTGCTGGCGCTCGCGTTCATTCCGCAGGCCCGCCCGTCTGAACCCGTGACGCCGGAGACGGCCGCCCATGACGGCGTCGATATGGCGGTCATTCCCCTGTACTTCGAGGAGAACCTCGGCCAGTCCGATGCACAAGTGCGGTACCTTGCCCGGGCGCAGGGATACAGCTTGTTCCTGACCGATAACCGGATCGCTTTCAATCTCGTGACGGAGGAATCCTCGTCCGTCAGGACGGCTAATCGCCCCGCTGCCGCCGCTGACCGCGCGGCGAGCCACGAGCCCGAGCACGTTACGCGGACGTACGGGCTGTACCTCGATTTCGTCGGAGCCAATGAGTCCCCGGTGTTGACCGGAGAAGAGCCGCAGGGCGGGATCACCAGCTACTTCCGAGGCAAGCCAGAGGAATGGGTGACCGGAGCGCAGCACTTCAGCAAGATCCGCTATGGCGAGCTGTACGCCGGGATTGACGCGGTCTTTTACGCCAGCACGCAGCAGATCCAGTATGACTTTATCGTTGCGCCGGGCGCGGATCCCGCGCAAATACAACTTCGTTTCGATCCTGTTGACGGCATTGCCCTAAATGATGCCGGTGACTTGAACCTCATCCTCGGCGACCGAACGCTGACGATGCGCGCGCCGTATTCGTACCAGACGAACGATGGTGTCGACTACCCGGTCGAAAGCCGCTTCGTAGTGGATGACGGATTGGTCTCGTTCGAGGTCGGCGCGTACGACGCGTCCCAGCCGCTGGTGATCGATCCGGTCTTCGCGTACGCGGGCTACTTCGGCGGAGGACCTAGTGGTGTCGCTGTCGATGCGGTTGGTCACATGTACGTGGCCGGTGGGATATCGGGAGCCTCGTCAACTTTTCCGCCAACGGGTGGCCCCTACGTCACACCCAGCTTCGGGACAGATGCATTTGTCGCCAAGCTCAATCCAAACGGAACCGGTGTGATCTTTGCAGGTTACATCGGCGGAGAGGGTACGGACATAGCCAACGACATCGCAATCGACGCAAGCGGCAACGTGTACATCGGGGGTAATACGAACAGCTCTGAGCTAACCTTTCCCGTTTCTGTTGGGCCCGATCTGACGTTCAACGGAATTGGTGTGACTGCGACTCGAGCGGACGGATTCGTTGCCAAAGTGAGTGCCGATGGAACGTCATTGATCTACGCGGGATACATCGGCGGCAAGGACTCGGACTGGGTCTATGGTATCGCGGTAGATGCTGACGGGCATGCGTACGTTACTGGGACCACATTCAGCAGTCAGAGCACGTTTCCTGTACTCATCGGACCAGATCTGACCCGAAATGGTGACTATGAGGCGTTCGTTGCGAAGGTCTCGGTCGACGGATCAAGCTTGATCTACGCGGGTTACATCGGCGGCGGACAGGATGACGGCGCAGCGGACATTGCCGTTGACTCCGACGGAGCAGCGTATGTTGTCGGCTACACGTACAGCACGGAAGCAACATTCCCAGTTAAGGTCGGTCCTGATCTGACATACAGCTACAACCCGTTCATCTTTCCCGACGCTTTTGTGGCAAAGGTTAAGAGCTCAGGCAAGAAACTGGCGTATGCCGGCTACTTCGGAAGCTACAGAGCAGATCAAGGCACAGCAATTGCGGTTGACGCCCAAGGTCGCGCGGTCATCGCAGGGGTATTCGATTGGGGCACCGACCTGGATGCGTTCATCGCCAAAGTCAGCGAGTCGGGTTCAGCCTATCTCTTCGCGAACGTCTTGGGGGGGCTCAAGGATGAGAGCGTCGGGGGAGTTGCGCTCGACTCATTTGGCAATATATATCTGGTAGGAACAACCAGAACGACCGATGGAACTTTCCCGACATTTATCGGCCCAGATACCACCCACAATGGTAAGCGTGAGTCGTTCGTGTCGATGATCGACGCAACTGGCAGCTTCCTGTTCTACTCTGGTTTCATCGGTGGCGCAGAGGATGACTACGGTTACGCAATCGCCGTCGATCCAATCGGCGATGCCTACGTAGTTGGACATACCGCAAGCTTGCCTTCCTCGTTCCCGGAATATGTCGGGCCGTTCTTATCGCACACGGGCGGGGGCCGAGGTTACGTTGCCAAAGTCAGTAACTTCATCCCGATAGACACTCCCAACATCCTCTTGAACGGCGGCTTTGAAACAGAAGGAGCATCCTCCGCTGAGAACGCCCTTCACTGGCTTAAGGATGGGCTGTTGCCGAGCGACAAACGCAAGTGCGAGAAGGTTTCGGCTCGTTTGACAGCGCCAGAAGAATCATGCGTATTTCAATTCAAAGCCGATGCCGCGAGTACATCCAAGCGCAAGCTCTATCAGAACCTGACGCCGACCAATCTGGGCAACAACCGAGAGCAATTGGCGATCTATGCCTTGGTCAATGGGAAGTCCCTTGGGCAAGGTTCCAAGATCACCGTCAAGGTTAAGTACGCGGACGCATCGACTGAGAAATTCTCAACACCTATTCCTGGCGGATCGTATGACTACTTGCCGGTATTCGCATCGATGCCGCTCAACAAGACGGTCGCGTCTGCGAGCGTTACGATCAATGTGAAGCCAACGCCGGGGCGGCTACGTGTCGATGATGTGCAGCTCTTGGTTGTCGGCGGTGAGGCTGTACCACGAACTACTCAGCGCCTGCCGATACTACCGCTGCCGGAAGCGCCGGCCGGGTTCCGCGGGACGAATTCGATGACCCTGCGTCCGCTGGCACTTGAGGGCAGCATCCAGCGGTAACTTCGTGTGGATTCCGGTGAGGGGTCAGCGGCGGGCCGCGCGTGCCCGCCGCACCTCGCGCCAGATCACCTCGCCGTCGATATGAGGGATAGGCAGCAGCGCGCCAAACGCGAAGAACAGGTTGCCGACGGTGAACAATACGGCGTAGTGACTGCCGCTCGACGCCCACCAGATCAGGCCGAGCGCGCCGAGCACCAGGTTCATGATCGGCCCGCCGAGCGCGCGGTTGAGATGCACAGTCGGCGCAAGTTGGTCCGGATCGGCGCTATAGCGCGTCTGAATCGCCAGTGGGATAACCCGCAGTTCGGTCATCGGCGGCTGAACGCGCTTGCTGCTGATGACGTGTCCGACGGTGTGCAGGATCGGGAAGCTGTGGATGATCAGCGTATACCCGAGCGTGATGACGATCAACTCGCCCAGCCCCTTCCCGAGGTGGAACAATACGGCGAGGATCGCGCCGAACACCAGTTTCGAGACCACGAACTGCCACGCCTGCCGGCCTAATGTGACCGGGATGCCCCAGAACGTGAACAGCACCGGGTACTTCAACGTCGATTGAGCCATGCGTTCGCCTCCATCCCTCGTGTGCAAAGCATACCACGACCGTCGGGCAAGTCGGTGCGAAGGTGGTGTCTCAATCGCCAGAAATCGGTCCTTGAGCGGCGGCTCGAACCTGTTTCCTAGCGCGTGCAGCTGATCGGCTCGAAGCGCAGCTCAGCGGGATAGTCGTCGCCGCCCATGACGGTGACGGCCTGTACCCCGGGCTTCAGGTCGATCGACAGTCCCTCAACGATGGCCCCGGTGCATCCGTAACAGTCTTGGCCGTCAACGGGCTGGCCACCCCAAATGAAAACACTGTCACGGGCAGCCTTCGGGTGGGACGAGGTCAGCGTTGCCCGGAAGTCGCAGCGGAACGGGGCCTGAACTCGCCACGTTAACTCATAGCCGCTTTCGACCTGGAACTCCTCAACATACACCTCATCGGTCAACTCGATGAAGCCCATGCTGCGTTCAAGGTCGCAGGCGAGGAGTGCCAATACGAAGAGTGCGAGGGATAGGGGCAGTCGCATTAGTTGTTTTGTACCGTCCAGTATTCTCGACTAGATACACGCGGCATGGCGCAAACACTCACGGTCGGATGCGGAAGCATTGTCGTGTGCGGTATGAATGACGGCCAGCAACAAGGAACCGCCGGTGCATCCACCGGCGGTGACAGACTGTAGACGCACGATCACACTTTCTGTAGTAGCTCTGGCTGACCTAGAACCCTACAGTGCTGTACTCCACGCCCGGGAAGGACGCCGCGTCCGGTGCAAGCGCCGCGCGAGCATCGGCATCGCCTTTGAGCTCGGCCAGCAGGAACGCCACCGTGTAATGGTTGATGAGGTCGTGTACGCGCGCCTTGTCCCACACGGGATCCATGCACACCCACGGTCCAAAGATCGCCACAACGTCCGGCGAGTCCTCACACGATGCGCCGGATATCATGTGCTCGCCGCCCAAGAATGTGACACGCACCTTCTCTGCACTGCTCGCATATTCGAAGGACGGCCCGGTTCCCCAATCATACAATGTGCCGGTATCGGCCGTGCCGCCCAACACCATCATTGGAATGGTTATCTCGGCGAGCCCGGCCTGATCGAACATGAACGAGTCGCCTGCCATGGAAACGATGACATCTACTCGCGGATCGCCGAACGATGGCCACAACCCCTCCGGCACCGGATCAAAGCCTGCAAGCCGCGCCATAGCGGCTTCATTGCCAACCATTGGCTTGCATAGACCTTGCGCGAAGACGTCATCCTCAGGGACGGCGGCACAACGCATGTTCATCGCAGCGAAGTCAAATCGTGCACCAGCGATGGCGAGCGACGTGTATCCGCCGAAGGAATGGCCGGCGACCGCGATGCGGTCCATATCGAACCAGCCTTCGAATTCACCGCCGGTTCCGGTCAGGTGCTCGGCAAAGTCGAGGGCCGTTGTGACGTCCCGTGGCCGTTTGATCGCACTTTCGGGAATCGCGGAGTAGGTGTCATCGAAGAGCTCGTGGTGTTCGATTCCGATCACGGTGAACCCGTGGGACGCCCACTGCTCGACCACGGGAGCATAGAAGGCCGACCAGACCGCAAATCCATGAGAGAAGACAATCAGCGGGTAAGGGGCGTCTGCCAGGTTGACCGCGGCGTTATGAAGTGCATGACCCTGTGTATGCAGGTCCAATGGCTCGGTGATGGCCGCAATTTTCAAGTCCACGTGATAGGCGAAGGTCTCACTCAGTCCGAATGGGTTGAGCGCCGGATACCAGAGGTGCGCTTTGATCGGATTGTCCGGGTCCTTCGTTATCAAGAACTCGCGATATCCCACCCAGTACGGTCCGTGCAGCGCATAAGGCGGCGCGTCTTCGCGCTCGCCGACTTGCGCAGGAACGGGAACATCCTGTGCGGCAACCGGCACCGCAACCGCCAGGACGAGGAGAATGAATGCGAGACTAGCCAAAGACAAGATTCGGCCACGCATAAAGTACCTTTCCTTTCGACAGGAACAGCAAAAGCGGCGTTACCCAACACACGGGTAACGCCGCACGAACACTCGGACTAAGGTAATGGAGTCGAAACCGCGTACGACATGGGACAATCCCTCCGGGTTCGCCCACTATCTCTAGCGTACGCCGGTCGTCAGTCGGGTGATAGCACCATCGGCCGCGATTCCAAACTTGTCTTGAGGCGAAAACCGTGCACATCAGCGCGGCTCGATAGGTCCATCCGCACGCCCAGACGGGCATACAATGAAGACAGCGGACGAGCAGCGTCTCGATACGCCACACGAAGTGACATCGCACCCCTGATGGGAGGTTACACATGGCAGCAAAGCGCAAGTTCACGGTCGACGAAGCCCGGTCAATCGGAGAGCAGTTGGGAATTCAGTGGACACAGGTGAACCTCGAGCAGTTTCGTCGTGGTCTCGAAGTCGAATTGGAACACGGAGTCCGTGACCCGGAGACGAACGTCACCAGCGACGACGTACTGCTCACCGGCAAGATTGCATGGGCGCATCTGAAGGAAATCCACGATTACTACACGCGTCTCGACCGGATGGAGAAAGAGGCCGACGCCGAACTAAAGCGGTCTGCAATGTAGCGCGTTCAATCGAAACAATAACCGCCGGCGATTCAGCCGGCGGCGGTGTGCTGGGGGACCTGGACTCGAACCAAGATCGACGGGGCCAGAACCCGTTGTTCTGCCATTGAACTATCCCCCAATGGTCGCAACAGAGTATCACGACTCCGGCTGGCGATCAAGACTGAATCACCCGATCTGTAGGGATCACAGGCGGCGAAGAAGCAGCTTCACGCAGTCGTCCATCGACATCGTCCCCGCACGCTCAACGGCCGAACCGAACGCTTCGTCACCGATGTGTTCGCGCACACGCGCCAGCAGCGCCGACGCGCGATATCGCTCGACCGCGAACCCCTGCGGGTTCTCGATCTGACGCGCCAGCAGCGCGCCGGCGTCGGCGGCACGGCCCAGCGCGAACAGTAAACCTGCTCCGCTGATCACGACTGAGACCATTACGGCGGGGAATTTCGACCGCTGCGCGAACGCCACTGCATCGCGCAGCATCTGCCGTGCGTCGTCGACACGGCCCACGCCGCGGTACGTCTCCGCCAAACCCTGCATGACCAGCGCGATGAACTCGCTCCGCAGCCCCTCATCCCAGATGTACGAGTTGCGCACACGGCTGGGATCACGCAGCAGCGTCAGGCCACGATGCAGGTGTTCGAGCGCTTCTTCATAACGCTTGAGCATGTGCATAACGCGCCCGCGCAAGGCTGCCGTAAGCGCGATCTGGTTGAAGTCGGTGGCGCGCTCCGCCATGATCTGCATGGCTTCGAGCAGGGCATCGGCGTCGACAAGGTTACGCTGGGCCAGCTTCACCAGTACGATTCCCGCTAGCGCGATGCTCATGTCTTCGAGGTGGCCGACGTCCTCGGCCGCGATATAGGCATCGCGGAACGTTTCCTCGCACGGGCCGAGTTTTCCAAGCGCCCACTCGCAGCGCCCGCGCAAGATCAGCGCAGATACGCGGTATTCCGGCATCTGCAGCCTGAGCGACAGGTGCACCAGTTCCTCGGCCAGCTCGGACGATTCGGCGAACTTGCCCTCGAAGAACGAGATGCGAGCGCGCATTTCGAGCGAGGTTCCAACTTGCGCGAGATTGTTGGCGTCGCGATACAGTGCGTACGCCTCTTCGGCAGCGGCGCGGCCCTGTTCCAACTGGCCGACGACTGCGCGGGTCAGCGCGGCTTTGAGCAGCGTCGATCCGACACCGAGTTGATTGCCTACCTTGCGGTGCAGAGCGGCGGCCTCTTCCATCATCGGCAGACCGCGGTCGAAGTCTTCGACCAACGTAGCAAGGTGGCCGCGCTCCTCCAATACGTGGGCGCGCAAGTACGAGTCCCCGAGCGATTCGAGGATCGAAAGTGCTTCGTCGGCGGCGAGGATGCCCATCGAGATGTCGGTCTGGCGCGACTCGAGGCGGAAGTACGACGATACGGCCAGATTCAGCAACGCGTGGGCGCGATCCCACGGCGAGCCTAACGCGATAAACTGCGCGGCAGCCCGCCGGAAGAATTCTTGACTGGACGGTGCATGACCGAGAATACGCTCGACAAGGCCGATGCAGAAGTCCATCCAAGCCCGATTCTCCGGATCACGCGAGCGCATCACGGCATCGCGCATGGCCGCCAGATGTTCATACGCGGACGCGACTTGCCGGAATATCGTACGATAGACAGTTGTCCAGCCGTGAAGCCATGCCAGGGCGCGGTCGCGGTCGGGGTCGGGAGGATGCTGGTAGAGCAAGTCGCATATTTGCTCAAACAGCGCAATGCCCTCGATGTACTGCGTACGCATGTCGAAGAAGATGCCCATGCTGTGGATGCAGTCGGCCAGCGGCGTAAACCGGCCGTTACTCGCGGCCCACAGCCATGCGGCGCGGACATTCTCGCGGTCGGCGTCGATGTCCTCCCATCGTTCGAGCTGGCGGCTGGATTGCAGATCTCGCCGCGACTGCACGAGCGCCTCGATGTAGTACCGGCTGTGTTCGGCGCGCATGGCATCCAATTCGCCCGCGGCCTCAAGCTGCTCCTCGGCGAACTGGCGCATCAGCTCGTGAATCTGGTAGATGCCGGTGTCGGCGTCGCGGCGCAGCAGCGACTTATTGACGAAGGTCATTAGCTGCCGCAACGACACGCCGGTGACAGCTTGGCCGGCCTGCCGGGTGAACCGGCCGCGAAACACCGCAAGGCGAGAAAAGCCCTGCTGTTCTTCGGGCGTAAGCAGTTCCCACGAGTGACCGAAGACCGCGCGCATGCTGCGGTGCCGTTCCGGCGCGTCATGCGCATCGGTGCCGAGAAAGTCGAGGTCGCGGGCGATTTCGGCGGCGATCTCAGGCAGCGACAGGACCTCGACCCAGGCGGCCGCCAGCTCGATGCCCAACGGCATGCCGCGCACAAGCTTGCAGATTTCGACCATGGCGCTGAAGTCGATGGGCCGAAGCTGGAAACCGGGCATGCTGCGCCGCGCGCTCTGCACGAACAACTGGATGGCGCTGTATTCCGACAGGTCGGCGGTCAGGGTTTCGGGGAAATCCATACCCTCGATCGTCATCAGTGTCTCGCCGGCAAGATCCAAACGCGTGCGCGACGTTGTGATGATTTTGACGGCCGGCGCGGCGTGCAAGATTTCGGTGATGAGGTCGAGCTCGCCGGTGAGGTGCTCGCAGTTGTCGAAGATCAGCAGGGCGCGTTTGTCGTTCCAGAAGTCGAGAAGCTGCGACTTAGGCGACTCGCCCTGATAGAACTGAAACCGCGCGCCATCGGCGATAACCGTGAGCAGATTGTCGATCCCGCTGACTTGCGTGAGGCCGTAGAAGTACACGCCATCTGGAAACAGGTCGGTGTGCGTGACCTGCCTATTGATAGTGCGCATGCCGGCCTCGGCGGCAAGACGGCTCTTACCCATTCCACCTTGCCCGACGAGTGTGATCAAGCGTTGGTGGGGGTCTTCCAGCATCTTGCCCAGCGTGCGCAGTTCACCTTCCCGGCCCACAAACGGTGTCGCTTGTGCTGGAAGATTATGCCGCTGCTGGACGGCGGTCGGCGGCTGGAAGCGCTGGCCGAGGCTAGTTCGTACGCCGGTCGAAATTGGTGTGGCCTGTGCGCGCTGCATCACCGTCTCAAGCTCGGCGCCGACCAAGCGGGCGGACGGTATGCGGTCGGAGGGTTCCTTCGCCAACATCCGGTAGATCAAGTCGACGAGTGCTAACGGTGCGTCAGGGCGCAGTTCCTCCAAGTCTGGCGGCGGATTGATCAGTACGTTGAGCATCAGGCTCGGCAGGTTTTCGGCGCTGAAGGGGTGCTGCCCGCCGATCATCTCGAACAGGATGACGCCCAGCGCCCAGATGTCTGCGCGCTCGTCGCCGCGCTGGTTGTTGAAGACCTCCGGCGGCAGGTAATCCGGCGTGCCGATGGCGATTCCGCCGCGCGTTACACGGTCGCGCTCGCCCAAATACGCCACGCCGAAATCGGTTAGCCGTGCGCTGCCGTCCTGCGCGATCAGGATGTTGGCCGGTTTCAGGTCGCGGTGAATAATGCCGAGGTAGTGGGCGCGGGTGAGGGCATCGGCGACCTCGATGGCGATGCGGGCCGCGCGGCTGATCGGCATTTTTGGCTCGCGCTTCAAGACGGCAGCCAAGTCGTCTCCCGCCACGAAGTCCATGACAATGTAATGCTCGCCGTCCCGCTGAAAGGTGTCGAGCGCCTGAACGATGTTCGGGTGATTGAGCTGGCGCAGGGCTTCGGCCTCACGCGCGAATCGCTCGAACACCTCCGGCTGATAGCGCGCAAGATCGCTCCGCAGCTGCTTGACGGCGACGATGCGGTCCACAAGCGTGTCGTGGGCGCGGTGAACAATGCCCATGCCGCCAGCGCCAAGGGTCGCTTCCAGTCGGTAGCGATCTGCGAGCAGTGTCATGTTGGCCGTTCGATCCGTGTCCGGGCCCGCAAATCGATTGTAGCGCAGGGGAAGCCGTTTGTATGTTGTGATCTGCTTAAGTGCTAGGGAGCTGCCGCAGCGCAAGGATCGCAATGTCGATCGCTGCGAACGGATCGTCTGCGGGGCCGCAGCGGATAAGCACGTCATTGGCGCGCTGTAGGTCGCATGCATAGGCCGGCGCGCCAGCGACCACCGTTCCGGCAAGGCGCGCGGCAAACGCCGGGTCACGATCGACAAGCAGCCATGCGGCGGTCACGACGACCTTGCTCCGGTGCGCCGGGCTATGTGTGGTGTCGACGGCATCGGCGGCAATCTGCAGCGCGCGCAGGCCGCGCTCGATGCGCCCCTCGGCGGCGCTCACTTCGGCGTCGAGCAGGTGCGCCTCGACCGACCACGTCGCCATCATCCACTCGTCGCTGGTGTATCCGATCTGCCACTGAAGCCGGTCGGTAAAGTAGTCGAATGCCGGCTGAAGTTCCCGGCGCGCACCCGCAGTATCGCCGAGCGATAACTCGGCACTTGCCAAGAGCAGCAGACCGGCGCCGACCGAGGTAACGTCGTGCGCGCCGGACGACTGATTGTTCGCCCCATGCAAAATCGCCCGGGCGCGCTTGGCGTTGCCCGAGAGCAGCACAGCCTGACCTTTACGGTTCAGCGCGAAGGCGGCGTCCTCCTGATTCCCGATGTCGTTCGCCAGTGCCTCGGCGCGGTCGCACGCGTCGACCGCCTCGTCATAGCGGCCCAGCGCGGTGAGTGCCTGCGCGCGGCTGAGCTGGAGCGTCAGCTCCCACTCGTGATGCGCGGTGCCGCGCACGCGATCTAGCCCCTCGCCGCAGCGCTGCAAGCTGAGCGCGAAGCTGCCTTCGTTGAACGCGAGCCGAGCCAGCACGAATTGCGACCACACAATCGGGATCAGCGCGCCGATGTCGCGCTTGATCCGCAGAGATTGCTCGAGGTGTTCGCGGCTGTCGGCGTAATCGCCCAGCATCATCTCGCGCACGCCGATGTTGTTGAGCGCGTGCGCCTGTCCGTACCGGTTGCCGATCCGCTGGAACAGTGCAAGGCTCTCGGCGGTACACTGCGCGTCCGATGCCGCATCCCCGGCGTATGACGCGATCGTGCCGAGGTGCAGCAGCGTGCTCGCCATACCAAACTGGTCGCCCAGCGCGCGCTGGATCGCGAGCGCCTCTTCGGCCAACGTGCGCGCCTGCTCGACGTTGCTGCTGTGGGCCTCCGCGCGATACCAGTACGTCGACGACAATTCGGACAGCGCGCGCGCATGCGCCCAACGTTGGCCCATGTCGCGCCAAATCTCGGATGCAGCACGCAGGTCGGCCCGCCCGTCCGAAGGATTCTTCAGGGTGAGGTGGTTGAACCCACGCGCGAACAACAGCGGAGCACGTTCGTTCTCCTCCGCTTCGTTCAGCAGCGCGGCAGCCTCGCCCAACATCGCATCCGCGGCATCTGCGGCATGCAGCACCGTCGCGAGCACCGAGCCGTACGCGAGCACCCGCCCCAGAGCGGCATCGCGTTCGGGCGAAGCGGGGTGACTGCGAAGCAGCGTAATCGCCTGCTCGAACAGCGTCTGACCGACCTCGTACAGCCCGCGCATCTCGGCATACTGCCACAGCACCGGTGCTGCGTCGCGCATCAGGGCGGGTTGACCATGACGCGCCCCGAACAGCCATGCCGCACGCACGTTTTCGAGGTCGCTGTCGATGTCGCGCAAAGCGTCGATCTGCGCCGAACCTTCGAGGCGTGGCCGGATGTCGCGCAGCGATGCGAGATAGTAAGCGCTGTGGCGCGCGCGAACGTCATCCGCGTCACCGGAGTTGTTCAGGCGGTTTTCGGCATACTGCCGCAGCAGTTCGTGGACGTGGTAACTGCCCTGATCGGGATCGCGGCGCAGCATCGACTTGGTGACCAGATTTGACAGTGTGCGTAAGCTGGCCCCGGCGACCGTTTGCGCCGCGTTCCGCGATAGGCCACCGCGAAACACCGACAGCCGTGTCAGTAGTGTGCGCTCGTCTTCGGTGATCGTCTGCCAAGACGTGTCGAACACGGCGCGCATGCTGCGGTGACGATCGGGTACGTCACGCAGGTCGGACTCGAGAATGTCGATACTGCGCGAAAGCTCGTCTGCAATTTCCGCGACCGACAGAGTCTGCATCCAGCCTGCGGCCAACATGATCGCCAGCGGCAGACCGTCGACAGCCCGGCAGATGCGTGAGACCTGCTGCAGGTCGTCCGAACTCGGGTTCCAGCCCGGATGAACACGCCGTGCGCCCTGCAGGTACAGCTTGACAGCGTTGTTGGATTCCAGCGCCGCGCCGTCGGCCGTATCGCCCGGCAGGTCGAGGCCGGTCAACGCATAGACCGACTCCGCCTGAAGCTGTAAGCGTTCGCGGCTGGTCGCCAGCACCTTGACGCTTGGTGCCGCGCTGAGAATGTCTGCGATCAGCGGCGCGCCGTCGAGAACGTGTTCGAAGTTGTCCATGATCAACAGCATGCGCTTCTCGCGCAGATAGTCGAGCAGCTGCGCCTTCGGGTCGCCTTCTGCGGTGAACTGGAACCCAAGCGTGTTGGCGATCGTCGGGAGCAGCGGCTCGGCAGACAGCAGCGGCGCCAGCTCGACCAGCATGATCCCGTCGGCGAACACATCCGGTGCCGTCGCGCGATGGCGCTCCAACAAGTTGTTGGCGACGCCCAGTGCAAGGCGAGTTTTGCCCATGCCGCCCGGGCCGACGATTGTGATCAGGCGCGTCGCCGGGTCGAACAAGGTCTGAGTCAATTCGACAAGCTCGGCGTCGCGCCCGATCAGCGGCGTCGCCTGTCCGGGCAGGTTCTGTCTGATCGACGGTGCGGGCTCCGACTCCGGTGAAAAGCGCGTCGCGGCGAGTGCAGTCGGGCGATCGCGGATTCCGGCGCTACCGGTCAACGTGTTTGCGATCGCTTCCAGTTCTGCGCCGACAAGCCGCGCGCTGCTGACCCGCGCTGCGGCGTCCTTTTCCAGCATGCGTTCGATCAGATCGACCAGCGCATCGGGGCACTCGGGCCGCAGCGCCTGCAAGTCGGGTGTCGGGTTGATCAAGACGTTGACCAACAGCATGTTGAGCGACGTTTCGTAGAAGGGGTGCTTGCCTGCGAGAGCCTCGAACAGCACGACGCCGAGGCTCCACAGATCGCTGCGTGGCTCGGACGTGCCGCCATTGATGACTTCCGGCGCCATATAAGCCGGTGTGCCGACGGTGATGCCCTGCCGCGTCATGCGGGCTTTCTGTTCCCAGTATGCCACGCCGAAGTCGGACAGCTTGAGCGTTCCATCGCCATCGAGCAGGATGTTTGCCGGTTTCAAGTCGCGGTGCACGATGCGCAGGTAATGGGCGCGGGTGAGCGCGTCCGCCAGACCGATTCCGATATCCACGACGCGATCGACGGGCAAGCTCGCTTGCTGTACCAGCACATCCGACAGGTCGGGGCCGTCGACGTAATCCATGACGATGTAATGGTCGCCATCCTGTACGACGTGCTCGTGCATGCGCACGATGTTGGGATGGTTAAGGGCGCGCAAGGCATCCGCTTCGCGCTGGAATCGCTCGGCCAGTTCGGGCTGAAGCGCAACGCGCCGACCGTCGAGGCGCTTGATGGCGACGCGAGCCTCCGTTTGCCTGTCTGTACCGAGGAACACCGTACCCATGCCGCCGCTGCCGATCTCGCGATCCAGCGTGTAACGGCCGGCAATAAGCGCCGCCGGTGCGTTAAGGCTATCCATGGCGAAGCACGCTGTTGGCTTCGTTCATGAGCTGATCGAGCGACATCATGCGGCCGCGTTCGAGCGCCGCGTCAAACTCTTCGACAGACAGCAGCGGCTCAATGCGAACGACGATGGCAAGCGCCGGCCGTTGGTAGAATGCACCTGCCGCCGGCGACGACATCAACGCGCCGCACCATTCGAGCGCACGCAGCGGATCGCCACGCAGCAGCAGCAGCTCCGCGACGCCGCTCAACGTGCGCAGCGTAATGCGCGCCCCGCCAATGCGCTGCGCCGCGCGCATCGCCAGCCACAGCCGTTCGCGCGCGCTGGTCAGGTTGCCGACCCGCAGCGCGATGTTCGCCAACGTCGAGTGCGCCAGCGTGATCGTGTCATAGCGGTTCATTTCCATCCACGTGTACGACAGCCGCTGGGCTGAATCGTCGGTGAGGTACTCGAGCGCGTCGATGAGGCTGCGCTGCGCCTGCTCGTACTCCTGCGTGTCGAGCAGGAC